>JBKKDM010000050.1:0-6021 GCA_046707905.1 Candidatus Limnocylindrales bacterium
TCTCCGCGGTCTGCATCCCGACCTTGTGCTGGATCGCCCCCGAGATCCCGAGGGCGAGATAGAGCTTTGGCTTGACGATCTTGCCCGTCTGGCCGATCTGCTGGGCGTACGGGATCCAGCCGGAGTCCACGGCAGCTCTTGTAGCCCCGACCGCGCCGCCGAGCTTGTCCGCGATGTCCTGGACGAGCTTGAAGCCCTCGTCGCCGCCGACGCCACGGCCGCCCGCGACGATCACCCGGGCCTCCTCGATCGGGAGCGTCGCGGCGGCCTCCTCGATCCGCTCGACGACCTTGACGAGGGGCAGCGACAGGTCGCCCTCGGGGGCGCGATTCTCGATGGACCCGGCCGAGCCGGCCGGCTCGGCGGTCACCACGTTCGGGCGGACCGTGACGATCCCCCATTCCCCATCGGTGAAGGCTGACGTGGTCACGAG
Organism: Candidatus Limnocylindrales bacterium; assembly: GCA_046707905.1. GTDB lineage: Bacteria > Chloroflexota > Limnocylindria > Limnocylindrales > CSP1-4 > UBA5189. The sequence goes on from JBKKDM010000050.1 coordinate 434, forward strand.
CTTGCCCCCGAAGGCGCTCATCTGGACCGAGGGACCGCCATCCCACGCAACCGCGGTCGCGTTGACCAGCACGGGCCGGTCGAGCAGCGCCGCGAGCGTCCCGGCGACGTCGCGGCCATCCGGCCCGGCGCCCGTAAGGACGGCAGCCGGCGTCTCGGAGGCGAGAATCGCCGCTGCCCGCTGCGCCACGACCTGGGCCCAGGCATGGCCATCGGCGGCGGGCTCCGCCACGGCGATGACCCGCCCGACGAAGCGCGCGAGCTCCTTCGCCGCCGCTGCGGGATCCGCCGCCACCACGATGCCCGCCGCGGCACCGCCGGCCGCTTCCGCGAGCGTGCGGGCGAGCGTCGCGACCTCGCTGGAGCTCTTCGCGAGCGACCCGTCGGCGCCGAGCTCCGCGATGACCCACATCGTGCCGCCCATCAGATGAGCCTCCGGGACGCGAGCAGGTCGGCGATGGCCTTGGCGCCCTCCTCGGGCGTGCCGCGGACCACCTGGGTCGCGCCACGGGCCGGCGGCTTCTCCTGGCCGGTCACCTTGGTCCGAGCCGCCGCACCGCCGACCGCGCCACCGTCGAGGCCGAGGTCCGCCAGCGACTTCGTCGCGACCTCCTTCGAGCGCGCGGCCATGATCCCCTTCAGTGATGGATAGCGCGGCTCGCCGAGCAGCTGGGTGCCGACGATCAGCGCCGGCATCGGCGCTTCGAGAACATCGAACCCGGTTGGGCTGATGCGCCGGACCTTGACGGTCCCGGCCGCCGGATCGAGGTCGATCCTGGCCGCCGACGAGAGGTACGGCAGGCCGAGCTTCGTCGCCACCGCGGCGCCGATCACCCCGCCCACGCCATCCGACGTGTCGAAGCCGGCAAGCACCAGGTCGAACTCGAGCTGGCCGAGCGCCGCCACCAGCGACGCGATCGTCGCGCCGTAGTCCGAGCCGGCAAGCGCGGGATCGGTGACCAGCACGCCCTTGTGGGCGCCCATTGCCAAGCCCTTGCGCATCGTCTCGACGCCGTTCGGCGGCGCCATCGAGACCAGGGTCACCTCACCCTCCTGGGCTTCGACCAGCTTCAGGGCCGCCTCGAGCACGTATTCGTCGTTGCCGTTGATGACCGACGGCGAGGCCGCGCGATCGAGCCTCCCATCGGGCCCGAGCCGCTCGGCCGCGGCGGCGGGGTCGGGCACGGGCTTGGTCAGGACGACGATCCGAAGGGGCACGCGGGAGAGCCTCCAGGCGCGGGTTCGAACGGGCTCTCGATGATAGGGCGGGCGCGAGAGGAGGGGCCTTGCGCGGGGTTGCGCCTCGCGCGGGCTCAGGCTCGGGCCGGGTCAGGCCTCGGGCTTGGACTTCGACCAGCGGGTCCAGGCGCCGTCCAGGACCCGGGGTGCCCACGAGACGTGCAGGCTCCCCTTTCCGGTTCGATCCACGTGCTCGACCTCGATCGTGTGCTTGCCGGCGGTGGCCCGCCACGACACCACGACGTTGCCGGGGCGCACGAGCTCGGTCCAGACGTTGACGAGGGTCACGTCGTCGATCCGCACGCGCACCTTGTCCGACGCCCGAACCTCGAGGGCGTAGACGCCCGGCATGTCGATCTCGAATTGGCCGGTCCACGACGCAGCGAAGCCGTCCTCAGCCTTGTCGAGCCAGTAGCCGCCCGGGCCGTCCTCGGCCCAGTCGTAGTCGATGGCGTCCTCGAGCCTCGCGAAAAGCACCGGCGAGCGGATTTCGAGGCCGCGGTAGGTCGCGCAGAACGTATTGAGCGGGGGCTTCGCGGCCCGCCGCTTCTCCGCCTTCGTCTGGTCGGCATCTGGCTTGCCCTTGGCCGGAGCGGCGCACGGGGGCGCGGTTCGGACGACCTGGTTCTCGAGCAGCCGGCTGTCCGGATACTCCTCGAAGTACACCGGGATGGACTGGTTCAGGCCGCGCGGGTGGCCCTGGAGCCCTCGTTCGAAGTGGAGGTGCGGCTGGCAGCCCGAGTAGCCGGTCCGCCCGGAGCGCGCGATCTCCTGGCCGGCTTCCACGACCTGGCCGACCCGCACGGAGATCGAGGTGAGATGGCCGTACAGGGTCGAGCTGCCGTCGGCGTGGTCGATCGTGACGTAGTTCGCGCGGTTCTTGAACTTCTTGCCGCCGCAGCCGTGCCGGCCGCTGCGGACGAACGACACGACCCCGCTCGCGGAGGCGAGGACGCGCGTGTACATCGGGAGCCCGAAGTCGTAGCCGTACTTGGCACGCCCGAAGTGGCTGTACGGGTCGTTCCAGCCCTGATGGATCTCCACATCGAGGCCCGCGGGGAACGGCAGGCGGAAGCCCGCGACGTCGCCGGGATGCTGGACGCGTGCCTTCGGCGGCCGCGGCACGTCGGAGGTCTCGGCGAAGACGGTGCCCGTGCCGAAGACGACGAGCAGCGCAGCCAGCGCGGACGCGAGGATCTGGGGTCGCCCCAAACCCGGGCGGCCGTGGAACTGCAAGGAAGGCTCCCCTTGGAATCAAGAGCCGGCAGGCGGTGAGCGCCTGGCCAGCACCGAGACATTACGGCGGCATTGCAGCCTGTGACCGTAAACCGATGGTCCTATTGGTGCTCCGGTGCAACGGGAAAGGAGCGCTGCTCCGGGCGCCCGACGTCGCGCCGAGTCAGGCAGCGTGCGTCAGTCGGGCTTCCCGAGCAGCGATCGGGCGATCACGAGGCGCTGAATCTGCTGGGTACCTTCGTAGAGCTGGGTGATCTTGGCGTCGCGCATCATCCGTTCGACTGGGTAGTCGTCGGTGTAGCCGTAGCCGCCGAGGACCTGCACGGCGTCGGTCGTCACCGCCATCGCGTTGTCGCCGGCGACGAGCTTCGCGAGCGATGCCCAGCGAGCCGCGTCACGGGCGCCAGCTTCGATCTCGACGCAGGCCTTGTAGGTGAGCTGACGCGCGGACTCGACCTTGGCATCCATGTCCGCGAGCATCGCCTGGACCATCTGGAGCTCGCCGATCCGCTGGCCGAACTGCTTCCGGTCGCGGGCGTAGGCGATCGCCACGTCAAGCGCGCCCTGCGCGATCCCCACGGCCTGCGCGGCGATCCCGGGCCGCGAGCGGTCGAAGGTCCCCATCGCGAGCTTCCAGCCGTCGCCTTCCTCGCCGATTCGATTCGCCGCCGGGAGACGGACACCCTCGAACGCGAGCTCCGCGGTTGGGCTGCCCCGGATCCCGAGCTTGTGCTCCAGCCGTGAGACGGAGAAGCCGGGCGTCGGGACCTCGACGGCGAAGCAGCTCAACCGCTTGTGGCGAGGCGTCTCCGGATTGGGATCGGTGACCGCAAAGACGGTGATCACGCTCGCGACGCTGCCGTGGGTGATGAAGCGCTTCCCGCCATCGAGGACGTAGTCGTCGCCATCCCTGACGGCTCGCGTCCGGGTGGCTGCGGCGTCCGACCCGGCCTCGGGCTCCGTCAGCGCGAAGGCAATCAGCTTCTTCCCCGATGCGAGGTCCGGGATGAGGCGGGCTTTCTGCTCCTCCGTGCCGCCGAGCAGGAGGGCCAGCGACCCCAGGCCCTGGACCGAGAGGATCAGGCTCGAGGTGGCACAGGCACGGGCGATCTGCTCGATCGCGAGGCACTGGGTCAGGAGGTCGGCGCCAATCCCGCCGTAGGCCTCGGGGAAGGGCAGCGCCAGCACGTCCTGTGCGGCGAGCAGCTGCCGGATGTCCTCGGGGAACTCGCCGGTCCGATCGATCTCGGCGGCGCGCGGCGCGATCCGCTCGTCGGCGAGCTGGCGGATCGTGTCCCGGAGGAGCAGCTGCTCCTCGGTCAGGCGGTAGGTCCCGGCGTCAGGCACGTGGGAAGCGTAGCCGCACTATTGAAGGACCGGCAGCGACCTCGAGCCGGGTTGCGTGGGTGCGAGCGATTCGGCCAGGAGCTCGGCGATGTCGATCGCCTTGACCGTGCCGCCATTCCCCGATTGGGCCGCCTCGAGACCGTCCTTCAGCATCGTCATGCAGAACGGGCACTCGGTCGCCACGGTGGAGGCACCGGTCGCGAGGGCTTGCTCGGTTCTGGACTCGTTGATCCGGGTGCCCCGCGTCTCCTCCATCCACATCCGGCCGCCGCCGGCGCCGCAGCAGAAGGTGTTTTTGCCGCGGTTGTCCATCTCCCGGAGCTCGAGCCCGGCGATTGAGCCCAGGACCTCGCGGGGCTGGTCGACGATCCCGTTGTAGCGGGTCAGGTAGCACGAGTCGTGGAGCGTCACCGATCGGCCGGTCCCGCCGTTACCGTCCGCGCCGGCATCGGCATCGACGACGCGCAGACGACCATTGGCGAGGAGCTCCCGGAGATACGCCGCGTGGTGGACGACCCGGAAGTTGCCGCCGAGCTGGCCGTACTCGGTCCCGATCGAGTTGAAGCAATGGGGGCAGGCGGTGACGATCGTCCGCTCCCCGATCCCGTAGCGGTTGAGCGTCTCGATGTTCTGGCCGGCCAGCATCTGGAATACGTACTCGTTGCCCATCCGTCGGGCAGGGTCACCGGTGCAGTTCTCCTCCTGTCCGAGGACCGCGTAGGAGATCCCGGCGGCATCCAGACAGGTGGCCACCGCACGGGCGACGCGCCTGTTGCGGTCGTCGAACGCGGCGGCGCAGCCGACCCAGTAGAGGACCTCGAGGCCGTCCAGCTGACCGGCCGACTTGACCTCGGCGACGGTCCGCACCTTGAACGGGAGTCCCTTCGTCCAGTCCATGCGCGCCGACGGCTGCTGGCCCCACGGGTTGCCGACGCTCTCCATCCCCCGGAACGCCGCGGTCAGCTCCTTCGGGAAACGGCTGTCCTCCAGGACCAGGTTCCGGCGCAGGCCGACGATCTTGTCGACGTGCTCGATGGTCACCGGGCAGGCCTCGACGCAGGCGCCGCAGGTCAGGCAGTCCCACACCGCGTCATACGGGATGGCCACGTCCACGAGCGGTCGCGCCGCCGCTTCCGGCCTGAAGCGATCGTCCAGCCCGAGGGTCTCGCGCACGGACGGCGAGTTCGGGATCAGCGGCACGCCGGCCTCGGCGGCCACCGCCTCGTGGCGGATGTTCATGATCAGCGACTTGGGGTTGAGCGGCTTCCCGGTCGCGTACGCCGGGCATGCCTGCTGGCATCGCCCGCACTCGGTGCAGGTGAACCCGTCGAGCAGGTCCTTCCACGACAGGTCCGCCACGGTCCGGACGCCGAACGTCGCGCCCTCGGCCTCGAGATCCATGGCCGGCAGCTGACCTCGCGGCGCGACCTTGCGCAGCAGGATGTTCGGGATCGCCGTGGCGACGTGGAGGTGCTTGCCGTACGGCAGGTAGCACATGAAGGCCGCCACGGCGGCCATGTGGAGCCACCACATCACGGCGAACAGCATGCCCGTGATCCCCGCGTCGATGCCCGCCAGCGCCCCGCCCGCCGCGTTGGCGATGAACGCCCCGTCGACCGCCCCATGCGCCGCGACCTCGAAGACCTGCGCCAGGAGCTCTGCCGTGACGACCACGCCGATCAGCCCGAGGACCACCAGCGCGTGGGCGTTGAGGGTGAGCCGCGCCGGCCGCTCAACCACGCGCCTCCAGGTGGCATAGCCGAGCGC
>JBKKDM010000051.1:0-42958 GCA_046707905.1 Candidatus Limnocylindrales bacterium
TGATCGCCACCGGTGCGTACCGGCTGAGCTTCTCCTTCTCGCGCGACCAGACCTGGCGGATGGACGCGGTCAGCTCATCCGAGCTGAAGGGCTTGACGAGGAACTCGCGCGCCCCGGCGAGCATGGACCGACGGAGGTAGTCCGCCTCGCCCTGGACGGACATCATGATCACGGCGGCGGTCGGCACGTCCGCGGCCAATTTCTCTGTCGCGGTGATGCCGTCCATGCCGGGCATGTTGATGTCCATCAGGACGACGTCGGGCCGGAGCGCGTTGGCCATCTCGATGGCCTCCGGCCCGCCCGCGGCAGCCCCGACGACATCGACGTCACCCTCGAAGCCGAGCAGCTTCGAGAGGTGATCCCGGGTCTCCGGGATGTCGTCGACGATCAGGACCTTGATTCGATCGCTCATCGGGCTGCGAGATCCTTCTCGAGTCGTCGAGCTAGGGAAGCGGGGTCGGGATCGGGATCTGGACGATCTCCGGCGGGAGGATCCCGTAGTCATCCACGAGGCTCTTGAGGATGATGCCCGTGGTCTCCACCGTCTGGCCGGCGTCGGCCGGGGAGCGGAGGAGCGCGTCGAGCGTCCCGGTGGTCCGTGCGTACAGCAGGATCTCCGCCTGGGCCGGGGTGACGGCCAGGATCAGGAGCTTCTGCTGGTCGAGCGCGACCGCGGGGGCCACCGTGGGCGCGGGCTGGCCCTGCTGGGCAGCCGGGGCCGGCGGGGGCGGCGGGTCGATCGCGGCGATGATCTGGACGTCCTGGAGCAGCAGCGGCAGCTTGACGCTGAGCGGGTTGATGCCCGAGACGACCGTAACCGAGCCATCCGACAGGATCTGGACGACCGGGAAGGCATCGCCGCGGAGGCTGATGACCAGGTCGAGGTTGTCGCCGACGTCGAGCAGGTTGCCGACGCCGGTGAGCTGGTTGACCGCGATCGGGAACGCGCGCCGGCCCGGAGGCACGGTCAGCGGCACGAGGCGGTTCTGGAAGTCGGAGCTGTGGACCTGCTGGCCGACGAGGAGCGCCGTGCGCGTCGTCTTGCCGATCGCCTGCGAGACGGCGCCGAGGACGTTCCGATCACGGACGTCGACGGGAAGCGTCTGCTCCGTGACCATCTCCGCGGTCACCACGGTGCCCAGCGGGATGTCAACGGCCGCAACGACCGTGGGCAGGTTCACGGGTGGGGCGCTGGCACTCGCTCCTGGTCCTCCCGGGGTGGTCCCCGGACGGATGAGCAGCACGACGATGAACGTCAGTGCGGCAAGGAAGATGCCGAGCAGAAGGACGAGCCGACTGGTCCGTCGCACGAATTGAACCCTCCCCGGTGAGCTGGCTGCTGTGACAGGTGGCACCACTCTAGCATTGGGCTGGTGCCGGGCGACTATACGAATGGGCTAGTACTACTGGCAAGACTTGGGAAGAACGCACGCGTGGTGCAAGGTCGATCGTAAGGTCGAATCTGACCGTCTTGTCCCAAGCCCCGGCAGGCGTAGATGCAACGCAGCGGGCCGCGACCGCGCTCGCAAGTCGCCGGAAATGACAAGACCGCCGGGCAAGCGCCCGGCGGTCTTGTTCTGACTACGAGGTAGTCGGTGGGTTGGTCGTTAGACCGAGCCGCCGACCGTGCTGAGGATGCCCGACACCTGGGTGCCGAGGAAGATCAGCGCGATGATCGCGACGATGGCGATGAGCGCGAGGATCAGCGCGTACTCCGCGAGGCCCTGGCCCTCGTCGTCACGACGAACGAGATTGATAAGAGCGGTAAGGAACTGCATGTGAGTTTGGTACCTCCTTTCCTAAAGAGATCTCCAGCCCGAAGACGAGATCCCTCGCCCCCGAGAAGAGTCGGAGCGGAACCCTAGCCGAGCCTTCGAGCCTGTGTCAATCAAGCAACGCCGCGTTGACGTTGCGCGAATGCCACACCCGAGTGCCCGACAAGCTCCTCCGCCCGGGTGGGTCGGAGGAGCCGGCCCGCTGCTTCAGTGCGTGTTAGACCGAGCCACCAACGGTGCTCAGGATGCCCGACACCTGGGTCCCCAGGAAGATCAGGGCGATGATCGCCACGATGGCGATGAGGGCGAGGATCAGCGCGTACTCCGCGAGACCCTGGCCGTCCTCGTCCCGACGAAGCGTCGCGAGGATCTGATTGATGAGGGCCATTGACCGACTGCCTCCCAATATGGCGTCCCCCCGTAACTAGGCCGGTGGGTCGAGGCGAACTCTACGGTCGATGCCACGCTCCGGCGTATGACCCATTGGTCCTAGTTGCCGATTGGCAAACCCCGGCGCCGCGACCTGCCTCGAGCGGGTACTACGCCAAGCGTGACCCCGAACGTGGCCGCGTTCAGTGGGGCTGGCGACACAAGGCGGGCCGTCAGCCGGCGGCGGCCTCCGCGGCGACCTCGGCGGGCGTTTCCTCGGCCGGCAGCTCGACCTCGAGGTGGAGGCGGGCGCCGTCGTCGAGCATCTCGGCCTTGATCCCGAGGATCCGGGCCCGAGACGCGACCTCGCGCCAGGCCTGATCCGGCAGGCGCGAGAGGCTGGCGATGCGGGCGGCCTCGACGGCGTCGGCGTGGGCCTGGCGTCGCTCGGCCACCATGTCCGCCAGCGCGGGCGGCAGCTCGGCACCCTCGGCGGGCAGATCCGGATCCGCGACGACCTGGGGCCGCCGGCCGGCGGTCAGCTCGATGGACAGGTTCTCGCTCCAGTCGAGGCGCAGGGACATCGTGTCGGGTCGGCCCGCGGTGTGGGCAGCCAGCGCGTCGTCGAGCATCCGGAAGAGCCCGCTTTCGAGCTCCGGCGTGAGCCGCCGGTCGACGCCGACCGATTCGAACTCGACCGCGATGCCGATCCGGCGGCCGCGGTCGCTGGAGGACCGGCGCAGGGTCGGGACCAGGCCGAGGTCGTCGAGGACCATCGGGCGGACGTCGAAGATGAAGGTCTTCGTGGCATCCAGCGTCCGCTGGACCATCGCGATCAGCGCGTGGACCTCGGCGGTGGCCCTGTCCGGATCCTTCGACATAATCCGCTCGACGATCTGGGCCTGGAGGACGATGTTCGTCAGGCTCTGGGCCGGGCCGTCGTGCATCTGCCGCGCGATCTCGCGGCGCATGTCCTCCTGGGCGGTCAGGATCATCCGGGAGACACCGGGGGGCATCGGGGCGCCCTGGTCGACGCTCAGGTCGAGGGGCGTTCCATCCGCCGCCTCGTCTGCCGTCTTGACCCGCTTGCGCGAGGACCCGGGCGCGCCGGCGATCGCGCGGGCCTGCTCTGCGTGGGCGCGCGTGGCATCCGCCAGGCGGGCCGCCGACCGGCGCTTGCCCTCGAGCAGGTCGATCTGGGCCTCCATGAGGGCGGACTTGCGCGCGATCGTCACGAGCTGGTTCGCGAGCTCCGCGAGCTCCTTGGGCGTTCCGCCGGAGCCTGCTTCGAGGCGCTCGGCGGCCATGAGCAGCTTCTCGTTCGCGGTCTGACGACGTGTCTCGTGGCGCGCGGCCTCGGTCTTGGCCTGGTTGATCAGGAGCTCGATCTCCTCGACCTCGGCCATGACCGCGGTGACCTCGGCTTCGAGGCGCAGCGCGAGCTCGTGATCGGAGGCGGGCGGGCCTTCGGGCGGAGCAGCGGTCGTGGCGACGGCCACGGAATCAGACTTGGCGGCAGCCACGGTATTGGACCCCTGGATGGAAGGACTGAGGGATCAGTCCTCGGGCATCTTGATCCAGCCCTGCCGCATCGCGTAGACGACCGCCTGGGTGCGGTCGTTCACGGCGAGCTTTCGGAGGATCGAGCTCATGTGGTTCTTGACGGTCTGCTCGGAGATCGACAGGGCGTAGGCGACCTGCTTGTTGGTCATGCCCTGGGCGATGTTGTCGAGGATCTCGACCTCGCGCGGCGACAGCGGCGCGAAGATCGGCTGGGCCTCCTGGCCGTAGACCGCAAGCTCGCGGAACTCCTTCAGGACCCGCGAGGCGACGGCCGGCTTGGAGAAGACCTTATCGTTGATGAGGAACTCGCCCTGCGACACGCGGCGGATAACGTGGATCAGGTCTTCCGGGCTGATGTCCTTGATCACGAACGCGGCGGCGCCGGCCTTGATCGAGGCGAACAGCGACTCCTCGTCTTCGTCCTGGGCCATCACCACGACGGCGATCGCCGGGAACTCGCGGCGGATCCGCTGGGTCGTGTCGAGGCCACCGGGCGCCGGCAGCGACAGGTCCATGAGGACGATGTTGGGAGAGACCATCGAGACCATCTCGACAGCGGAGCGGCCGTCGGCCGCCTCGCCGACGACCTCCAGCTCGCGCTCGCGGGCGAGAACGTTCGAGATGCCTCCGCGGAAGAGGGCGTGGTCATCGACGATCAGGATCCGGATGCGATCCGCGGCCGCACTACCTCTCCGACGGTCTGCGCTTTCGGTCTCGGTCGTCATCAGTTGTCCTCCGCGGGGATGGGCATTCCCATGGCGCCGGGTGGGATCGTCATTCGGACGGCGGTCCCGAGGTCCGGGCTGGATCGTACGTCGAATCTTGCGCCAATCAGCTCGGCGCGTTCTCGCATGAACTGCAAACCAAAGTGGCGACGGCCGCCGCCGAGTGGTTCGTCGGCTTCGAACCCCTTGCCGTCGTCGCGAACCTCGACCGTCCAGCCGCTCGCGTCCCGCGCCATGCGGACCCGGACGTTGCGTGGCTGAGCGTGCTTGCGGACATTCTGCAGTGCTTCCTGCACCACGCGAAGGGTGACGACCTCGACCGTTTCCGGCAATGCGTCGATTCCCTCATCCAGGTCGACATGAACCGGGATGTCCAGTGCGGTTGCGATCTGGTCGGCGGCTTCGTGGATGGCGCCGCTGAGGCCGAGGTCCGCGAGGAGCGGGGGCCGCAGCTGGCTGAGATAGGCGCGGACGCCGCGCAGCTCCCGCGTGAGGACCTCCCGGAGCTGGCGAAGCTCGGCGCGGGCGAGGCGCTCGTCGCGGTCCAGGAGGCGCTGGACGACCTCGACCTGGAAGATCGCGTTGCTGAGGGCCTGCGCCGGGCCATCGTGGACCTCGCGGGCGAGACGACTGCGCTCGGCCTCCTGGGCCTCCACGATCCGCATCTGGGCGTCGGCGGCGCTCGGCGGGCCGGCCGGGTCGCTGACGAGGGTCGTGTCCTCGCGGGCCAGGAACAGCCAGGCGTTCTCGAGCGAGCGCACCGCGAGGTCGATTCGCCCGAGCGTCGAGCGCTCCTGGCCGACCTCCTTCCCGACGACGAGCTCGTCGGTCGCCGCCTGGCTGCGGCGCGCGCGGCTGTGGGTCGCCTCGTTGGGGTTGGCGCTCGTGATGGCCCGGAGACCCTCCCAGCGCTCGACCCGCTCGAGGTAGGCGGCGCGATATCGCTCCCGGACGTCGCGGAGGGAGTTGGCGCCTTCGGACACGGCGGCCTGGGCCTCGTCGAGGAGGGCCGCGAGGGGATCGTCGTGGATCAGCTCGGACGCTGTCGCCTGGTCCGCGCGGCCCTTGGCGCCGTCGCCGCTGCCATTGCCACCGGCGTGCCCGTTGGCGTTCGGGGGCTGCTTCGGGGCGCCCGGCTTGGGTCGGCGGGTGTCGCCGAGTGAGCGTGGCGTCCCCGAGGGTGCCAGGCGCGCCTGGAGCGGCCGGCTACCCGCCTCGCTAGTCATCGTGGCCGAGTCTAGCCCTCGGTCATGGGACCTCCGGCTGGCCCAATGGTCCCTACCCGATGGTCCCAGAACCCACCGCTCCACCCACCTCCGCTACAGGCAGCGGATCCGGAAGACCAGGAGATCGTCGAGCTCGCCGGGGTAGGCCGCGAGCTCCGGCAGCTGGACCGGCACGAAGCACTCCGCGCCGGCTGCCCCGGCCGTGAGCTCCGCCAGGAAGGTGCCGTCGTTCGAGGCTTCCAGGACGACGTATCGAGCCGGCGGGTCGAAGGATCCGGCCAGATCGAGGATCGACTCGACCGACTCGTTCGGCAGGGCCAGCGCATGGTGCCGGGTCTCCTCGGCGAACCAGATGGGGAAGTCCGTGATGACCGGGCCGGGCTCGGCCGCGAGGTCGACACCCGTGCCGTCCGCGGCGACGCCGGAGAACGCGGCCGTGATCGCGGCGTACCGCTGAGCGTGCGCCCGGGACGTGCGGCCGTCCTCGATCAGCAGCGTGAACGTGAAGAGCTGGCAGCCAGCGATCGCGAAGGCCGGACCCAGCCAGGCCACGGGGTTCGTCCAGCCGCGGCGACGACCGACCCAGCCGATGACGCCGTCAAGGACCAGCAGCGCCGAGATCACGAGCAGGACGTGGATCGCACCGGCGGCATGCAGGAACGTGCCCCAGGTCGTGGAGACCGGGAAGACCAGCGACGCCACGAGGAACGTCAGGAGCGAAAAGATGAGCAGCGGCCGCAGCGGGTCGATCGTGGCGGCGGAGGCAGAGCCCCCGGACGGCCGCCACCGCGCCACCGACGGCAGGCCGATCAGCCCGACGATCGACAGTGGCACGCCCAGGAAGAGCAGCACCTGCGTCAGGTTGTGGACCGTGCCCGTCCAGCGCAGCTCGAGGAGCTTCGCCGGCCCAGCGGCCAGGTAGCGATCGAGGGTCGGCTGGTCCCGCCAGGCGAAGACGTCGGTGCCCTGGAGGCTCAGCGCGTTGGTGAGCGCCTGTCCCGGGAACGGGCTGCCGAACTCCATCCAGCTCCGGAACGCCCACGGCGCGAAGGTGATGATGGAGACGAGCGCGACCGGGATGACGTTGATCCCCCAGGCGCCCAGGCGGTCGGAGAACCGCGGGAACGATGCCCGGACGTTCCACCACTCGATGATCGCGAACGTCACCGCGAGCCAGATCGCCTCGTTGCGGGTCATCGCCGCGAGTCCGAACAGCACACCGAGGAGCATCCGCTGGCGGGACCGCCATTCCAGGTTGTGCTGCGTCCGCTCGACAAAGGCCTCGATGCCCACCTGCTGAATGTCCTGGAGGCTCACCCGGCGGCTCAGCCGGGTCATCAGCAGGCACGCGCCCAGTGCGAGCGCCGCGAACGGCATGGTCGAGTCGGGCTGGGCCGATGCGAGCGCCAGCGGCAGGTAGGCGGCGCAGGTGAGGCCCGTGCCGATGGCCAGGGTCCGCGCCCGGCCAATCGGCATTCCACGGACCTCTGCCACGTCCGCGGCGAGCCGCCACGCGAGGACACAGACGAGCGAGCCGACCAGCACGGACGCCACCTGGGCGGCCGCGAAGGTGGGGCCGAGGATCGCCATCGGAATGGCCATGAGGAAGGTCGGGAGCGGCAGCCAGACCTCGAAGGCGGGCCTCGGGAACGACAGCGGCGGCGTCTGGAAGCTCCAGATCGCGTCGGTCGTCAGGCCCTGGCCTTCCAGCAGGTTGCGCGCGACCCCGACGTAGTAGGCGACGTCCTCGGGGCGCGGGAAGACGATCTGCGTCGTCATCCAGGCACGGAGCGCCAGCGCGGCGGCGAAGACGAGGGCAGCCGAGAGGACGGCCTCGCGCCGGGTCATGTGCCACACCGGTCGTCGACGGGAGCCGTGCACACCGGGAAGAGCGCCAGTGCCGGCAAGCCACCATCCGATGCGGCATAGCTGAACGCGGGCGGCCCGATCCAGGCGGGGCGCGTGCCGGCCAGGACCGGCCCGAGCGATTGGGACGCGTCGTTGCGCTCGATGACGAGCCAGCGGATGTCGTAGGCACGGGCGACTGACTCGACCACCTCGATCGGGTCGTCGGGCGTCACGACGCCCCCGTGGCCCGTCCAGTACTTGAACCCGCCGGCGTCGATCGACAGGAGCCGGTCGGTCGTCGGGACGCCGAGGCGGGAGAGCTCGGTCGAGAGCGCGATCCGGGGCTGGCGGACCGCATCCCAGCCGGCCTGGACGCCGCGCCCGTAGAACGCCGCCATGAAGGCGACGAGCCCCACGAGCCCCCAGACGAACACGCCACTTGCGCGTCCCGGGTTCCAGCGTCGGCGGCGCGCGGCCATGACACCAACCAGGGCCACCGCGCCCTCGATCGACAGGATCGCGGCGTGGGGCAGGAGCCCGATCGCCGAATGGATGAACGTCCCTCCGGGAACGTGGACGGGGTACAGGATCGCCGCGCCGGCGAAGAGGACCAGCGTGTAGGCGAGCCACGGCTGGAAGGCCGAGTTGCCGCGACGGGCTAGCACGCCCGCAAGCAGGAAGGGCACGAGGACGACGCTGCTGACGAGGACCGCGAAGATCGTCAGCGCCGAGGTGAGTCCCGCGATCCGGCTGGCGAGAATCGGACCCCAGCCCTGCGCCAGGAAGGTCTGGAGCGACGGTTGCGCGACGATCGAGTTCCATTCGCGGAACTCCGTGATCCAGAGCGCCGCTCCGCTGGAGCTGGTCGGTGAGATCGAGCCGAAGACGGCCAGCTGCCGCACCCACCACGGTCCGATGGCCAGCAGGAACAGCCCGAGCGCGAGGACTCCGGCGAGGATGCTGATCGGTGGGCGCTCGTCGCGCCGGCTCCACGACCGAGCACCGCGATTTCTCCCGTGCGCTCGCAGCCGGTCGGCCAGCCAGAGGAGGCCCAGCGTTGCGGCCAGGAGGATGCCGTCGTTTCGCGTCAGCGCCAGGAGCCCCGCGAACAGCCCTGCCAGGACGAATGACCGGCCGTCGCCGCGCAGTCCGCGCGCGGCCAGCCAGAGCGTCGCCGGCACCAGCACCATCGTCAGCGGGAAGGTCTCGGGCTGGGCAATGAAGGCGGTCACGGCGCCGGGGATCGCAACGATGACGCCCGATGCGCGGGCGGTCCGTTCGCTCAGGCCCGCGTCGCGCGCGATCGCCCAGGTGAGCGGGGCGGCGATCGAGCCCAGGACGACCCCGGGGATGGCGCTCGCGACCGCGCTTGGACCCAAGAGCGAGACGAACGGCGCCTGCAGCAGGCTGGCGAGGGGCAGCCAATGGGCGTTCGAAGGGATCGGAAGCACGGGAGCATCTGGGATTCGAGCGCCGACCTCGGCGAAGATCCAGATGAAGTCGACATTGAGGCCGTTGCCGGCGGCAATCGCGCGGGCCACCTCGACGTAGTAGTACGAATCCGGGTACGCGGGATCCGGGTAGGTTGCGACGAGGACGGCGCGTACGACGAGCGCGAGGGCAAACAGCGCGAGCGGCGTTCGCACGACCGTGATCCTCAGGCGACTTCAGGCGTGCTGCGGGGACGGCCTTCGGATCCCGCATCGCCTTGCGGCAGCATCGAAGCAGCCCTCGCTGGCCGGTCAACCGTGACCGCCGCAGGGTCGCGGCGCGGGAGCAGCGGGAAGATCGCGACCAGGAGGGTCAGGTTCACCGGCCAGAGCGCGGGCATGGCCAGGGTCGACGCGACCGGTACGAGCCACGGCCAGTTGCGGATGCCCGCGACGAGGGCCAGCGCCGCGGCGATCGGCAGGCGCACCAGCAGCGGCACCGGGAAGTAGGGCCAGTCGATGTTCACGCCGGTGTTCGCGATCAGCGACGACACCCAGGCGAACCACTGGGCGGGTGCGACGACGAACGAGACCGCGACGACCCCGACGGTCGCTCCGATCGCGATGACGAGCGACCGCCAGTCCCGTCGCCCGACGAACCACAGCAAGCCAATGCCTGGCGTGACCTTCGTCAGGAGCAGGAAGGCCCAGGCCGCGGGCCACCGAAATCCGGCGACGAGCGCGAGGGCCATCAACGTCTCGATGTTGCCGCGGAGGATCTCGAGGGGCACGAAGCCGACGACGATCGCCAGCGGGAGCCACGCACGGGCCACCGCCACCAGGGCCGCAGCGTTCACCGCGTACCAGATCGCGAGAAAGACCGGGAACGAGAGCGCCAGCAGCGGACCGAACACCTGGAGGAACGCCGGCGAGTAGTAGTACGCGACCGGCGCACCGAGGACCGGCCTGGCGTAGGGATCAGCCTCGCGCGCCGCCTCCCAGTAGGCGAACGCGTCGTAGGCCTCGCCGGAGGAGGTGAAGGTCGCAGTCCGCCAAGCCTGGACGAGGACGAAGGCGAGGATGGCGATGCCGGCAACGAGGAGCCCGTGGCGGATCGCCCGGACACGCTGGGGTGTCACCGAGGAAACCTACCACCCGACACCGACCGGATCGAACCCATCCGAACGTACCCCCGCCCCACTACCGCCGCGCCTGTTGACGAGATGCGGCCAGGCCCGATGCTATGCGCCGATGGTGCCTCTGCGAACCACCGAGTCCCCGGTTGCGCGCGCCCTCCGTGATGGCGCCGTCGTCGCCGGGCTGCTCTTTGCCGGGTACCTGTTCCTCGTGATCGCGCCCTCCATGCGGACCTTCGGCTTCGACGCGCTCGCGTACTGGGTGAACCCCATCACCGATCCGTACCGACTGCAGACGGGTGGTCTCGGCGCCTTCCTGTATTCGCCGGTTGCCGCCCGCCTGTTCGCGCCGGCGGCACTCCTCTCCTGGCCCGACTTCCTGTGGCTCTGGACCGCGCTGCTGCTAGGGACGGCGATTTGGCTCGGCGGCCGCCGGCGGTGGCTCTGGGTGCTGGCGTTCCCGCCGGTCGCGCTCGAGCTGTACCACGGGAACATCCACCTGCTGCTCGCTGCCGCCATCGCCCTCGGGTTCCGGTATCCCGTCGCCTGGTCGTTCGTGCTCCTGACGAAGGTCACGCCGGGCATTGGCCTGATCTGGTTCGCGGTCCGTCGGGAGTGGCGCTCGCTGGCCGTCGTCGGCCTCGCGACGGGCGCGCTCGTCGTCATGTCCGTGGTGATTGATCCCAACCTGTGGCGCCAGTGGATCGACCGTCAGCTGCTCCACTCGCTGCAGGCGGGACCGGACCAGCCATACATCCCAACTCCGTTGTTCGTGCGGCTACCCGCGGCCGCGCTCCTCGTTGCATGGGGGGCCATGCGCGACCGAAAGTGGACAGTGCCGGTCGCCGCCGCGATCGCCATGCCGGTTCTGTGGGTCACTGCGTTCGCGACGCTCGCCGCGCTCGCCGCCGTCGATCGACCGGCGCTCCAGCCACGGCGCGCTCCGAGCTCCGAGCGCCAACCGGACGCCAGCGTGGCCTCGACGACCCCCATCGCGCCGCCGGCCACGTCGTGACCGCCGAGCTGGGGTCCGAACAACAGGCTGATCTCGGGAAGGCCCGGAGCTCCGGCGTCGACGGGCTGCGCGCCGCCGCGTGCCTCCTGGTCGTGGTCTTCCACTCGCACACCGTGGGGGGCGTCGACTTCGGCTTCCTCAACCCGGTGATCTCGGGCGGCGACACCGGTGTGTGGATTTTCTTCGTCCTCTCGGGCTACCTCCTGTACCGACCCTTCCTCATCCACGACGTGGACATGCGCAGCTACGCGCTCAAACGTGCGGCGCGAATCCTGCCGGGGTACCTCGTGGCCCTCTTTGCGCTGTTGTTCTTGACGGGCAGCCGGCTGCCCATCGAACACCCGCTGGCATACCTGACCATGACCGCGAGCTACCAGATACCGCTTCGCGGCTTTCTCGGGCCGGCCTGGACGCTCGCCGCGGAGGTGCTCTTCTACCTCTCGCTCCCAATGATCGCGCGCCTCGCACGAGGGCGCGAAGTCAGGACGCTCTGCCTGCTCGGCGGCGCTTCAGTGGTCCTCTCGATCACGCAGCGCTACACCTCCACAGATGCAACGGTCTGGCTGAACGACTTCTATCCGCTCGTCTTTCATGCTTTCGTTCCCGGAATGCTCCTGGCAGTGATCGAGGTCCGGCACCAAACGTTGTTCGCCGAGCTCAGGAAGACGCCGCTCCTCCTTGGCGGGATCGCGCTGCTCGTTGCCGGGATGCTGACGTCCGTCCTGCCGATCGACGTCGGGCCGCTGCTCGGCGCGCCGCTGGTCATCGGCTGGCTGCTCCACCATCGGCTGCCTGGCGCCCGCGCGCTCGTGTTCATCGGTGGCGCCTCGTATGCGCTGTACCTCTGGCACTACGACCTGTTCCGGACCTTCGGCGTCGCGGGAATCCTGATCGCGGTCGTCGGCGCGGCGCTCTCTTGGCTCATCGTGGAGCGCCCGATCCTTGCCTGGGCCCACCTGCATGCCCGCCGCTGGCGCCCGCAGCCCCCGGTCGTCCAGTCGGCGGCGTCGGCGACGCCGGCTCCTGAAGGAATCGCCTGATGGTCTGGCGGCGCGGGGCGACCGAAGAGGAATTCGAGAATCGGCAGCGGCTGGAGCGAATGCCGAGGGCCGCGAGGATCTCCACCGGTCCTGCCGTCACCCCGAGCAACGTCGCGGTCGAGGCCTGGGACGACGAGCTGCCGCCGACAACGCGCTCCGACGACGTCAAGGCCGCGGTGCGCCGGGCGCGTCTGAACATCGGCCCGGGAACGATGCATGTCCTGAGCCTGCTCGCGTTCGGCCTTGCGGTGATCATGACGATCGCCGGCGTGCTGGTCGGCTGGATGCACATCGTCAACGACCCGCTTGCCGACGCCCAAGCGTATTTCGATGCCGCCACGCGCCTGAATGCGGGCCAGCCGCTGTATCCGGCCGGGGCAGATCCCAACGGCAACGAGATCTACCTCTATCCGCCCCTCCTCGCGATGGTGTTGCGCCCGTTCGCGCTCCTCGGCTTTCCGATCTTCGCCGCGCTCTGGGAGGGCGTGGTGGTCCTCACCTTCGTCCTCCTGCTGCGGTACCTCGGCGTTCGCAAGCGGCGGACCTGGATCGCTGTCGGCATCCTCGGGATCCCGATCGGCTGGGCGCTGACCGTCGCGCAGGCACATGTCCCGTTCACCCTGTTGCTCGCGCTCGGGCAGCCGTGGTCGATTGCGATCGCGGCCAACCTCAAGCTCACCCCCGTGCTCATCGCGATCTGGTGGCTCGGACGGCGAGACTGGGAATCGTTCTTCGCGTTCCTGGTCTGGATGGTGCTGCTGGCCCTCGCACAGCTGCTGTTCGAGCAGCGTGGGTCCATCGCGTTCTTCAGCAGCGTGGGCATCGAGCAGATCGGCGAGGTCCGCAACTGGTCGCCGTTCGGCTGGTCGCCCGTCGTCTGGATCGTGCTGGTCCTCGCCGGCTGCCTCGCCGTTCTCGCGCTGGCCCGCACGAAGTGGGGCTGGCCGGCCGCGGTCACCCTGGTCACGCTCTCGCCACCACGCCTCCTCGTCTACATGTTCATGGGCCTGATCGCCGGCATCCGGCAGCCGCGCGTGGCGGGCGAGAACGATCCCGACGACATGAGCGACCCGGCCGCCGCGTATAAACGGTCCGTGCAATGACAACCCGCCGGGGGATGGTTGACCGCGTGCTCGTCCCCTCGCGAGCAGACGACGTGGTCGTCCGATCGATCGCGCATCGAACCGTGGGCCTGGACCTGTTGCGCACGATCGCCTGCCTGCTCGTCGTGGTCTTCCACATGCGGACCCTGCTGGTGGTCGACTTCGGGCCGCTGAACCCGGTCATCGAGGGCGGCATGAGCGGCGTGTTCGTCTTCTTCGCCCTCTCGGGCTACCTCATCTACAAGCCGTTCCTCCGAGGCGACGTCGACCTGCGGGTGTACTCGATCAAGCGCACGGCGCGAATCCTGCCCGGCTACTACCTGGCGCTCGTGGCCCTCGCGTTCCTCACCGGCAGCGCGCTCCCGGTGGAGCATCCGCTGCCGTTCCTGACGATCACCTCGAGCTACGACCCGCCGCTACGGGAATTCCTCGGCATCGCCTGGACGCTGTCCGCGGAGATCCTGTTCTACCTGTTGCTGCCGCTCACCGCGAAGCTCGTGGCCGGCCGCGAGATCCTCCGGCTGTCGATGATCGGGCTGGCCTCCATCGTCCTCGCGATCCTGCATCGCCTCGTCCTCACCGACGCGAACATCTGGTTGCTTGGCTCTCTGCCGCTCGTTGCCTACGCCTTCATTCCCGGCATGATCCTGGCCGTCATCGAGGTCAAGCACGCGGCGCTCTTCCGCCGTCTCGGTGGCCACCTCCCGATGGTCATCGGGACGGCCCTCATCGTCGTCGGCTGCCTGCACCTGGCCGACCCGCTCGCCATCCCAACGGTGTTTGGCACGGCACTGGTCATGGCCTGGCTGGTCCAGCACGAAGTTCGCGGCGCGCGCCTCCTCGCGTTCCTGAGCGGTGCGTCCTACGCGATGTACCTGTGGCACCGAGACCTGCTGCTCGAGTTCGGCGTCGTCGGCGTGCTCATCGCGGCCATCGGCTCGATGATCTCGTGGGCGTTCGTCGAGCGCCCGATCCTCGACTGGGGGCACCGGATCGCGGCCCGACTGCGGCGTCCGGAGCAGGTCGAGGCAGCGGCGTCGCCATCGCCCGTCCGAACTTGACGGCCTCGACCAAGAGCGCGCAACGCTTCCGACCGAACATCGTCCTCCGGTCGGTCCTCGTCGCCACCGCGCTCATGCTGCTCTTCCTTCCCCTCGCGGCGGTGATCGGCGCGTACCTGCCACAGGTTCGGCCCGTAGCGGGCTTCGGTCGGCTGCTGAACACGGACCTGCCGTGGCTGGTCCTGGGCGCTGGGGCAGCCCTCGTGCTCGGGCTCGTTGCCCTCCGGATCAACGGGAAGTGGATCTCCTCCCTGGTCGCGCTGGCGTCGCTGATCGTCCTCGTCGGGGCCCTCAACGTGGGCGCGCAGTTTGCCGCGCTCGCTGCGAGCCACGGGGCGACGTATGACCTGCTTCGACAGGCACGCGCCCCCGAGCCTCCGACGCGCTGGCCCGACGAGCGGATCGTGTTCGCGGAGGTCGACGGGGAACCGCTGCACGCGGAGGTGTGGCGGCCCACCACTCCTTCGGGCGCGGCGGTCGTCTGGATCCATGGCGGAGGCTTCACGCACGGGGTCGCCGGGATGCGGCCGTCCCTCCACGGCTTCCTCGTCAACGCCGGCTATCTCGTCTTCGACATCGAGTACCGACTGGCCCCGCCGGCGCGCTGGAAGGACGCCCCGGCCGACGCGCTCTGTGGCCTCGGGTGGTTGCAACGCGAAGCCGCGAGGTATGGGGTCGACCCGGCCCGAATCGTCGTCATGGGCGATTCGGCGGGAGGCAACCTCGCCATGGTGGCCGGATACGCCCCTGGGTTTCGCGCCGGGGCTGACGCGGTTGCGTCGTCGTGCGTCGACCCGGTGCCCCCGGCAGGTGTCGTGGCCATGTACCCGGTGGCTGACCTCGCCGCAACCTGGCACGACCTGCGTGCGCAGGGCGGCGAGGTTCCGTTCCCCGAGGTCTACGCAGGCGGGACGCCCGAGGAGGTTCCGGACCGATACGCCGCCGCCTCCGTCCAGCGCTACATCCGCCCCGGCTTGCCGCCGACGCTGATCTACACCGGCACCCAGGACCAGCTCATCCTGATCGGACGAATGCGCGAGCTCGCGGCGCAGCTGCGTGCCGCCGATGTCGACGTCAAGCTCGTCGAGGTTCCGTTTGCGGACCACGCCTTCGATGGCTTCGTGAACGGGTTCGGCGCGCAGCTGGAGGAAACCCTGTTCCTGGATTTCCTTGCGCGAGTGGCTGGACCCGAGTGAGGCGTCGCCCTCAGGTCGCGGGCTCGAGCGGCGCCGCGGTGGTCGTCCGGGAGTCGGTTTCGATCACGAGGTCCCGATCGGCCAGCCGCCGCCATCGCGACGCGAGCAGGTACGCGGCGACGTAGAGCCCGGCGACGACGATGAGCAATGCCTGATAGCCGCTGACGAGCGCCACATACTCAAGCGCTCCGCCAACCATCGCCCCGAGCAGGTTGCTCGCGAAGGCCATGTCGGCGGCGCGGGTGTCGCGGAACGAGTGCGCGAACACCAGGTTCGCGAACATGATCGGCGCGAATGCCAGCGCCGCCGCGAGGGCGTATCGCAGCGCCGGCGGGTCGACCAGGAGCTGTTCGGGAGGCAGGAGCCAGGCCAGCGCGAGTGTGCCGAACAAGCCGAGATACAGCGTCCGCGCGTTACGGATTGGGAATTTGGCGCTGATGCCGATGGCGATCAGCACGCTGAGAAGGATCGCGAAGAAGACCAGCGCGTTGACGGACCACGTCGTTCCGAACAGCAGGCTGAAGGTCACGATGCTTCGGGTCTCGAGCAGCAGGAAGGCGATGCCCAGCACGAAGAAGTGAGGACTGAAGCCGCGTCGGAAGGGCACCTTCGTCAGGCGCGAGGCGAAGCCAACCGCGAGGACTGCGAAGCCCAGCAGCACCGCCAGCGCAGCAAGGTAGTACGGCGCCACGCCGGGGTTGCGGAGGTACAGGAAAGGCCAATCGTCCGTCGCCGCCGTTGGGACGCTGCCGACGATCGCGGGAAGCTCGTCGACGCTATCGCCGAGCCGACCCGAAGCGACAGCCTGATCGACGCCGGGCCCAGCGGCGATCACCGCTGAGGAGGCGTCCGCGAGCTTCAGCAACGGCGTGTCCTCGAAGACGTCGCCGGCCATGGTCTGGAGCTTCTCGACCAGCCACGGTTCGCGGTAGTGGTTGTACATCAGGAAGACGCCGTCTTCGGTGAGGTGCTCCCGCGCCGAGGCCATGGCCTCCTTCGTAAACAGGAACGACTCGAGGCGCACGTTCGCGGTGCTCGTCACGAGCGTCAGCGAGTCCGTGAGCGCGAAGACGATCAGGTCGTAGCGGTCGGTGCTTTGGCGGATGAACGCGCGACCGTCGTCGATGTGGAGCGTCACGCGCGGATCGGAATAGGGCTGATTCGGATGGAACTCGCGACCGATCCGCGGGATGACCGGGTCGATCTCGACGGCATCGATATGCCCGACGTTCTTCGACAGGGCGAGGGCCAGGTCCGTTCCGCTTCCCGCCCCGATGATGAGGACGTTGTCGAACGTTCGATCCGGGAACCAGCGATAGATCTGCCCGTGCAGGACCGTCTGCTCCGTCGCCGCCGCGTCGACCATCGACTGATGCGGAATGCCGTTGACGAAGAGATGCCTCGGGCCTTCGGTGCTCCCGGGCCGGACCGAGACGAGCTGCGCGTCCTCGTTCGCGGCGAGGATGCGGTAGTAGGGCGACCACACCTCGGGCCCTGTCCCTGTTCGCCACATGATGAGCAGGACCCCGGCCATCGCGACGGCGGGGACGGCGGACCTGATCGTGATCCCTCGGCCGAGCGCCAGCAGCGACAGGAGGACAGCTACGACCGTGAACCACACGAGCGGCTCCGTGCCGAGGGCCGAGAGCAGGCCGAAGCCCGCGATCCCGACGAGCGAGCCGGCGATGTCGACCCCGTAGGCCCGGAGGGGCGGCAACGCTCGGAGGAGCCCGCCGAGCGGCAACGCCAGGGTGGTCATCAGGGCGACCACCAACAGCATGAGGATCGGCAGCACGAGGTAGTTCGTGTCCGCGATGTTGTCCATCCCAAGACCGTGGAAGACCTGGTCGCCCGACGCGAATGAGACGTTCAACTGGGCCGTGACGACCAGGAGGACGAGGCCAAAGAACAGCGGCGCGAACGGCGAGACGGGCAATCGCAGCTCGGACCGGCCGAGCAGGATGCCCAGTCCGATGCCAAGGAAGCTGGCCATCAGGAGGAAGTTGCTGAAGTACCCGATGTAGATCACGTTCGCCGGGACCCAGCGAATCAGGAGCAGCTCGACGAAGAGCAGCGTTGCGCTGGTGAGGAAGAGGCGCACCTGGGGTCCGGCGAGGGCTTCGACGGGCGGGATGATCATTCGAGGCGCGCCAGCGTTCGGCGCGGCCTGACCCTCGGAGTTCCCCGTCACGCATCCCTCCACATCCCGTTGCCCGAGGCTGTCACCCTACCCGATCAAGATGTCGACGCGCAGTGCGGCGATGGACGGCCTCAACGGGAAGGCGATCCAAGGCTCAGGGATCTACCCGATTGAACCGGCGGCCGATTGATGTGCCAACGAGGGACAGACATCGGCTGAGCCCGACCAAGCTCCAGATGATCAGGGCTGCCGGAGCATACCGAGCCAGGTTCGCAGTGAGTGCGAGTGCACCCACGGTCCGAGGCGCGAACTCCAATCCAGGCTTCACCGCGAGCAACAGGATCGAGAAGGCGTAGAGCAGCGAGTAGGGAGCCAGCAACAGCCCTGCGAAGAGTGCCGCGACAAAGCCACGGGCAGCGTCACGGAAGACCGCCCATACCGTCACCACCACAACGGCGCAAGCAACGACAAAGGTCACGGGGCTGAGAGGCCACAGCGACCGGTTGCCAACCGCATCACCCGACAGCACGAAGGTGCCGGCCGCCGACTCGCGCCCGGCCCCGGTCAGGACCATGAACCACGATCGGTACTGCTCGAACCCCAAAAGCGCGACCCCGATGCCCGTGAGGATCAACGCGGTGAGGACCGTCGCCGTCAACGCCTTTCGTCTCCAGATGAGCATCCAGAACAAGACGGGCAAGAGGAGCGGCTTCGGCGCCAGGGCGAGGGCGACGCCGAACGCGATGCCGTTCCCGAAACCATCCTGCCGACGGGCAATGGGGTAGAGGGCCGCGGCAATCAGCAGGGTCGTCTGGCCGAGCAGGAGCTCGTAGACGACAGGCGCAAACGTGAACACGGCGATCCCGATCAGCACCCGGTCGATGAGCGCCTGTCCGCGCGTCTCCAGCACGACCCCGGTGAGTAGGATCGTGCCGCCGATGATGCTCATGATCAACGCCGCTGCAGGCTGCGTCACCAACGTCAGGGGCAGCGCCGCGAGTGCCATCAGCGGCGAGTACAGGAAGCCACAGAACTCGGTCTGTCCCTGGGCGAGAAGGACGGCGCACTGGCGGTAGAGACCCGAGTCCACCCCAAAGTTGGCGCCGGCGATGCCCGCCCCCATACCGAGGCCGGTGATCAGGTTCATCAGTGCGATGGCCAGGAGGGTCGGCCGCCCGCTCCAGTGATCCACCGCCTCGGACAGCCGGTCGCGGGCGGATACGATTGCCGTCACCTCCCGACCTCGCAGGAAAGGGGCTCGCGACGCCGTCAATCGTCCCGAGGAGGCGTCCAGACTACAGGCCTACGGTGGGGCTCGGGTTGGGCCTGCACAACCGGGGTAGACGGGGGAATCGATTCGATATGGTCGGTGGCGTGCGTACATCCCTCGACCGTCGCGACGCCGTCGCCATGGCCGTTTTCGGCCTGATCGCTGTCGGGATACCCCTATGGCTGGCTGCCGCCGCCGGCGCGATCGGCATACCTACCCTCGACGACTGGCTGTACATGCGGGCCGCCGACGGCTTGCTACGTACCGGCGCGGTCGAAATGGCGCAGCACTCCGCGGCGGTGGTTGGGCAGCTCCTCATGGTCCAGCCACTTCTTTGGTTGTCTGGCGGAGACACCTGGGCATTCACCGCCTTCGGGTTAGTGATGGCACTGATAGGCATCACGTGTACCTACCTGTTGGCTCGACGTTTCGTCGGCCCGGCCTCGGCGACGCTCGTGACGCTGCTCATCGTTGCGTTTCCCGGCTTCTTGCGGGAAAGCGCCAGTTTCATGACCGATGTGCCTGCTTATGCAATCACGATGCTTTCCTTGCTCCTCGGGACCAGGTGGTTCCAAGGCGACGGCAGCCGAGTGACTCTCGCAGTCGCGGTCGCTGCCGGCCTTCTGGCCGTCAGCATCCGCGAGTTTGCGACCGCGGCGCCTGTGGCGATCCTCATGACGGCCTGGGCGCGGAACCGCCCCGAGGACCGCTGGTGGCTCGCATGGCTGACTGGCATCTCGGTGGTTGTTATCTCGCTCGTCCTGCTGGTCGCCTCAGGAGCCAATCGCGTCGCGCCTGGGACGCCCGACAAGTCGCTGATCTTGTCCTATGCGTTCCTAGGATCGGCTTTGGGAACGCTCGCTTTCGTGCTGCTCCCAGCGCTCATCCTCTTCGCGAGCTCGCGTCTTTCAGCCCTCAGGCCGGAATTCATTGTGGCGGGATCTCTCACCGGCTTAGTTGTGGTGTTGGCGCCGCCCGGTCCACTTCTTGGGAATATCTGGACGCCCACCGGAATTGGCGCAGATCTCCTTCTTAGCGGCGAGCGTGACAACCTTTTCGGGGGGCGCTTGTGGCCGCTCTTCGAACAGCTGGCCGTCTTCGCGGCCATCCTTGCGATATCGCTGGCCTTCAACTGGGCCCGGCCGAGATCATCTGGAGTTCAGGCGATTCCGATGATCAGATCGGGTGCGTTGAAGGTGGCTTCAGCCTCTTCTGCCCCGCTCGTCCTCTTCCTGGCGCTTTACGCCGCGGAACTCCTTGTGTACCCGCCGTTCGGGCCCATCCTTGACCGCTATCTGTACCCGATGGTTCCTGCTGCGGCGATCCTGCTCCTGCGGCGGCGAGATGAGACGGTCGGATTTGGACGGAGCCTAGCGATCTCCCACGCAACCCTCGGAGGGCTGGCGGTTGCAGCGTTCGCGCTGACTGCCAACTCGTTTGCGTACGACGCCGCGCGGTGGCGGGAAGGCACGGCGACCGTCGCATGGGGATTTGACGCGCGGGGGATCGACGCCGGCTACGAGTGGGTCGGCTATCACGCGACTGGAAATGAGATTTCCGTGGGTGAGCCGTTCGTGCTGAACTGGTATTACGAGGCGATCCCAGCCGATCCGCCGTGTGCCGTAATCTCCAACAGTCTGCTGGACGGCGGTCTGTTGACGTTGATCCACGTCCACAAAGACGCGTACTCGAAGTTTCTCTTCTTCGGGACGGCAGAGCCGTTCTACCTTTACGCGGCTTCTGGGAGCGGATGTCCGCCAGTGCCTCCAGCGGTGGAAGCCTGGGTCGCGCCCTAGACGCCAGATGGCTGCGGATACACTCCCGCCCATCGTCAGGGAACCCAGAAGGGGCAGCACTTCGTGAAGGTCGTCATCTTGGCGGGAGGTCTCGGCACACGTCTGTCCGAAGAAACCGCCCTGCGTCCCAAGCCCATGGTCGAGGTCGGCGAGAGGCCGATCCTGTGGCACATCATGAAGAGCTATAGCCACTATGGATTTGGCGATTTCGTCGTCTGCCTCGGCTACAAGGGATACATGATCAAGGAGTACTTCTCGAACTACTTCCTGCATATGTCCGACGTGACCATCGACATGCGGGACAACTCGATGGTCGTCCACCAGAATGCCGCCGAACCCTGGCGCGTGACGCTGGTCGACACGGGAGCGGATACGCAGACCGGCGGACGGATGAAGCGCGTTCGAAGCTACCTGGACGATGAGACGTTCATGCTCACCTACGGCGACGGCCTCTCGGACGTCGACCCGGCGGCGCTCGTCGACTTCCACCGTCGACATGGCAAGTCGGCCACGATCACGGCCGTCCAGCCGCTTGGCCGTTTTGGCTCTCTCGATATCGAGAGCGATGAGATCGTCGGCGGCGTCGTGGCGCCAGGTGTTCGGGCTTTCCAGGAGAAGCCCGCGGGCGACGGTTCGTGGGTGAATGCCGGGTTCTTCGTGTTTGAGCCATCGGTCATGGACCGGATCGAGGGGGATGACACGCCGCTCGAGAGCACTCCGCTCGAGAGCCTTGCGGCGGACGGCCAACTCGTGGCATTTCGGCATCGCGGCTTCTGGCAGCCGATGGACGCATTGCGGGACGTGAAAACGCTGCAGACCCTGTGGGACTCGGGTGACGCACCCTGGGCCGTCTGGGAGACCAGGTGACCGGCTTGCCGGCCCAGGCGACCACCGCGGGACGATCGATCAGACCCTGTCCAGTATGTGGCTCGAAAGAGCACGACCTCTTGTACGAGCAGCGCTTTGAAGCATTCGCCGCCGGAAGCCTCACCGACGCATATGCGGTCGTCGCTTGTCGCGAATGCGGAATGTGCTTCGCGTCGGGCCTTCCCGGCTCCGATCGGTTCTCGGAGTACTACGCAATCTCGTCCAAGTACGACATGAGTGCCGACAATGCACTTGTTTCGCCCTTGGAGGTGCAGCGGTACCAGGATGAGGCGCGGTTCATCTCCGAGAACATCGCCGATCGGAGCGCCCGCGTACTCGACATTGGGACGGCAACAGGCGAGCTTCTGGTCGCGTTGCGCGAGTGCGGTTTCACGAATGTGCACGGAGTTGATCCGTCCCCTGAAGCGGCGCGACGCGCGCGAGATGCCCATGACCTCGATGTCGTTGCTGGGGATGTAGCGGCTGCCATCACGTGGGGCAAGAGGTTCGGCGTCGTCACGCTGGTCGCCGTCCTTGAGCACCTCGTTGACCCGGCCGCCACGCTGCGCGAGACCGCCGAACTTCTCGACACGAATGGCGCCCTGTACCTCGTCGTCCCCGACGCCGTACGTTTCGCCGAGCACGTTGACGCGCCATTTCAGCAGTTCAGCGTTGAGCACATCAACTACTTCACGGCCGCCTCGCTCAGGAACCTTCTCGGCTCAGTCGGCCTGGAGGTCGTGGCCGAGCGCGCATCGGTCTTCAAGGGCGAGGACACCGAGGGCCCGGCGGTTGAGGTGCTTTGTCGTCGGTCCAGTACCCCGATAGAGGTCCACGCCGATTCCGAAGGCGTAGCGAGCGTGCGTCAATACATCATTGCGAGTGCCGCGAAGGAAGCCGGGATCCTTGCAACGATTGCCTCGCTCGCCGAGCGGCAGAGCCCGATGTACGTCTGGGGTACAGGTACGAACGCTCTCCATCTGTTGGCGTCGTCGGATCTTCGCGCCTGCAACATCATCTCGTTTCTCGACTCGAATCCCCATTACCAGGGCAAGCAGCTCGCGGGCCGGCAGGTCAGGGACCCGCGTGAGATCAAACACGTTGACGCCCCGATCCTCATTGCATCCGCAGTGAGCCAGACAGCGATTGCAACGGCCGCTCGACAGTTGTTCGGCCCCGACGTGCCGCTCATCACGATGTACTGAATGGCACTCTTCGGGGACAGCTATCGGGGTGAACAGGTCTTCATTACAGGCCACACCGGGTTCAAAGGATCGTGGTTGGGCGAGTGGCTCGTCGACCTTCAGGCGCAGGTGACCGGCTACGCCCTCGATCCCCCGACCGATCCAAGTCTCTTTGCCGCGCTCGACCTCGGCGGGCGCGTGCGGCACGTGTATGGCGACGTGCGCGATCGAGATCGCCTCGTGGCTGAGGTTCAGGCCGCCGCGCCATCGGTGATCTTCCATCTCGCGGCGCAGGCCCTCGTCCGGGGCGCCTATCTCTCGCCGCGCGAGACATTCGAAACCAACGTCATGGGAACGGTGAACGTTCTCGAGGCTGTCCGCGCCTGTCCAACGGTCCGCTCGGTCGTCATCGTGACCACCGACAAGGTCTACCTGAACCTGGAGACCGGGACCCCCTTTCGAGAGGATGACGCGCTGGGCGGAACCGATCCGTACGGAGCAAGCAAGGGAGCAGCGGAGCTCGTCACCGCGGCCTACCGCGCCAGCTTCTTCGGGGAGGGCGCGGCCATCGCCTCGGCCCGGGCGGGCAACGTCATCGGAGGCGGTGACTGGGCGCCCGACCGGATCATTCCCGACTCGGTCAGGGCCCTGGTCGCGGGTGAGCCGATCGTCGTCCGAAATCCGGACGCGGTCCGCCCCTGGCAGCACGTGCTCGAGCCGCTCTCCGGATACCTCCACCTCGGTGCCCGCCTGCTGGACGAAGGGTCGCGTTATGCCGGCGCATGGAACTTCGGCCCGACGGACGATCGCTCGGACGAGCCCGTCCGCTGGGTGGTCGATCAGTTCATCGGTCATTGGGGCTCGGGGTCTTGGACCGCGTTCCAGGGCATCGAGGCGCAGCCTCACGAGGCGCAGCGCCTGAGCCTGGACAGCGCAAAGGCTCGAGGGGACCTCGGATGGGCCCCGGTCTGGGACTCGCAGACGGCCGTTGCGCGGACGGCAGCCTGGTACCGCGAGTACTACCGAGCCCCGGACCGAGCGCGCGTGCTCGTTGACGATGAGCTCGCGGCCTACTCGGCAGATGCCAAGGAGGCCGGGCGACCCTGGACGGTGGCAGAGCCGAGAGGTGCGAGAGCTTGACCGAGATCCGCTCCGGCGCATCGGAAACTCGTGCTGAGATCCTGGATCTCGTCGCCCGATACCACGGCGAGCGCCATGGATCGCGACCGTTCGATCCGGAACGCGACCCGATCCGCTACGCCGGGCGGGTCTTCGGGCCGGAAGAGCTGCAGCACCTGGTCGATTCGAGCCTCGACTTCTACCTGACCGCCAGCCGCTTCACGGAACAGTTCGAGGCCGGCATTGCCGACTACCTCGGGCTGTCGGAGGCCCTCTTCGTCAATTCGGGCTCGTCGGCCAACTTGGTCGCGCTGACCGCGCTCACTTCGCCGAAGCTCGGTGATCGCCGACTGCAGCCCGGCGACGAGGTGATCACCGTGGCCGCCGGTTTTCCGAGCACCGTGGCGCCGATTGTCCAGAACGGCCTGGTGCCGGTGTTCGTGGACGTCCGGCTGGGCGACTACAACGCGGATCCGGACCAGCTCCGCGCAGCGGTCTCGCCGCGGACCCGGGCGATCATGCTGGCGCACACGCTCGGAGTCCCGTTCGACGTCGATGCCGTCACCGAGCTCGTCTCGGCGCATGACCTGTGGCTGGTCGAGGACAACTGCGACGCCCTCGGTTCGACCCATCGCGGTCGCCTGACCGGGACGTTCGGTCACCTTGCGACCTCGTCCTTCTACCCGGCGCACCACATCACCACCGGCGAGGGCGGGATGGTCTACACGAAGGACGTGGCGCTGGCCAGGATCGCCCAGTCGATCCGGGACTGGGGTCGGGACTGCTACTGCGCGGGCGGCGAGAACAACACTTGTGGCAAGCGCTTCGCCCAGCAGTTCGGCAGCCTGCCGTACGGCTACGACCACAAGTACGTCTACAGCCACCTCGGCTACAACCTGAAGGCCACCGACATGCAGGCGGCGATCGGGTGCGCCCAGCTCGCGCGGCTCGACGGCTTCACCGCAGCGCGGAAGCACAACCACGCACGACTGTTCGAAGCCCTCAGCCCGTTCCAGGATCGTCTGCTCCTGCCGGTCAGGCCCCCGCATACCGACCCGTCGTGGTTCGGGTTCGTGATCAACGTCCGTGAGGACGCGGGGTTCACCCGCAACGAGCTGACCGGCTTCCTCGAAGCCAATCGAATCGAGACGCGGACCCTGTTCAGCGGCAACCTGTTGCGGCACCCAGCATTCGAGAACATCGAACGCCGAGTGATCGGCGATTTGGCGTCGACCGACGCCATCACGCAGCGCACGTTCTTCGTCGGCGTCTACCCAGGCCTCGACGACGCCCGAGTGGACTACATGGCCGACACGTTCGCGCGCTTCATGGCCGGCGATCGATCACCGATCGGCGCAACTGGCGCCGCCATGTCCGCACCCGTGGAGCGGTAACGCCTACTCGTGGCTGTCGTCCGCAAGATCCGGTGCACCGTGCTGCGCGTGGTCGACCACGGCGAGCGGGTCCACAGCGTCGAGCTAAAACCATCCGAGCCCATCCCCCGCTTCGTGCCTGGGCAGTTCCTGCATCTCGCACTGGACTCGTACGACCCGGGCGGCTTCTGGCCCGAGTCGCGCGTGTTCTCGATCGCGAGCTCGCCCGACGAACGCGACCGGCTGCTGATCACGTACGCGGTCAAGGGGGCGTTCACGACGCGGATGGAGCACGAGCTGGCGCCCGGACGTGGGGTCTGGGTCAAGCTGCCGTACGGCGAATTTGTCGTGGATGAGACTCGTGACGCCGCGCTGTTCGCCGGCGGGACAGGCGTCACGGCGTTCACGGCGTTCCTGCAATCGCTCGCCCCTGAGCACGCGGCGCGAGTCGAGCTGTTCTACGGCGCTCGGACCGCGGACCTGTTCGTCTATGGGCCGCTCGTCGGGGCCTGCGATCGTGCCGTGCCGCCGCTGGCATGCCACCTCGTCTGTGAAGCGACACAGGGGCGTCTCGACGTCGGCGCGGCCTGGCCCACCATCGAGCGGATGGACGACCCCGTGTTCTACCTCAGTGGACCGCCGGCGATGTTGGCTGCCCTCACGGCGCGGCTCCGCGAGCATGGCGTCTCGAACGACGACATTCGCATCGATGCGTGGGAGTGACGTGGGCCCGACCTTGCCAGCAACCACCGTCGAGGTGAACTGAATGCGCATCCTCGTGGCCGGTGGATCCGGCTTCATCGGTCGCAATCTCGTCGAATCCCTGGGCCGCAGTCATGAGGTGCTCGCTCCGTCGCGTGCGGAGCTCGATCTTGCGGATCCGGACGCCCTCGACGCTTGGTTCGCGCGGCACGAGGTGGATGTGGTGGTCCATAGCGCCGTTCGACCGGGGCATCGGAATGCTGCTGACCCATCTCGTCAGCTTTGGACGAACCTGCGGATGTTCTTCGGGATGATGCGACACGCCGATCGGTTTGGACGGCTTGTGTTCCTGAGCTCGGGCGCCGTGTATGACGTCGCCCGGTCGCTCGACCGCGTCGCCGAGGAGCACTTGGGACGAGCCGTCCCGTCGGATGAGCACGGGTTGTCCAAGTACGTGATCGCGCAATATCTCGATGAGATGCATCGGTCTGGTGGTCACGATGCGGTGGAGCTGCGCCTCTTCGGGGTCTTTGGGAGATACGAGGACTATGCAATCCGCTTCGTGTCGAACGCGATCTGCAAGGCCCTCTTGGGGATGCCCATCACCCTGCGCCAGAACCGTACGTTCAGCTACCTGTACATCAACGACCTCGGCCCAATCGTGGAGCGATTCCTGGCGGGAGACCACGATGCGGCGGCCTACAACGTCGTGCCCGACTGGACGGACGACCTCCGCGAGATCGCTGAGCGCGTCAAGGCGCGATCGGGAACGGACCTCCCTATCATCGTCGGCGAATCGGGCGACGGACTGGCGTACTGCGCATCGAACGCGCGGCTTCGGGCAGAGATGCCTGATCTCCAGTTCACCCCGATGGACGAGGCGATTGACGATCTCTACGCGTGGTACGCGGCGAACCTGGCAATCGACCGTTCCGTCTTGATCACCGACAAGTAGCAACCAAGGGGTTGGAGGACGCCGCGTGACCACGACGGTAGCCGACTACATTTTCAGCTTCCTCGTCGATCGCGGAGTCCGTGACGTTTTCCTCGTGACGGGCGGGGGCGCGATCTTCCTTGACGAGGCGATCCGTCGCCAGGACCGCATTCGGCCCGTGAGCTGTCACCACGAGCAGGCCGTCGCTATGGCCGCAGAGTCGCACGCACGTGTTTCGGGGCTTCCCGGTGTCGCATGCGTGACCACCGGTCCGGGTGGCATCAATGCCTTGAACGGTGTCTTCGGTGCCTGGACCGATTCGATCCCGATGATCGTGATCTCTGGCCAGGTCAAACGCGAGATGATCGGAACGTCCTACCCGGGCCTCGGCATGAGGCAACTCGGTGACCAGGAGGTCGACATCGTCGGGATGGTCCGTGGCATCACGAAATACGCCGTGCTCGTCGATGAACCCCGCGAGATCCGGTATTGCCTGGAGCGTGCTTGGCATGACGCCCGAACTGGCAGTCCAGGCCCCGTCTGGCTGGACGTGCCCATCGATGTCCAGTCAGCAGCGATTGACCCCGACGAACTCGTCGGCTTCGATCAATCGATTGCGCCTCGACCTGGGAAGAATGAGGTCCTGGCGGGTCACGCACGCGCCGTCGCGGAGAAGTTGGCAACCGCCAAGAGACCGGTCTTGCTGGTCGGCACTGGCATCCGGCTGGCGGACGCGATCGGCCCGTTCGAGGAGGCCGTGACACGACTCGGGATCCCGGTGACGACGGCATGGACTCACGACCTGATCGCCACCGACGATCCCCATTTCTGCGGTCGCCAGGGAACGATCGGCACGCGCGCCGGTAACTTCACCGTTCAGAATGCCGATCTGCTCCTCGTCGTTGGCGCGAGGCTCACCGTCCGGCAGGTGGGCTACAACTGGCAGGCGTTCGCTGCACGTGCCTTCAAGGTCGTCGTGGACGTGGATGGGGCGGAGTTCAATCGACCGTTCGTCCAGATCGACCTGCCAATCGAGGCTGACGCTGGCGAGTTTCTGACCACGCTGATCGAAGCATTGGAGACCTCCGGGTATCAGCGTGACCGCCACGCCGAGTGGCTGGCATGGTGCCGCCGGCTTGTGGACTTGTACCCACCGGTACGACCCGATCAGCGGACGACCACACCGCCGATCAACCCCTACCACTTCATCGAACGGCTGTTTGCTCAGCTCGTCGGGGAGGACGTGGTGGTCTGTGGGGACGCCACCGCCACAATCGTTCCGTATCAGGCGGCCCGGCTGAAGCGAGGCCAGCGCCTGATTTCCAACTCCGGCTCCGCAAGCATGGGCTACGACCTGCCGGCGGCGATCGGCGCAGCGGTGGCCCGGCGTGGTGAACCCGTCGTCTGTCTCGCCGGGGACGGCAGCCTCCAGCTGAACATCCAGGAACTCCAGACCGTGGTGCATCACAAGCTTCCGGTAAAGCTGTTCGTGCTCGACAACGGGGGCTACGTGTCGATTCGAACCACCCAGATGAACTTCTTTGGGGCGACGATCGGCTCGGGACCGACCGATGGAATCACCTTCCCGGACCATGGGGCCGTCGCCGCTGCGTACGGGCTACCGGTTGTCCGTCTTGTTGAGCCGACCGCGATTGACGAGACCATCGCCGAGGTCCTGGCGACCGACGGGCCCGTCGTTTGCCACGTCTTCCTCGACCCGGAACAGGGCTTCGAACCCCGCATCAAGTCGCGCGTGATGCCCGACGGAAGCATCGTCTCGCCGGCTCTGGAGGACATGTATCCATTCCTGGATGCAGAAGAGATCGCTCGCAACATGCCGTCGCTCGCAGCAGCTCCAGGCGAGACTGTCCCTACTTCATGAGCTTGCGAGCCGGAGCATCTCGCTCGGTAGGGGCGGCGCTCGTCGACCTCGACGGCACGCTCCTCGACACCAAAGCGGGGGTGCTTGCCGCGATCGAGGCTGCGTTCGACGAGGTCTTGGTGGCGAGGGCGGACGTGGATCGCGCAGACCTCAGCCTGCCTCTTGACGAGACGATCAGGAGCCTGAGCCCTGCCGCCTCGTTGTCGGAGCGGGCGTTGCTGTCAGCCGCCTTCCGTCGGCACTACGACTCCGTCCACTGGAAGGCAGCGCTCCTCTACCCGGGAGCGACAGAGTGTCTGGCGGCGCTCCGGGCGGCGGGCGTTCGGACATTCGTGGTTACGAACAAGCGGACGACGGCGGCCGTGCGGCTCCTGGCGCACTTCAACCTCGGCCAGCATCTCGAGGCCGTCATCGGCCAGGCAGATGGAGGACCGCCAGTCCCGAAGGCCGACCTGATCAAGCGTTGCCTCACCGACGCCGGTCTCGACCCCGCCGCGACCGTGGTGGTTGGAGACTCCGACCAGGATGGTGCCGCCGCAGCTTCCTGTAGTCTGCCGTTCGTGGCGGTGACCTCCGGCGCAGGACCACTGGGCCATGCATCCGCCGGCGAGGAACGTGTTGATGTACGGCGCCTCGCCGATGTAGCAGCGACCGTATTGACCCGGCTCGGGGGAGAATCATCGTGAACCGTGACGTCTTTGAAGACCTGTTCGTGCTCGAGGTGGCCAACAACCACTGGGGCAGTGTCGAGCGCGGTCTCAAGATCATCACCGCCTACTCACGCGTCGTTCGCTTCAACAACGTTCGTGCGGCCCTGAAGCTGCAGTTCCGCGACGTCGATCGCTTCATCCATCGCGACTTCCGTGATCGCGCTGATATCCGCTACATCAAGAAGACCCTCGACACGCGCCTGACTGCCCAGGACTACGGGACCCTCGTAGACGCCACCCGAAAGGCTGGCTGCGTGACGATGGCCACACCATTCGACGAAGCATCCGTGGATCTCTGCCAGGAGCTCGGCGTGCAGATCCTGAAGATTGCAAGCTCGGATGGCAACGACTGGATGTTGATCGAGAAGATCGCCACGACGCGAAAGCCTGTCATCGTTTCGACGGGTGGCAGCTCACTGAAGGACATTGACGACCTCGTCACCTTCTTCGAGCATCGAAACATTCCGTTGGCCATCAACCACTGCGTCTCGCTGTATCCAAGCGAGAACGCCGAGTTGCAACTGAATCAGATCGACTTCATGCGGGGACGCTACCCGAACCACACCATCGGTTTCTCCTCGCACGAGTATCTCGACTGGACGCGGTCCATCACCATCGCGTACGCGAAGGGCGCGCGCACGTTCGAGCGACACGTCGATATCGAGGACGGCGGGATCCCCGTGTCGCCGTATTGCTCGTTGCCGGATCAGGTTGACGCCTGGTTCAAGGCGTGGAAAGACGCCAAGGAGATGTGTGGACCGCCCGGCGAGGCGTGGAGAGTGAGTCCGCGACGCGAGATTGAGTACCTCGACACACTTGTCCGGGGGGTCTACGCCGCGCGTGATCTTCCCGCCGGCCACGTACTTCGAGACGAGGATGTCTACCTGGCGATCCCGCTTCAGAAGGGTCAAATCTCCTGTCGAGAGCTGATGCGCGGCGAGGTCATCATGCGCGACCTGCCAGCGCATCAACCAGTCCATATCGATGACATTGATAGCCCCTACGCGACCAATGACGAGTTGAAGGGCTTGATCATGGAGCGCGGGCTTTGACCTCCACGGTCCAGGTGGATCGGCACAGACACCTTCTGGATGAGCTTCGAGGGCTTCTGGACGAGGCTCCTGCGGCCGCGCGGGAGCGCGAGGGACGCGTTGTCGGAGAGCTAATGGCGAAGGGATCAACGCCGATCGTCCTCTTCGGCGCGGGAAATCTCGGTCGGCGAACGCTCGCACTCCTGCGCGCTCATGGGCACGAGGTTGCAGCGTTCCTCGACAACGATCCGCGCCTCTGGGGGAGCGGCGTCGATGGCATCCCCGTTCTCTCGCCCGACGAAGGCTCCTCGCGCTTCGCCGCCGACGGCCTGGCCCTGGTCACGATCTGGCGGGCAGAGGGCGGGCATGACTTCGCCGAGACGCGTGACAGCCTGGTGGCCCGCGGCTGGGGGCGGGTCGAGTCGTTCATCCCATTGTTCTGGGGCTACGCGATCGACGCGCTTCCATACATCACCATCGACGTGCCGACCAGGGTGCTCGAAGCCAAGGACGAAATCGAGGCGACGGCGGCGCTGTGGTCAGACGAGCGGTCCCTGCGTGAGTATGTGGATCAGGTCCGCTGGCGTCTGACGGCGGACTTCGCCGCCCTGTCACCGGCCGAGCCGGACCAGTACTTTGCCGAGGGTTTGGTCCAGGTCGGTCCGAACGAGGTGTTTGCGGACTGTGGAGCCTTCACGGGGGACACCCTCATGGATGTTGCACGCCGGGTTGGTTCATGGCGGGCCTACCACGCCTTCGAGCCAGATCCGGCTACCTTTTCCGCGCTGCAGGAAGTGGTGGCGGAGCTCCCCGAAACACTGCGCGCAAATGTCCATCTTCATCGGGCTGCAACATCAGATCAGCGCGGAACCGCTCGATTCAGTGCTACCGGGCTCGGCTCGGCCAAACTCTCGGCGGGTGGCACGTACGAAGTCGAATGTGTGTCGCTCGACGACGTTCTCGGGGCAGCACCCCCTACGTTCGTGAAGATGGACATTGAGGGTGCCGAAGCTGCGGCGCTTGCTGGATCCCGCAACGTGATCGCCGACGGGCGCCCGCTACTGGCGGTTGCCGCGTATCACAATCAGGCTGATCTTTGGGAGCTTCCCCGACTGGTCACTGAGATCAGCCAGGACTACAGGCTGTTCCTTCGGCCACATGCTGCAGAGGGTTTCGACGCGGTGCTGTATGGAATACCGCGTGAACGATTGACCGGAGCAGGCGCGGCGTCGTAATCGCACGTTCGAGTCGTCTCGCCACGCGGGTCTCGCCGGCGAGGGTCCCGTTCCCTAAGACTTGGGGCGGCTTACGCCTTGCGCGGGCGCGACTTCCTTTGCCCTGATTCGGGTTATCGGTGCGCTCCCCGCCGGCACGTTGGGCGGTCGGGCAGTTGAACCGAGCGGCTCCAGAGGATGGCGCACCGCGGAAGCCCCGCGCTCCTCCTCGTCGAAGTTGATGCGCTCCTTCTCAACTACGAGGGGCCGCTTGTGGACACGGGTGTGGATCGCGCCGATGTACTCGCCGAGCATCCCGATGAAGAACAGCTGCACGGCGCCGAAAAAGTAGATACCGATCAACAGGGGGGCCAGCCCCATCTCCAGCTGGCTCCAGAAGGTGAGTTTGAGGATCAGATATCCAATGGCGACAAGCAAACTCACGATAGAAATCGCGAATCCCGCCATCGCGGCGAGCCGCAGCGGCACCTTGGAGTGGTTGGTCACGCCCAGCATCGCGATGTCGTAGAGGCTGAAGAAGTTGTTCTTGCTCCGGCCGCCGGCGCGAATGGGCTGCATGTACTCGATCACCGCCCGCTCGTAGCCAAAGTCGACAACTAGGCCGCGGAGATACGGGTACCGCTCCTCGGTGCTACGGAACTGTTCGATGACTTCGCGGTCGTAGAGGCCGAAGCCCGTGAAGTCGTGGACGAGCTCGACTTCGGAGGACATTTTCGCGAGCAGCCAGTAATACGCCTTCCTCGTGCGCGACATCAGCCAGGACTCGTGGGTGCCTCGCTTGACTCCGATGACGACCTTGTAACCCTCCTCCCACTTCGCAACGAACTCGGGAATGAGCTCAGGCGGGTCTTGCAGGTCGGCTACGCAGGTCATGACGGCATCGCCGCGTGCTTGCAGGAAGGCATGGTATGGCGACCGGATCTGGCCGAAGTTGCGTGTATTGACGATAACCTTCACGCGCCTATCGTCGGCGGCTAGTTCCCGGAGAACGGCGACGGTCTTATCCGTCGATGCGTTGTCGATGAACAGATGGTCGTATTCGTACCCGGGCAGGTTCCCCATGGCGGCTTTCACCCGCCGGTAGACCTCGCGCACGTTCTCTTCTTCGTTGAAGCAGGGCGTGAGCACCGTCAGCAGCGGCAAGTCGGTCAACCTCCAGATCTCGACGTCGGATCGTAGGCAGCTGGATCCATCTCGTCTCTGTGCCGACCACGGAAGCTGAAGTATTTGTGGCCGAGATAGCTGACGACGACCACGGCGGCGGTGAATAGGGCCTGAACGACGTAGATGTTGAAGGGAAGCGCGGCCAGCGCGAGCGGCAGCAGCGCGAGGTTCGCGAGGAGCGTCGCCAAGTACACAAGGGAGAAGCGGGGGAGTTCCGTGAGCAGCGGACCCCGGCTCTCAAACACCACGAACCGGTAGCCAAGGTATGCGTTCAGGACCGCAAGGGGCCACGAAAGCATGACGACCAGGAGATAGTGGAGTTGGCTACCGAGCAGGTACTGCAAGAGGGCCCAAACGCCGTACCCGAAGACCGTGTTCCAGCCGCCAACCACGAGATAGAGGATCTGCTCACGCCGGCGGAAGTAGAACCTGACCGTTGGTCCGAGCGCGGAATGCGTACGCAGCGGGTCGAGTGTCGCCTCCCAGCGCGACAGTGAACGGGTTGTCGGAGCCGGCATCCGCGGATCATAGGCTTGGCCGCCTCCCCTCCAGCGCATGAACGCCATGCTACCGTCCGGCCGTGGCCGCGAACGCCTACGGTCTCCGGTTGCTCACGCAACCTCGAGTGCAGCGGGCGGTCCTCTTTCTCCTCGTCGCGATCGTCCTGGTCTACCGGGCGATCCAGTTCCTAATGCTCAGCGGCCGCATCCAGTGGGGCTACGACTTCTCTGCCTACTGGGCCGCGGCGGAGCGCCTGAACTCCGGCGGGTCGCTCTATACGGCCGCGCAGCTCGCCGGCCCGTACGCACCGCAGGCCCAGTTCCTCTACCTCTATCCGCCGCCGCTGGCCGGCCTGCTCCGCCCGATCGCGGCCCTCCTGCCGATCGATTACCGCGCCGCCGCGTGGGGCTGGGCGGTGCTTGGGGCAGCGATCGTCGTCGTGGCAGTGCTCGCCCTCTGGCGAACCGAGCGTCTCGGCGAGCGGTTCGAGCTCCTGCGCGGTGGCGGTCGATGGCTGCTCGTGGCAGCTGCATTCGCCTTCCCACCGCTCGTCGGCGAGCTGGTGCTTGGCAACGTCCACATCCTCCTTCTCGGCCTGCTCACCCTCGCGTGGATCGGCTTGCGACGTCGCGACGAGCGGGGTCAGTGGGTCGCAGGCGTCGCGGTTGGGATCGCGGCAGCGATCAAGGTTCTTCCGGCGCTCCTCCTGGTGTGGTTCCTGGTCACGCGTCGCTACCGAGCCGCGGGCGGCGTCCTCGTGGGTGCGGCGGCGATGTCCCTGCTCTCGCTGCCGCTGACCGGCACCCAGCCATGGCTCGACTTCCCGACCGTCCTGGCAAACCTCTCGGCGCCGTCTGATACGACCGACACGCTCGCGCCCACGGTCTGGCTCGGCGACCTCGTCGGTTTCACCGAGGCCCGCGTCCTCGTGACGCTTGCAGGCCTGGCGATCCTCGTCGTGACCGCCGCACGCCGGACGCACGAGGCCGCGAGCTTCGCGATCGCGGTCGTGATCGCCATCCTCGTCGCGCCAGCCGTCTACCACCACTACCTGGCACTGCTGGTCCTCCCATTCGTCCTCGCGCTCTCGGCCGGTGTGCCGATCAGGTGGCTGGCCCTCGGGTACTTCCTGATGTGGGGCGGCCAGCAGAACGCGGCCGGTGAGCTGGCCTGGATCGTGAACAAGGGCCTTCCGACGTTGGGAGCCCTCGTCCTCCTCGGCGCCCTCGTGGCGCAGGTCACGCGCTCGGCCCCCGCAACCCGACCAACGTTCACGCCCGCATAGGACTCGCGACCGGCGCAGAACGACGGACACTCGCCGGTACACTCGCCCCCGATGCCGACGACCGCGCCCAACGGGTCCGGGGCCCCTGCGGGTTCTCGCACGATGACCGTCGTCCTGCCCGCGTACAACGAGGCGAAGCGCATCGGTCCCGCGCTGGACGAGCTGTTCGCCTACCTCCGCCCTCGGCCCGCCGACGTCCCCGCCACCAACGTCCTGGTCGTCGATGACGGCAGCACCGATGGGACGGCCGAGCTCGTACGGGCTCGCCCGGAGGCCGTCGACGGCCTGCTGAACCTGATGACCGTGCCGCACGCCGGGAAGGGCGCTGCTGTGCGGGCGGGAATGCTCGCTGCCGTGGGCGACCTCGTTGTGTTCGCAGACGCGGATATGGCGACACCGCCATCGGAGCTGCCGAAGCTCCTCGCGGCACTCCAGTCCGCAGATGTGGCCCTCGGCAGCCGCATCCAGCCGGATGGCTCCGACATGCGCGCCACACAGCCCGCGTACCGCCGCGCCCTGGGGGCGCTGTTCCACCTGCTTGCGTCGATCTGGGTCGTTGGCGACGTCAAGGACACCCAGTGCGGCTTCAAGGGCTTCACCCGCGAGGCCGCGCAGGACCTCTTCGCGCGGCAGCTGGTGACGTCGATCGTGTTCGACGTCGAGCTGATCCACCTCGCGCGCCGTCGCGGCTACGAGATCGCGGTGGTCCCGATCCGCTGGGAGGACGTCCGGGGATCGCGGATGCGCCCTGGCCCGATGCTCGCGTTGAAGGTCGCCTGGGACCTGTTTCGGATCCCCCTCCTCCATCGAGGCGTCCGCCGGCGGCGATGATCGGCCGGAACCGCGGCCTGATGGTTCTCCTCCCCCGTGCCGTGTACGCGGTGGCCCTCATCGTCGCGCTCGCCTATGCCTGCCTGATCATCGCCTCGTCGGCGGCCAACGGCACCCTTGGCTTCGACTACCGGGCGTACGACCTTGCGGTCGACAATCTCCTTGCCGGGCGCTCCATGTACGACCCCGAGGCCCAGGCAACGGGCTCGTTCGGCCTGTTCTTCTATCCGCCGCCCTTTGCCCTCCTCATCCTCCCTGTGGCGCTCCTCCCGATCGAGGTCGCCGTCTGGACCTTCGCCGGCCTGCTGGTCGCGGCCGCCGCCGCCGGGATCGCGCTGGCGCCGGTCTCGTTCCGGACTCGGCTCTTAGTTCTCCTGCTCGCGGCGCTCTCGTGGCCCCTCGTCTATGCGATCAAGCTTGGACAGGTTGGACCAGTGCTGCTGCTGCTGTTCGCGATCGGCTGGCGCTGGATGGATCGGCCGTGGGCCCTTGGAGTCGCATCGGGGATCGGGACGGTGATCAAGCTCCAGCCGGCGCTCCTCATCGGGTGGGCGGTGGTGACGGGCAGGCGTCGAGCCGCGCTGATCGGCATCGGGGTCGTAGCGGCTCTTGCCGTCCTGGCGACGCTGATCGCCGGCCCGCAGTCCTGGCTGGATGAGGCCTCGTTGTTGAGCAGGGTGAGCCGTCCGATCGAGACCCCGAACGGCTATGGGCTCGGGCGTCTGGCGTTCGAGGCCGGCGCCTCCGCGATGCTGGCGACGGCAATCCATTGGCTCAACCTTGCGCTCGTCGTCCTCGTCGTCGCAGTTTCGGTCTGGCGAGGTTCGGCGGTCGGGTCGTTCCTGGCGGTGGTCGTTGCGTCGCAGTTCGTCTCACCGGTCCTGTGGGACCACTACGCGCTGGTGCTGCTGCTCCCGGTGGCGTGGCTCGTCGATCGCGGCCATCTCTGGGCGATCCTGGTGCCGCTTGCGACGGCCACGGTGCTCGTTGGGGTCACGCCCGGGATCGCTTATCCCGTCGCCTTCTGGGTAACGCTCCTCGCGGTGACGTGGGAGGGCGTGCGGAGCGGGCGGCGGGATGCGCGCCTCGGGCCGGCCGGGATCGCCTGAGCGGTGGACCGAGTGCTGGACCTCATCGCGCTCCGCGGCGGGTTCGTCGCCAAGGTGCTGTGGGGCCTCGGCGCCGTTCTCGTCGCGTTCTATTGGTGGCAGCTGACCAGCACTGGTGGCGCGCCCGTCGACGTTCGCTGGTACTGGGAAGCCAATCCCAACGATCTCTACCCGCACCCCGAGCTGCTGCAGCGAAATGGCTACAACTACTCGCCGGCCTTCGAGTTGATCGTCGGCTGGGGTCGACTGCTGACGTTCGAGGTATTCGTCGCGATCTGGCGCGCGCTCCTGGCGGCGACGCTCCTCTGGCTGGCCGGCCCGCTGACCGTGTTCGTCCTGTTCACCTTTCCGGTCGCGTCCGAGCTGAATGCCGGAAACATCCAGTTCCCCCTGGCCGCTGCCATCGTCCTGGGCGTTCGAGGCGGACCGCGCAGCTGGTGGCCGGCCGCGTGGGCGTTCGTGCTGCTCACGAAGGTCACACCCGGCGTGGGGCTGCTGTGGTTCGCGCTTCGGCGGCAGTGGCGGTCGCTCGCGATCGCGATCGGCGTCACCGCGGCGATCGCGGGCGTCTCCTTCGTCTTGTGGCCCGATCGCTGGTTCGGCTGGCTCGCGCTGATGACGGCGGGTTCACCGCCGCCCGTCCCGCCGTTCAACCTGCCGTTCTGGCCGCGATTCGCCGTCGCGGTCCTGATCGTCATCGTCGCGGCGTGGCGAGGCTGGCGCTGGCCGCTCGTCGTAGCGGGCTGCCTCGCCCTTCCGGCTTTCTACACGCTCAGCCCGTCGATGCTCGTCGGCGTCATTCCGTTCGCCCGCGCGGGCTTCGGGAGGTGGGCGGCGCGGCGCCGAGTTGCGATGCAGGAGCGACCCTTTGGGACGTTGCGCTCGCAAGGAAATCCGCCATCCGATGCTATTGTTCGTGCGTGACCCCCACGCTCCAGGCCGACCCCGACTGTGCGCGCCCGGCTGCGGGCTCGAGCATGAGTCCCGCACCGGCTACCCGAGCTGAACCCACGACCGACCTGAGCTCCGCGCCACTCCGCGCGGAGCGCGTGGCGTTCGACGCGATCGCTGCGGAGGAATGGGACGCCCTCGCCGCCAGGAACCCCTACGCGACGCCGTTCTCGCGCTGGGCCTTCCAGCGGGCTTGGTGGGACGCGTACGGGGAGAATGCGGTCGCGGACACCCTGCGCGTGGTGGAACCCGCCGGCGCGGGCGCGGGCAGCAGGACCGTCGCGATCGTCCCGCTGATGCACCGCCACGTCGTCGAGGCCTCGGACGCGACGACCCACACCAAGATCCGGCACGGGCACGGGTCGAATCTCACCCCCGTGGCGCCCACCGCCTGCGCCATCTACTTCGGCGCCAGCTATCACGCCGACTACTCGACGCTGCTCGTCGCCCCAGAGGACCTGACCCGCGTCGCCGATGCCGTCGCCGAGCACTTCGCCCGCGAGCTGATCGTCGACGAGGTCCATCCGGAGCCCTGGGACGTCGTGGACCTTCGCCGGCTGAAGTCGGTCGATCCCGCGGTCGACGAGCTCGCGACCGCGTTCGGCGCCCGCGAGGTTGCCGAGGGCTGGACGCTCAACGTCGAGCGCGAGGACGTCTGCCCGGTCATCCGGATCCCGGAGGGCGCGGACCTCGATGGCTTCCTGGCGACGCTCGGGAAGAAGGAGCGCCACGAGATCCGCCGCAAGGTCCGCCGCGCCGAGGCCGCGGGCGACGTGGAGCTGGTCGAGCCGACCGACCCGGTCGC
The DNA here is from genome assembly GCA_046707905.1 of Candidatus Limnocylindrales bacterium. GTDB lineage: Bacteria > Chloroflexota > Limnocylindria > Limnocylindrales > CSP1-4 > UBA5189. Next base: position 38,377 of record JBKKDM010000051.1, read on the forward strand.
AGAGCTCGACGAGTTCATCGACCTCCACCAGCGGCGCTGGGGCGACGACGGGCTCTTCCCGGCGACGCCGGGCGGCGACCAGAGCCGGGTCTTCATCCGTCGGCTGTTCGAGCTCTTCGGGGAGCGCTCGACGGCGCCCGACGCGACGCCCAGCGACCCGAGCGTGCACCTCGCCTTCCTCGAGGTCGCCGGAAGGCGGATCGCCGCCGCGGTCTTCTTCGAGACACCCGCGTCGCTCCTCTACTACAACGCCGGGGTCGATCCCGAGGCCCGCGACCTCTCGCCGGGCGTGGTGTTGCTCGAGCGACTGGTCCGGCGGGCGATCGAGCGCGGCAAGTGCAAGGTCGACCTGATGCGGGGCGACGAAGCCTACAAGTACGAGTGGGGCGCCCGCGACGAGCCGATCCAGCGCCTCCTGGTGCGCCGGTCATGACCTCGCCGATCACACCGGCCCTTCGGCTGCCGCCCTCGAGCCTGCTCGTCGACCCCTGCTTCGAGCCGATCACGCGGCTCCCCCTACCCGGGGGTCGATCCAAGCTCCGCATCGTCGAGCTGCTCGCCACGGGCACCAGCGGCGGCGCCCAGGAGCACGTCGCGAATCTTGTCGGCCGGATCGACCGTTCGCGGTATGACGTGTCCGTGCTCTCGCTGTCGGCTGGCGCCGGCGTCCGCCGGATCGAGAAGACCGGCGTGCCGGTCTGCGTCCTCGATGAGATGGACGACGAACAGACCGTCGAGGCAGTCGCCGCCCACCTCGCGGCCGTCAAGGCCGACGTCGTTCACAACCACATGTATCGCGCCGAGATCATCGGGACCCAGGCCGCGGCGGCACTGGCTGCGGCTGGACGTCGCCGGCCGATGGTCGTCGGGACCGTCCACTCCTCGCGGGTCCGATCAGACGAGGATCGCGACCTCATCCGCCGCCTGACGCCGAAGATGGACCATCTGGTCGCCGTGTCGCGGGCGATCGTTCGGAAGCTCGAGGACGAGGGCCGCGTCGGCGCGCCGATCAGCCTGATCTACAACGGAATCGACCTCGCCCGCTACGACGAGCCGGAGGTCTGCTGCACGCTCCAGCGCGAGTACGACATCGCGCCCGATGCGCCGATCGTGGGCGTCGTGGCCCGGCTGGAGCCCGAGAAGGGCCATCCGACGTTGCTCGATGCCTGGCCTCGCGTGCTCGCCTCCGTGCCGAACGCGCACCTCCTGATCGTGGGCGAGGGGTCGCAGCGCGATGCGCTCGAGGAGCAGGCGCGCTCGCTCGGGCTGCTTGGCAGCAAGCCGGCTGCTGACGCCGGCGTCGCGCTTCCCGTCCCCGTCGCCTTGCCGCACGACCCGGGTACGCGGCAATTGACATCGGGTCCGGGCGTCGGCGACCAGCGAGCCTCGGTCACGTTCACCGGCCGCCGCGACGACGTTCCCGCCGTGACGGCCGCGCTTGATGTCGCCGTCTTGCCGAGCTACCGCGAGGCCCAGGGCCTCTCGATCCTCGAGGCGATGGCGCTGGGTCGGCCGGTCGTCGCGTCAGGGGTCGGTGGGATCCCCGAGATGATCGAGGACGGCCGGACCGGCATCCTCGTCCCGCCGCGTGACCCGGACGCCCTCGCCGACGCCCTCGTCCGGTTGCTCAACGACCATCCCTACGCCGACACACTCGGGAGGGCCGGTCGCCAGCTCGTCGAGGAGCGCTTCTGCGCCGAGCTCATGGTCCGAACGATCGAGACGATCTACGACGAGGCGGTCGCCGACGAGCGGAGGCTCGCGGCGGGCTGACGGCCCTCGACATAGGCAAGCGCCCTGGCGAGGTTCGACTCCGGCGAGTCGATGGCGTCAAGGCGCAGATGCGGTTCCGGCCAGGGCGTCCATTCTCGACGGCGCAGCTCGACGCTCTCCCAGGTCGGCTCCGGGAGCGCCAGTCCACGATCTCGACCGGCCAGCCGCGAAGCGTGGACCGCCAGGTCGGAGACGGTGCACTCGATGATCGCCATCGGCACCGCATGCCGCTGGGCGAGCTCACGCCACATGTCGCGAGCATCGTCGACGGAGTTCACGGCGTCGACGATGGTGTCGAGTCCGTTCGCGAGGCTTCGGTCCGCCAGCTCCTCGACGACGAGGTACGCCGCCAGCCCCGTTTCGAAGCTGCGCTCGATGCCGGCGCTGATGATCGCCGACTCGATCGGGTCGACCGACAGCACGGGCAGCCGGAGGTGGTGGCCCAACGCGGCTGCGACGGCGCGCTTGCCGGTACCGGGCAGGCCGGAGACCACGATGAGGCGGTTTGCAACACGCACCATGGCCAAACCTTAGCCGCACGGGGGTGACCCTTTCGTCCGGTCCTCGTACTCTTGTCCACCCCGATGGCCGCAACGACTACCACCCTCCCGAACTCGCGACGACGGCTCCGCCTGCCCGGTGTGGTCGGGCGCCCGCTCAATCGGCTGCTCGGCCGCCTGCCGGCGCCCGTGGAGGCGCGCGTCCGCGATCGCCTCGGGCTCGACCTGTTCGTCGTTTGCGCCGTGGTCCTCGTGGCCCTGCGGCTGTTCAACGTCTACCCCTGGACCCCGTGGCAGCTCGACATGCAAACCTACTGGGCCACGGGAGCGGGCGTCAGCTACGACGACTCGAACCCATACCAGATCGGCGCCTATCTCTATGCGCCGGCTTTCGCCCAGGCGATCTTCTGGCTCACCGAGCTCCCGTGGCCGTGGTTCGCGGCGCTCTGGACGGCAGCGAGCGTCGCCGCGTACATCTGGCTCGTGGGGCGCTGGGCGTTTCCACTGCTCTTCACCGTCGCGGTGGCGCTCGAGCTGTACCTCGGCCAGATCGACATCTTCATCGCCGCCGCGATCGTGATCGGGTTCCGCTACCCGGCGGTCTGGGCGTTCCCACTCCTGACAAAGGTCGCACCGGGAATCGGACTCCTGTGGTTCCTCTTCCGGCGCGAGTGGCGCAACCTCGCCATCGCGATTGCGGCAACCGTGGCGGTGGCCGGCCTCTCGGCCGCGTTGGCGCCGGCCCTCTGGAACGAATGGTGGGAGCTGCTGCGCCGCTCGATCATGGACAAGCAGGTCGTGGAGGGGGCCTACATCGGCATCCCGGTCTGGCTGCGACTGCCGTTCGCGATCGGGATCATCTTCTGGGGCGCCCGAACCGACCGCCATTGGACCGTCCCGATCGGCGTGCTCCTCGCGATGCCGATTCTCTGGATCAACGTCTTCTCGCTGCTCCTCGCGGTCGTGCCGTTGCGCCAGGAGCTGGGGCTCACGCCGGCCAGGGCCTGGCTGCTTCGTGAGCGCCTGCTCCCGCGCCGCGCCGGCGCGAAGACGGCGAGCGCACCGCAGGCGGGGTAGCGCCCGGCCGCCTGGCGCTGGCGCCCGCTGACCAGGTTCGCCTTTGTGATGCCTGTGGGTGCATCGACGAGCGGGCCTGATTAGCCCACTGGCATCGCGGAACAGGACTTGGATTCGGAGGCGCCCGCGCGAAGCGGCGGTGGGCGGACTCCGCCCAACGTCGACACCTAGCATTGGCGCCGTGACGGCCGCCGCCCGGACAGCTCGAACCGCCCCGCCGACCCTCGCGCAGCTCTGGGTGTTCCTCGCCATCGCGCTCCCGGCCCTGGCGGCGCTCCTGGTCCCGATGCCGGCCGTCGACCTCGCCTATCAGCTCCGCGCCGGCGCCGGCATCCTCGCCGGCGAGGGCATCCCGACGATCGACACGTGGACATTCACGGTCAACGGGACCGCCTGGCTCGACCAGCAGTGGGGGGCCCAAGCGCTGCTCGCCGGGGTCTTTCAGATCGGCGGCTGGACGGGGCTCGCGATCCTTCGGGCTGCGCTTGTCGGGTTGACGTTCGCGCTGGTGCTGCGAGCCGTTCGATCAGCCTGGTCGACGGCGTCGGTTCGCGCCGGCGGCTCGGCCATCGCCAGCTCCGCGCGGACCGCGACCTTGGTTGTGCTGCTGGCCTTCGTCGTGGCCGCGCCCGCGCTCGCGCTCCGGCCGCAGCTCTTCGGGATCGTCCTGTTCGCGGCGACGCTCGTGATCCTCATCGAGCGCGGCGAGCACCCGCGCCGGCTCTGGCTGATCCCTGTGATCGCGGCGCTGTGGGCGAACCTCCACGGCAGCTTCCCACTGGTGATCGTGCTCGTCGGCCTCGCCTGGCTCGACGAGGTCGCCCTGATCCGCGAGCCGGCCGCAGCGGGAGGACCGGAGCGACCGCTCCGCGCGCGCCTCCTCGGCTCGACCGGCGTCGCGATCATCGGGGCGGTCGCGACCGTCGCCACCCTCGTGACGCCCTTCGGGATCGACGGCTGGCGGTACATCGAGAATCTCGCCCGCAACCCGACGATCACGGCACAGGTCACCGAGTGGCGCCCGCCGTCGCCGCTCGAGCCGGCCGGCGCGATCTTCTATCTCTCGGTCGTCGTGGTCGCCGGGATGGTCGCGTTTCGCCTCCGGATGGACCGCCGGCGCCCGCCCGCGCGCTTCGTCGCGCCGATCGTCACCGTTGCGGTTTTCGGGGTGCTGGCGGCGTTCACCGGTCGGGGCCTCGCCTGGTGGGCCCTCGCCGCCCCTGTCGCGATGG
>JBKKDM010000052.1:0-2526 GCA_046707905.1 Candidatus Limnocylindrales bacterium
CCGCTCGTCGTGCTCGACCCGACCACCGAGTCGCTGACCGGCGTCCAGGGCTACAACAGCACCACCGTCAAGCTGGTCCTCCAGAACATGCAGGTCATCGGCACCCTCGTGCCGCCGGCCGAACCCGCCGCCACCGACGGCACCACCTCTGCGGGCCCGGCCCTGACCGGCGCCCAGCAGCTCGTGATCCTGGCGGTCACGGCGCAGCAGGCCGAAGTGATCAAGTTCGCCCAGATGGACGGCCAGATCACCCTGGTGCTCCGCTCGCCCGGCGACTTCCGCGACGCGAACGGCAACCCCCTGAACCCCCCGGCCGATCAGACCTCCGGCATCGTGCTCCGCACGCTCATCGATCAGTACGGCGTCCTTTCGCCGACCGTGATCGAGGCGACGGGCCTGCCGCAGCCCTGACCACCCGAACCCACAGCGCCCTGACGTCCCCAACGACCCGCCCACCGCACGAGATCGAACGGCCAGCATGAGCGACCTGATCAAAGTCCTGATCGTCGACGACATCCCCGAGACACGCGACCACCTGACCAAGCTGCTCGGCTTCGAGCCGGATATGACGGTCGTGGGTGCTGCCGCCTCGGGGAAGGAAGCCCTCGATCTCGGCGCACGGCTCCTGCCGGACGTCGTCCTGATGGACATCAACATGCCCGATATGGACGGGATCGCGACGACCGAACTGTTCGCGCACCAGGTCCCATCGGCCGCGGTCGTGATGATGTCGGTCCAGGGAGAGGCGGACTACCTCCGCCGCTCGATGCTCGCCGGGGCCCGCGAGTTCCTCGTCAAGCCCTTCAGCTCCGACGAGCTGACGGCCTCGATCCGCCAGGTCTGGGCTCGCGAGAAGGACAAGGCCAGCCGCTACGCCCCCGTCGTCACGGGGACCGGCGGTGCTGGCACCAACGCCGACGGGACAGGCGGCGAAGCGAACGTGGTCGCGGTCTTCAGCCCCAAGGGTGGGGTCGGTCGCACGACGATCGCCGTCAACCTCGCGGTCGCGGCCGCGCAGGCCGGCAAGAAGGTTGGGCTCATCGACGCCTCGTTCCAGTTCGGGGACGTCGGCGTACTGCTCAACCTCAACCCGAAGAACAAGTCGATCGCGGATCTCGCCGGCGAGCTCCAGGGCGGCGGCGACGCCGAGTCCCTCGACACCTTCATGATCAGCCACTCGTCCGGCATCCGGGTCCTCCTGGCCCCGCCCTCGCCGGAGCAGGCCGAGCTCATCGGCCCGCAGGCGGTCAAGAAGGTCATCGAACGGGCTCGCCAGGACTTCGAGCTGATCGTCGTGGACTGCCCCTCGAGCTTCAACGACTCGACGCTGGCCGTGCTCGACGAGGCGGATTTGATCCTGACGCTCCTCACGCTCGAAATCACGAGCGTGAAGAACATGCGCCTCTTCCTCGAGGTGTGTGAGCAGCTCGGCTACGGCCCGGAGAAGATCCGGCTCGTCCTGAACCGCGCTGACTCGACCCTCGGCATCCGGGTCGCGGACGTCGAGCACTCGATCGGCCGGAAGGTCGATCACACCATCGTCAGCGACGGCCGCAGCGTGGTCTACGCGCTGAACCGCGGCGTCCCGTTCTTCCTCAGCAATCGAGAGGCCCAGGTGTCGCAGGACATCGCCCGCCTCGCGACCGCAGTCACCGGCCCAGCGCCCACACCGGTGGCCGCTGCCCGCCCGGGCGAGAAGGCCGCCAAGGGCGCGGCCGCTCGCAAGTCAATCTTTTCATTCCGGTAAGTAGGGGGACCGCGCGAAGATGTCACTGCTGAAGCGCATCGAGTCTGCCCGTCCGGGTGGCCCGGGCGAGAACCTCCCGGTCCCGTCGGGACAGGGCGGTCGTGACGTCCAGCCCGAGGGCGGGAGCGGCGGAACGGCTGGGCCATCGGCACCCCGCCTCGTCACCCAGCTGCCGGCGCGCGAGTCGTTCCGGGACGTCAAGTTCCGAATCCAGAACCGTGTCATCCAGGACCTGGACCCGAAGCTCGACCTGACGAACCAGGTCGAGGTCCGTCGCCAGATCGAGGAGATCTTCAGCCGGGTCATCGACGAAGAGGGCCTGGCCCTCACCCGCGCCGAGCGTGTCCGCATGCTCGAGCAGATCACCGACGAGATCATCGGCCTCGGGCCGCTGGAGCCGCTCCTCCGTGATGACTCCGTCTCGGAGATCATGGTGAATGGCCCGCGCCAGGTCTACATCGAGCGATCGGGCAAGCTCGAGCTGACCAACGTCGTCTTCCAGAACGACGACCACGTGATGCGGATCATCGACCGGATCATCGCCCCGATCGGGCGCCGCGTCGACGAGTCGTCGCCGATGGTCGACGCCCGTCTGACCGACGGCTCCCGCGTCAACGCCATCATCCCGCCGCTGTCCCTGGTCGGCCCCGTCATCACCATTCGAAAGTTCGCGGCCAGCCCGTTCACCACGGACGACCTCATCCGGTTCGGGACCTCCACCCCGGACATGTTCGAGTTCCTCCGCGCGTGCGTCGAGGCTCGCCTCAACATCTTCGTCT
>JBKKDM010000053.1:0-2771 GCA_046707905.1 Candidatus Limnocylindrales bacterium
TCCGCGAGCAGCCGGTCTCCGCGGAGATCGTGCCGTTGCCCTTCTACAAGCGCCAATCCTGAACCCCCGGGCCGCCACGCGGTCCCCAGGCCACCAAGGAGGCGAGACCGAATGGTCCCCGCGGACCGGCGCTACACGAAGGACCACGAGTGGGTCCGGGTCGAGGGCGACACGGCGACCATCGGGGTCACCGACTTCGCCGCGAACCAGCTCGGCGACGTCGTGTTCGTCGACCTTCCGGCAGCCGGCAAGGCCGTCGAGCAGTACGCGACCTTCGGGGTCGTCGAATCCGTGAAGGCCGTGAGCGACCTGTACGCGCCGGTCTCGGGCGAGGTCACCGAGGTCAACGGCGAGCTGGGCGCGAACCCGGAGCTGGTGAACAGCGATCCGTTCGGCGCCGGCTGGATGATCAAGGTCAAGCTCGGCGATGCCGGCCAGGTCGGGGAGCTCCTCGACGCCGCCGGCTACGAGCAGCTGACGTCGGAGGCCTGACCGACCTTGGCCTATGGCCCGCATACGCCGGCCGACCGGCGGCGGATGCTCGACGCGCTCGGGCGGAAGAGCGTCGATGAGCTCTTCGCCGACATCCCCGAATCGCTTCGCGCCAGCCCGCTGAAGCTGGACCCGCCCGAGGCCGAGCAGCAGCTCATGGCCCGGCTGTCCGGGCTCGCGGCCCGCAACCGGGTCGAGCTGGCCTCGTTCCTCGGCGCCGGGGTGTACCGCCACTTCTCGCCGCCGATGGTCGACCAGATCCTCCTCCGCGGCGAGTGGTACACGGCCTATACGCCGTACCAGCCCGAGGTCAGCCAGGGCACCCTCCAGAGCATCTACGAGTACGAGTCCCTGATGGCGGAGCTCGTCGGGCTCGACGTGGTGTCCGCGTCCCATTACGACGGCGCCGCGGCGACCGCCGAGGCCGCGCTCATGACGTGCCGTGCGACGGGGCGGGGGAGAGTCCTCGTGAGCCGGGCGGTCCATCCGCACTACCGGTCGGTGCTCCGGACCTACGTCGACGGCGCGGGCCTCGACGTCGATGACGTGCCGATCGTCGCCGAGGGGCCCCTGGCCGGCACGACCGACCTCGAGGCCCTGGAGCGACTCTTGGCGGACGACTCGCAGCCGACGGCCGGCGTGATCCTTGCGCAGCCCTCCTTCTACGGCCTCCTCGAGCCGATGGCCGAGGCGTCGCGGCTGACCCACGCCGCCGGCGCACTGTTCGTCGCGGTCGTCGAGCCCGTCTCGCTGGCTGTCCTCGCGCCCCCCAGCGCGTACGGTGCGGACATCGCCGCCGGCGAGGGCCAGGCCCTCGGCATCCCGCCACAGTACGGCGGCCCGTACCTCGGAATCCTCGCCTGCACCGAGGCGCTGATCCGGCAGATCCCCGGCCGGCTGGTGGGCATGACCACGGACGTCGACGGACTGCGGGCCTACGTGATGACCCTCCAGGCGCGCGAGCAGCACATCCGGCGCGAAAAGGCGGCCAGCAACATCTGTACCAACCAGACCCTGCTCGCGCTCGCAGCCAGCCTGTGGCTGGCGTCGCTGGGCCCACACGGGCTTCACGACGTCGCGGCGCTGGGCGCGGCGAGGGCCGCAGAGCTGGAGACCGCGCTCTCCGAGATCGGGGTCGCGCGCGTGCACGCGGGCGCGTACCTGAACGAATTCGCGATCCGGGTCCCGAACGCCGCCGACGTCCATCGCGAGCTCCTGAACCGTGGCGTCCTGGCGGGCCTGGTCCTCGGCGAGGCGGTGCCGGACGAGCCCGGGCTCGCCGACTGTCTCCTCGTCTGCGCGACGGAGGTGAACACGAGCGACGACATCGTCCGCTTCGCGCGCGAGCTGGCGGGCGTCGTCGCGACCGGCGCGCCAAGCCCGACCACCCAGGCGCCCGTCGGAGTCACCGCGTGAGCGCCAGCGGGCCGCGGCTCCAGCCGTCGCTGTTCGAGCTCTCGAAGCCGGGGCGGCGCTCTGATAAGGTCCCGCACCCGCCGAAGGACGCCCTCGACCGGCTGCCCGCCGAGCATCGCCGTGACAAGCCGCCGGGCCTGCCCGAGGTGAACGAGACCGACGCGGTCCGCCACTACGTCAACCTCTCGCAGCTGAACCACGCCGTAGACACGGGCTTCTACCCGCTCGGCTCGTGCACGATGAAGTGGAACCCCAAGGTCAACGAATGGGCCGCTCGCCTCCCCGGCTTCGCGCAGCTTCACCCGATGGCCCCGGACGCCGTCGCCCAGGGCACGCTCCAGCTGCTCTGGGAGCTGGAGCGGATCCTCATCGAGGTGAGCGGCATGCAGGCCGTGACGCTCCAGCCTGCGGCCGGCGCCCACGGCGAGCTCACCGGGATCCTGATGATCCGCAACTACCACCGCTCGCAGGGCGAGGCCAACCGGACCGAGGTGCTCGTCCCCGACTCCGCCCATGGCACGAATCCGGCGACGGCCACGATGGCCGGCCTCAAGACCGTGACGATCAAGGCTGCTCCAGACGGCGGCCTGGACCTCGACGGCTTCCGTGCCGCGCTCGGCCCCCAGACGGCAGCCGTGATGGTCACCAACCCGTCGACCCTCGGGCTGTTCGAGACCCGCATCGGCGAGCTCCTCGAGGCCGTCCACGACGTGGGGGCCCTGGCCTACATGGACGGCGCGAACCTCAACGCCATCCTCGGCCGGTTCAAGCCCGGGGAGGCCGGCTTCGACGTGATGCACATCAACACCCACAAGACCTTCTCGACGCCGCACGGCGGCGGCGGCCCGGGAGCGGGCCCCGTG
>JBKKDM010000054.1:0-20484 GCA_046707905.1 Candidatus Limnocylindrales bacterium
GGCACCATCACGCCCCACCCCTCGATCTCCGGGCCCGGGGTGGTGGAGGTGGGGTGGGGCCGGGGGGGCCGGGGCGGGCCGGGCGGGCCGGCGACTGCCGCTCCGGGCGGAGCGGCCAAGCGCGTGCCGATCCTCCACGTGGGCGACGACTGGGCCGCGGACGTGGTCGGCGCGACGCGCGCCGGCTGGCGAACCGCGTACCTGCGGGACCGGCAAGGCGACACGCCACTCCCGACCTCGGAGCCCGGGGACGGCATGGCCACGAACGAGCACGTCGAGGCGGACCTTGTGATCGACGAGCTCGGCGAGCTGCCGGAGCTCGTCCGGCTGGACCGCATCGCCGCGGCCACCCTCGCGCCGGCCTGATCGAGCCCGATCGCGATGCAGCCCCGAGATCGCCGCTTCGCCCTCGCGCTCCTGGGGGTCGCCGGGATCGGCTGGGTGGTCGTGGCGGTCGTGCTGCTGAACGTCGACCCCAGGGCGGACCCAGGTGGCGGATTCCTGGGCGGCGGCGTGCTCGGCGTGGCGGTCGCGGCCACGGTCGCGCCCCTGTTGTGGCTGATCGCGTTCGCGCGGCAGCGGCGAATCGCGTACCGCGGGGACTGGACGCGCGCGATCCGGCGTGGCGCCTGGATCGGCCTTCTGGTGGCCGTGTTCATCGTGATGCGGGTCAACGGCGTGTTCCAGCCACAGATCGGCCTGTTCTTCGCGGCCCTCGCGATCGTTGCGGAGGTCACCCTGTCGAGGCAGTGATTCGGCGGTGGTACGATGCCGGCCTGGCGCCCCGCTGGACGGCGGATTCCGAACCGGCGGCGTCGAACGCGACCGGCGGCCCCCGCACCTTTTCGCGGCCCGTCCCGGAGGTTCAGCGTGGCGAAGCGCCCGACGGGCAGGTCTTCGAATGGGCGGCATCCTGCCCAGAACGGCCTCGCGGCGCGCGCCGCCGGGGCCTCGATCGAGACTGGCGAGTACGGCCGCCAGTGGGGCTGGGACGCCCCCTTCGAGGTCTTCACTGATCACGACCTTCCGACGTACGTCGGGCCGACGACGTTCTCCAACCTGCCCTGGATCGAGGATCCCGCGGAGCTCGCGTCGCGCGGCGTCGACGTCGCGATCGTCGGCGCGCCCTACGACGACATGGTCACCCACCGCCCCGGCGCCCGGTTCGGGCCGCGCGCGATCCGCGAGGCCCAGAACACGTCGGGGAGCCTCAACTCGCTGCAGCTCGGGATCCGGCCATTCGAGCACCTGACCGTGGTCGATGCCGGGGATGCGAACATCGTCCCCGCCCTGTTCGATCGCGGCCACGCGATGATCTACCGCAAGGTCCGCGAGGTCGCGGGCAGCGGCGCGATCCCGATCGTCCTGGGTGGCGACCACTCGATCACCTGGCCGAGCGCGACGGCTATCGCGGAGACGCGGAAGCCGGGCAGCATCGGCATCGTCCACTTCGATGCCCATGCCGACACCGCGCCGGACTCGTGGGGCCAGCTCTCCGGTCATGGGTCGCCAATGCGGCGGCTGATCGAATCGGGTGCCGTCCTCGGCAAGAACTTCGTCCAGGTCGGCCTCCGCGGGTACTGGCCGCCGCAGGAGGTCCTCGACTGGATGGGCGAGCAGGGCCTGCGCTGGCACCTGATGCGGGAGATCGAGGAGCTGGGCGCCGATGCGGTCATCGACCGCGCCATCGAGGAGGCGCTCGACGGCCCCGAGGCGATCTACCTGTCCGTCGACATCGACGTCGTCGATCCCGGCTCGGCGCCGGGAACCGGGACGCCGGAGCCGGGCGGGATGCTCCCGCGCGAGCTGCTGCGGGCCGTCCGCCGGATCGTCGGGAAGGTCGAGCTGGCGGGCATGGACATCGTCGAGGTCTCCCCGCCGTACGACTGGGCCGAATCGACCGCCGCCCTCGCGAACCGCTGCGCCCTCGAGGCGATCTCGGCGCTCGCAGTGAAGCGTCGCGACGGCGGGACCGTTCGGCATGAGGCGAAGGCGACGAAAGCGACGAAGGCCCGCGCGCGAGCTGGGGCGGCGAAAGCCTGAGCCCGCGATGACCGAAGCCCAGCCCGCCCTCGCTGCCGCGATCGCACGCCTCTACGACCTGGACCTCTCGGAGGAGCCGGGCGACGTGGAGCTGTACATCGCCCTGGCCCAGCGCACCGGCGGCCCGATCGTCGAGCTCGCCGTCGGAAGCGGCAGGATCGCCGTCCCGCTCGCCCTCGAGGGGTATCGCGTCGTCGGTGTCGACCTCGACGTGGCGATGCTGGCCCGGGCGCGAACCCGGATCGCGGCGGCCGGCGTTGGCGAGCACGTCGAGCTGATCGAAGGCGAGATGACCGCCGCCGCGACGAATCCCGCGGTGGTCCGAGGGGGCCCATACCGGCTCGCGATCCTCGCGCTCCAGTCGATCCTGATCCTGAACACCCCCGAGGGCCAGAAGGCCGTCGTCGCGGCGATGGCCGGGCTCCTCGCGCCCGGTGGCGTCGCCGTGATCGACACGTGGCTCCCGACGCCCGCCGACCTCGTCGGCTTCGACGGGCGCCTCTCCTTCGAGTGGCAGCGGACGGATCCCGAGACCGGCCACCCGGTGACCAAGATCCTCGCCGCCTGGTACGACCACGTCCGGCGCCGGGTGACCCTCACGACCTTCTTCGACGAAGGTCCGCAGGGGACTCAGCCCGTCCGCTGGACACGGACCGACCCGCTCCGCCTCATCGGCGTCGATGAGCTCGTCGGCTACGCCTTGGACGTCGGTCTCGAGATCGAGCGGCTGGCCGGGGACCACGACCTGGGGGCGCTGGAGCCCGGCAGCGATCGCGTCGTGATGGTCGCTCGCAAGCCCGGCTGAAGCCACCGGCGCGTTGCCGGCCCACCCTTCGTGGCATGCCACCCCGGACGATCGGGGGAGGCCGGTGCGCCCAGACACCCGTGGTACCGTTCCGGCGATGGCGTCCGGAGATCAGATTCGCCTGCTGCTCGTCGAGGACGTGCCGCAGGTAGCGCAGTACGTCCGGGGCTTGCTGAACGCCCAGAATCAGGTTCGGCTCGTCGACATCGTGGCCGACGGGACCCAGGTCCAGGCGAGAATCGGCGAGCATCGTCCCGACGTGATCGTGATCGACGCCCTCCTCCAGGGTCGCCTCCGCGGGACGCAGCTCGTGAAGCAGCTCCACGAGGCGAAGACCGGCATCCCGGTGGTCGTGCTGACCGTCCCGCAGAACCCGGTCACGGTCGACGCCGACAAGGGCATCGACGAGGTCCTGTCGATGCCGTTCAACGGCTACGACCTGATGAGCCGGGTGATCTCCGTGCACAAGGCCGCGGCGGCTGCCACCGAACGTGCTCCGAGCCGCCTCGTCGTCGTGTTCGCGCCGAAGGGCGGCGTCGGAAAGTCGACCATCGCCTTCAACCTCGCCGCCGCAGCGGCGGGCTTCGGGATGAAGACCGCGCTGGTCGATGGGAGCATCCAGTTCGGGGACCTGCGGGGCCTCCTGCGGGCGCCGCGGGACGCGCCATCGATGCTCGACCTGCCAACCGACCGGATCTCCGAATCGGATCTGACCGACGTGCTCTGGCAGGGTCCAGCCGACATCGACGTCCTGCTCGCGCCGCCCCGGATCGAGATGGCCGAGATGGTCCTCATCCGAGACATCGAGAAGACGCTGTCGCTGATGCGCCGGATGTACGACCTCGTCATCGTCGACACGGGGGTCGGGCTGGACGAGCTGACGCTCGCGCTGCTGGACCAGGCCGACACGATCCTCGAGATCGTCACCTACGACGCGACCACGATCCGGAACACCATCGCGATGGCCGAGACGTTCCAGAAGATCGGCTACCCGCCCAGCAAGGTCCAGTACCTCGTGAATCGCGCCGACGCGTCCGCGGGCATCGATCCATCCGATCTGCGGCAGGCGCTGGGTCGCGAGCCCGAGTACAGGATCCGCTCAGAGGGCCAGGTCGTCGGGCCGTCGAGCAACCAGGGTGCGCCGTTCGTCACGGCGGAGCCGAACGCGGGTGTGAGCAAGGACGTCATCGAGGTCGCGCGCAGCCTGCTCGGCGCCGCCGCGATCGCCCGCAACGCGCACAAGCCGGTCCTCGCCGGAGCCCGGTAGCCCGCAACGATCGCGGCGCGTGATCCCGCGCGGCGGTAGCCTTCACGGGTGACTGACCCTCGACCGATCGGCGTCTTCGATTCTGGCGTCGGGGGCTTGACTGTCCTTCGCGAGATCCTGCGGCGGACCCCCGACGAATCGACGATCTACTTCGGGGACAACGCGCGGGCGCCCTACGGCACCCGACCAGACGAGGAAGTCCGTGACTTCTCCACAGAGTCGATCGACGTCCTCGTCGAGCGCGACGTCAAGGCGGTGGTCGTCGCCTGCAACACCTCGACCGCGATCGCGCTGGGCGACCTGCGCCGCCGCTACGACCTGCCGATCCTCGGCGTGATCCGGCCCGGCGCGACCTCCGCCTCGCTCGCCACCCGCAACCGGCGCGTCGGCGTCATCGGCACGCCGGCCACGATTCGATCGCACGCCTACTTCGCGGCGATCAAGGACGAGAACCCGGCGGTCGAGGTCTACGAGCACGCGACGCCGACGTTCGTGCCGATGGTCGAGGCCGGGCTCCTGACCGGGCCGGAGGTGGAGGCCGGGGTCCGCGAGGCGCTTGCGCCGCTGCTGGGTGCGCGCGACGCAAGCGGCGAGTTCGTCTTTCCGCTCCCGCCGTCCGCCCGGATCGACACCCTCCTCCTGGGGTGCACCCACTACCCGCTGCTGCGCCCGGTGATCGAGGCGGTCGCGGGGGAGGGGATCGCGCTCGTGGATTCCGCAGCGGCAACGGCCTCGGCCCTGGCGGAGCTGCTGTCGATCAATGGGCTCGAGGCGCCGGGGGCACGGGACCCTGCCGCGGCCACCGCGAATGGCGCCCCCGGGGTGAGCGCCGCCGGGGCGAGTGCCGCCACCCACCTCCAGCTCACGACGGGCGACGTCGATGCGTTCCGAGCCATCGCTGAGCGGATGTTCGGCGAGGCCTTCCCGGACGTGGCCGGCGTCGAGCTCCAGCGGGCGACGGCGTGACCGAGCCCAAGGGCGGAGGCGAGACCCGCCGCTCCCGCGGGCGACCTGGCGGCTGGCGCAGGGACCGACGCTGGCAGGCGGGATTCCTGCTTGGATCGGCGATCGGGGCCGCGGCCACGGTTCTCGGGCGTCGTGCGGAGCGCGCGGCGCGGCGCGGGCTCGTCGACTGGGGCACGGTCGAACGCGTGGCGATCGGCCGGGCCGCGAAGGCGCCCGGTGCCCTTTCCGCATTGGAGCTCAAGGCCGCCGAAGGTGCCTACCGCGAGGCGATGGCCCGCGTGGTCCCCAGGCTTGGCGAGGCGCTCGGGACCCAGCTTCCCGGGGTGGTCGAGCGAGCCGCGGTGGTCGACCGCGCCGGCTGGATCCGGGCCAACGTCGGGACGTTCCGCCAGCTCATCTCCCGGATGGAGGACGAGCTCCTCGACCAGGTCGTCCCCGAGGGCGGCGGCCTGACCCGGGCCACCATGGCCCTGGCCAATCGCTGGGTCACCAGCCAGCAGCTCGGCTACCTGCTCGGGTTCATGGGCACCCGTGTCCTCGGCCAGTACGACATTGCGCTTCTCTCCGCCGAGGCCGAGGACGGCCGGCTGTTGTACGTCGAGGAGAACATCCGCGGGACCGCCCACGCGCTGGGCGTCCCGGTCGCGCCCTTCCGGACCTGGATCGCGCTCCACGAGACGACCCACGCGTTCGAGTTCGAGGCCCATCCCTGGCTGCGCCCGTACATCGCGACGCGCCTGGAGCGCCAGCTGACCCTCTTCAGCGGGTCCGCGTCCAGCCTCGGGCGGGACACGTTCCGGGCGATCAGCCGGACGCTTCGCGGCGAAGCCGGTGGCGAGCACTGGATGGAATCGCTCATGGGCGAGGAGCAGAAGCGCCTGTTCCGCGAGACGCAGGCGGTGATGAGCCTCCTCGAGGGCTTCAGCGACTACATCATGGACGAGGTCGGGCGGGGGCTCGTGGAGGACGTCGAGAAGATCTCCGCGCGGTTCCACGAGCGGCGCCAGCGCCGGAGCGGGTTCGAGCGCGCGGTCCTCCGGCTGACCGGGATGGACCTCAAGCTCGAGCAGTACGCGAAGGGCGAGCGGTTCGTCCGGGCCATCGCCGAGGCGCGCGGCCGTGGCGCGCTGGCACGGATCTGGGACGGCCCCGAATCGCTGCCCAGCCCGGAGGAGATCGCCGACCCAGACCTCTGGATCGAGCGAGTGCTGCCGAAGGGCGCGACGTCGCTCGCGTAGGATTCCGGGCGTGAGGACGACTGCGGGTCCCGGTCGCGGACCGAACGGCGTTCCCCTTGCCATTGCCGTGAGCCCGATCCTGTCCGCCCGCGTTCGAGCGCGCGACCTCGAACGAATCCAGGCCGCTGCCCCGGGCTCCAGGATCGTGAACCTCTCGGTCGAGGGGCTCGCCGACGGGCCGGTCGACGACATCGAGGTCCTCCTGCGCGGCTGGCTCGTCGCCGAGGCGTTCGATCGACTGTTGGCTCGAGCGCCGCACTTGACCTGGGTCCACTCCGCGACGTCAGGTGTGGAGCGGGCGCTCACGCCCGCGGCACTCGCCCGCGACGTCGTCGTGACCAACGCCCGGGGCGTCTTCTCCCGCCCGATTGCCGAGCACGTGCTCCTGATGATCCTCGCGATCAGCCGTCACCTGCCGGACCTCGTGGAGCTCCAGCGCGAGCGGACGTGGCAGCCGCTGGAGGGTCGCGAGCTCCGCGAGCTCACGATCGGGATCGTGGGCTACGGGTCGCTCGGGCGAGCGGTGGCGAGCCTCGCCACCGCGTTCGGTGCGCGGATCATCGCGATGCGCCGGCGGGCCGGCGAGTCGGAGGTCGGGGCGGGCGCGCCCGCTGACGACCCGGATGCCTTTCCGATCGAGCCTCGGGTGGACCGGATCGTCGGGCCGGAAGGGCTGCGGGACCTCCTGACCGAGTCGGACATCGTCGTGCTCGCCGCGCCGCTCACGCCCGAGACCGAGAGCATGATCGACGAGGCGGCGATCGCTGCGATGAAGCGCGATGCCTGGCTGATCAACGTCGCCCGGGGGCGCCTCATCGATGACCGGGCGCTCCTGCGAGCGCTGCGCGATAGCCGCATCGGCGGTGCGGCGCTCGACACCTTCCGCGACGAGCCGCTGCCCCAGTCGTCGCCGTACTGGGAGCTCCCGAACGTGATCCTGACGCCCCACACGGCCTGGTCGTCGGCCCGGGTGCTCGATCGCAGCATCGACCTGTTCTGCGACAACCTCGTCCGGTTCAGCCGCGGGCAGGAGCTCCGGAACGTCGTCGACCCCGCGGCCGGCTACTGACCGATCTGATGCGGCCCGTTCGCTGCGTTGGGCGCTCCGCGTCCTCGCTCACGCACGTCGGACGTGCGCTCGCTCCGGTCCTCGCGCCCGCCTTGCGCTCGGGCCACCTCAGCTCGGTCAGGGCTTCATAGGTGCAGATCGCGATCGTCGGGCTTGCCGGGAGCGGCAAGACGACCGTCTTCAACACCCTGACGAGGGGCCACGCGGAGACGGGTGGCTACGGCGCGCTGACGCTGAATGTCGGCGTCGTGAAGGTGCCCGACGCCAGGCTCGACCGCCTCGCCGAGATCTACAAGCCCAAGAAGGTCGTCCAGGCCGACGTCACCTATGTCGACCTCCCCGCGCCGCCACCGTCGACGGAGGGCCACGTCGGGACCGAGGAGCTGCCGGCGGAGCATCTCGCTCGGCTCCGCGAGTCCGATGCGCTGCTCCACGTCGTTCGCGCCTTCGAGGACCCGTCAATACCGCACGCGGACGGGTCCGTGGATGCAGCCCGCGACCTCGAGCGGCTGGACCTCGAGTTCATCCTCGCCGACCTGTCGATGGTCGATCGCCGGCTGGACCGGCTCGGTACGAGCGGGCGCCACGGCACGCCTGCCGAGCGCGAGTCGAACGAGCGCGAAGAGGTCGTCCTGCGCCGGCTCAAGGTCGAGCTCGAGGCCGGGCGGCCCATCCGGGACGCCGGTCTCTCCGACGACGAGGCCAAGGCCGTCCGGGGATTCCGCTTCCTCACCGAGAAGCCGGTGCTGGTGTTGCTCAACGTCGGCGAGGCGGAGATCGCGTCCGCCCCGGCGCTCGTGGACCGGATCGATGGCGCCTACGACCACCGCCAGGCGATGGTCGACTTCCTGTCGGCCAAGATCGAGATGGAGCTCGGTGAGCTCGAGCCGGCGGACGCCGCCACGTTCATGGAGGAGCTGGGAATCGCCGAGTCCGGGCTGGAGCGCGTGATTCGGCTCTCGTACCGACTGCTCGGGCTGATCTCGTTCCTCACCGCGGGGCCGGACGAGGTCCGCGCCTGGCCGATCCCCGAGGGCTCGACCGCCGTCGACGCCGCCGGCGCGATCCACACCGATCTCGCCAAGGGCTTCATCCGCGCCGAGACGGTCGCATACGACGACCTCCTGCAACTTGGCTCGACCGCCGAGGCGCGCAAGGCCGGGCGGCTCCGCTCGGAGGGGAAGACCTATCGGGTGACCGACGGCGACGTGATGGAGATCCTGTTCAGCCGGTGAGCTCGGCGGGGTTCCTCGGCGGCGCCCGCGACGCCGTCAGCAGCGCAGGCGAGGGCGACTGCGAACGCGCTTGGGGCTAGTTTCGGTCGAGTCGGGATCGAAGTCGGCCACGACCGACCGGAACTCCGCCGACTCCATGATCTCGTCGTCGGCGGAGATGAGGCGATTTTCCTTGTCGATCGGGGAGACATGGACCGAGGCCGACAGCCGGGCGTCCGACACGAACGTGAACCCGTGCTCGCGCTCGAGCTCGTTCGCGATCGCCTCGATGAGGGTGTCCTCCTCGAACCTCGGCTGGACCTTCTCGCGAATGGCCTCGACGAGCTCGAAGAAGTCCTCCGCCTCGATCTGCTCGTCGCTGGCGAGCAGGAGGTCCGAGAACACGTCATCGTCGCCTTCGTGCAGCTCGTAGAAAAACAATCAGGGGCTCCGATGCGCTTGGCAATGCCTGGGGAAGTGGCCCAAGAGGATACCCGTTGAGCACGGAATCTCCCGTGGTCCTGGTCGTTGGGGCGGCCTCTCGAGACGTGGTCGACGACGATCCGCGGGGCTGGCGGCTCGGCGGCGCGGTGACCTATGCGTCACTCGCGCTGGCGAGGCTCGGGCTGGAGGTCTGGGCGCTCCTCGGAGCCGATCGCGAGGCGGCGGCGGCGCGCGAGCTCGACCTGCTGCGGACAGCCGGTGTCCGCCTCGCCGTCGCGGAGCTCGAGTCGGGGCCCGTGTTCGACAACGTCCGGCACCTGCTCCTTTCGACCTCCGAGCGCGTCCCCGTCACCGCGCTCCCCCGACGTTGGGCCTCGGGGTTCGATGCCCTCTTGGCCGTGCCGGTGGCCGACGAGGTCGGGCCCGAGTGGGCGGGGTCCGTGAGAGCCTCCGCGGCCCTGATCGGGCTCGGCTGGCAGGGCCTGCTGCGAGTCCTTCGCCGCGGCGAGCTCATCACGTCACGAGCCCCGGTCGCGTCGCCGCTGCTGTCCGCAGCCCACCTGGTGGTGGTGAGCGAGGCGGATTTTGCGGGGGAGGTCACGCCCGAGGCCATGCACTCGCTCCTTCGCCCCGACGCGACGCTCGTCTGGACCGAGGGCGCGCGAGGGGGCCAGGTCCTCGCCCGCCAGGATGCCGGCGCGGTCGTCGCCCGGCACTATCCGGCCATTCCCTCGGACCGCATCGTCGACGTCACCGGAGCGGGCGACGTCTTCCTCGCCGGCGTGCTCGCCGGACGGCTCCAGGCGTCGCTCGGCGATCCGGTGGTGGTTGCCGCCGCCGCGGCGTCGCTCACGGTCGAGGGACCGGGCCTGGAGGGCGTGCCTGACCTCGCCGCCGTCCGACGCCGGATGACCCGCCCGCCGAGCCTCGCGAGTCGCTGACCCAGCGCCGTCTCCAGCCGCGACAGCGGCCGTCCCAGCCAGGCCTGCCGCTCCGCCAGTCGAAGCGCTGCCGTCGCCGCCTCGATCGCGCCGGAGAGATCACCGAGGCGGTGCTCGCGAAGCTTGGCAACCTCGACCCAGGCCAGCGTCCCGACCGCCCCGCGGTTCGACGCCAGCGCCATCCATGCCGCCTCCGCGTCGCGATGCCGGCCCAGCCGTCGGAGCAGCCGCGCGCGCTCGGCCAGCATCCGCGTCTCGGTCCAAGGCGCGTCGCGGCGACTCGACTCGACCGCGTCCCAGGCTCCCGGCGCGGGGTACCGCCCCGCATGCCCGCCGAAGTCGGGGCGCCGCCGGGGCGACCACCAGACGTCGTCATCCGACCTCGACTCGCGGGCCGCAAGCCGGGCGCGCTCGGGGGCGGGCTCGTCATACACGGCCCGCGGAACGATCGGCGATGGCGGGCGTGCGGCGAGCGCCGCGTCGAGGCAGCCGAGGGCATCCTCGTGCCGGCCCTCTCTCGTGAATGCCCGGGCGAGCCCCGCGAGGTCGCCGGGCGGCGCTTCCGACCAGCGCGCGTCGTCGGCGTACTCGCGATCCAGGTGGACAAGCAACCGGCCGAGCGACCGCACATCCTCATCGTTGTGCCGGACCACGTCGAGGAGCGGACCCGGCTCGCCCCAGCGCAGGAAGTCCAGGTAGCGCGTCGGGATCTCCCATCCGGCGACGTCACGGTGCCGCCGGAGCCCGAGCAGCTCAGTCTCAACGGACGCGAGCCTCGCGTCCGCCATCCGGTGCCGGAAGACGCGCCGGACGATCGGCAGGAGATCGAGGTGACCTTCATGCAGCGGCGGACTCGAGCCGGCCATCCGAAACCGGGCGACGAGGAGCGGCCAGTCGAACCCCCGGCCGTTGTACGTGACCAGCCAGCCGCGCAGCGGGATCCGCGATGCCAGCTCCGCGAGGAGCGCGGGCTCGTCGGCGTGGTCCGGGAGGAGCAGCTGGATCTGGCGGAACAGGCTGCCCTCCCACCAGCCGAGGCCAACCAGGAACGCGAGGGTCCCCGCCGCGGTGGCGAGGCCGGTGGTCTCCGTGTCCAGGCAGAGCAGGGGAGCGTCAGCCGGCGGCTGGCCCGGAAGCGTCGCGAGGCGGGCTCGATCGATCGGCAGGAGGGTCGGTGGCGCCTCGACGATCACGAACGAGCCGAGTCGCGTCCGGATCAGCTCGCCGTCGACCGCCGCCGCCAACCGCTCTGCCCCGATGCTCGAGGCGCGCCGCGCCGCTGCTGGCTCGTACGCAACCGTCGATGGGTTCGCCGCGAGGCCGGCCCGAAAGTTCGCGAAACGTCGTTCGAGCGAGACGGCCGGGACGGCTGCCTCACTCACGCCGGGATCTCCTCGGCGACGAGGGGCTCCAACGTCGCCGTCGTTCCTGCGCGGATGAGCTGCGAGAGGAGGCGCAGTGCGAGCGCCTTGCCATTGATCTCGGGGTCGAAGCGCGGGCCGGTGCAGGCTGGGCAGCCGGCGTCGCAGCCGCAGGCCTCGATCAGCGCTCGAGCCCCGGCGACCAGCTCGTCGTGGCGCTTCCACAGCCGCTCGGAGAGGCCGATCCCCCCGGGAACCGCCTCGTACAGGTAGATCGTGGGTGCCTCTGAATGGGGCGACCGGACCTGGGTGACGAGCCCGAGATCGCGCGGGTCGACCATCAGCAGGACCGCCGCGACGGTCTGGATCCCGCGTCCCGCCCCGAGGAGCGCGACGTCCAGGTCGTCTTTGCGCCAGCCAATCGCGGCGCCTTCGGCGGTCAGCCAGTAGGCCGTGGTCTGCAGCTCCAGCTCCGGCAGGTCGATCGGGCCCCAGCCGACGTTCTCGTCCGTCCCGAACTTGAGCTTCTTGAAGAGCGTGACGAGGCTCGCGACCATGACCTCGCCGTGGACCCGGCTGCCGCCGGGCGCGTCGCCGCTGGCGAAGACGTCGAGCGGCTTCAGGGTCACCGCGCGGTTGGCGTACGTGTAGTAGTCGACGTCGACCTTCTTGACGTAGGCCTTGCGCTCGCCCCAGTCCAGCTTGTCGACGTGGTACTGGACGCTCTCGTGGAGGTAGATCGCCTGGGTGTGGACGAGGACCTGGGCCGAGAACAGGTCCGTCTCGCCGATGACCCGTGGCCGGTCCGGCGTCGTGTCGATAATCACGACGTTCTCGGGCGCCGCGGTCCGGAGGCTGACCTCCGAGGCGGGGAAGTTCTCCGAGCTCCAGTACCAGCGGCCGTCGCTCGACTGGCGGACGTGACCCTCCTCGCCGATGAACGCCAGGAGATCGTCCACCGGCCCGGGCCCGAAGACCTCGCCCGGCTCGAACGGCCGCTCGAAGGTCGCGCAGCGGAGGTGGGCGAGGAGCACATGGAGGTTGTCCGGGTCGATCCGGGCTTCCTCGGGCGAGCCCTCGAGGAGGAATTCGGGATGGTGGATGACGTACTGGTCGACGGGTGAGCCGGACGCGATCAGCACGCCGACGCTGACCTCCTGTCGCCGCCCGGCGCGACCCAGCTGCTGCCACGTGCCCGCCACCGAGCCCGGATAGCCAGCCAGGACCGCGACGTCGAGGGCGCCGATGTCGACGCCCAGCTCCAGCGCGTTCGTGGACACGACGCCGAGGATCTCGCCGTCGCGAAGCCCCTGCTCGATCGCGCGGCGCTCCGTCGGGAGGTAGCCACCCCGATAGCCTCGGATGCGGGACCGCGGTCCGAGGTGCTCGCGCAGGGCCTCGCGAAGTCGCGTCAGGATGATCTCGACGGCGACGCGCGCCCGCCCGAAGACGATCGTCTGGCGGCCCGCCCGGATGAACGGCAGCGCCCAGCGCTCCGCGTGGGTCAGGGCCGAGCCCCGGGCCCCCGTGGCCGGATCCAGCAGCGGCGGATCCACGAGCAGGATGTGCCGCGGACCGGCCGGCGCGCCGTTCCGATCGATCAGCTTCGGCGACCTGCCGGTAAGCTGCGCCGCTAGCTCGGCCGGGTTTCCGATGGTGGCCGACGAGCACACGATGATCGGGTTCGAGCCGTAGTGCTCGCACAGGCGGAGAAGCCGCCGGATGACGTTCGCGACATGGCTGCCGAAGACGCCGCGGTACGTGTGCAGCTCGTCGATCACGATCACGCGGACCTGCTCGAAGAGCTGGAACCACTTGGTGTGATGGGGCAGGATCGCGGAGTGGAGCATGTCCGGGTTGGTCACCACGACCTGCCCGGCCGTCCGGATCGCGGACCGGATCGGCGCCGGCGTGTCACCGTCGTAGGTGGCCGCTGCGACGGCCAGGGAGCTCGCCTTGGCCAGGCCGGCGAACTCTGCGACCTGGTCCTGGCCGAGAGCCTTCGTCGGGAACAGGAACAGCGCCCGCGCCGACGGATCTTCGGCCAGGGCCTGCAGGACCGGGAGCGTGTAGCACAGGGTCTTGCCTGAGGCGGTCGGCGTCACGACGACGATGTCCTCGCCGGCGTGGACCGCCTGGACCGCCTCCGCCTGGTGGCTATAGAGCGAGGTGATCCCGCGATCCTGAAGGCCCCGGACGATCCGCGCATCCAGCCATTCGGGGAACGGCGCGGTGACCGCGTCCCGCGCGGGGATGTAGGCGTGGTGCTGGACGGCGCGTTGCAGAGACGGCTCCTCGAGCAGTCGCTCCAGGACGGCCTCCGTGCCGGCGGGGGCGTAGGTGCGCACTCCGGGCCTCCAACTAGAACAAGTGTTCGATTGCCGCGAGCATAGCGACAGCGTCCAGCCCCGGTGTGCCATCTCGACTGTCACAGCCACCGGCCGCGGACTTGCCCCCGCAACCCCACTGGACCCCACGGGACCGCACCAGGCATTTGGGTTGACACCTCTCCGAACGCGTAGCTACGCTCGGCCGACATGCCCCCCTCCGAGCCGCGCCCGCGCCGCGACCTCGACGCCGTCCCGACGTTCCTCCGCGACACGGGCGGTCGGGCCAATCCGCCGTCGCGCGCCGCCGCACCAGCCACAGCGCGCCAGGCGATGCCGCGCCCCGTAACGCCCGCTCCCAAGGGTGACGAGCCGCGTCCGCCACGCCTCGATCCCGCTTCGCTTCCGATGCCGAGCCTCTCGCGCCGCCGCGTCGTCACGGTCGCGGGCGCGCTGGTGGCGACCCTCCTGACCCTGGGGTTCGTGCGCCAGGTCGGCGAGGCCTCGGCTGCCTCGCAGCGCGCCGACGACCTCCGCGCCGCCAACGCCGAGCTGCGCGGCCAGGTCGCCGGGCTCGAGCGTGACCTCGGGCACGTGCAGGATCCGCGATTCATCAAGCTGGCCGGGCGCGCTTTCGGGCTCGGTGGCCCCGGCGAGATCCCGTTCGCGCTGTCGGCAGATGCGCCGGCCCTCGCCGCGGATGCCCCCGGCTCCGCATCGGTCCGCCTCGGCGCGGCGCCACGCTCCACGAGCCCGCTCGACGCCTGGCTCGAGGTCGTCTTCGGCCCGACCGAGTAGTCGACCGGCGGCGCTCCGGCGTCGTATGCTCGACCTCCGCCAGCGCGCCATGTGACCGAGGGCTCCGGTCGGGCGCAGGAGGATGGCGGGACCCGGTCGTCGCAGGCCGGCGCGGAGGTGTGGGCGTGCCGTCGATCAGCGTTCCGATCGAGGACCTCGTATTCGTCCTCGCCGCCCTCGTCGGGGGCGGGCTGCTCCTGATCACCGTCCTCATCGACGACGTCCTCGGCGGCGTCCTGGACGCGCTCCACCTCGACTTCTCGATCGGCGGCGTCTCCCTGATGCCGCCCCTCCTCGCGTTCGTCGCGATGTTCGGCGTCGGCGGGATCTTCGCCACCCAGGTCCTCGACCTCCATGGCGCCCCGGCCGCGATGGTCGGCGTCGGGTTCGGCGTCGTCGGGTTCGCCGTGGCCTATGTCCTGTTCCGGGCGCTCCGGCGGGCAGAGGGCGAGAAGCCGTTCTCCGTCGGCGACCTCGTCGGCCGGACGGGCTCCGTCAGCGTCGCCATTCCCGCCGGTCGCCTCGGCACGGTCTACGTTCGGGCCGAAGGCCAGAATCACGAGATCTCCGCGTCGGCCTCGGAGGACATCCCGGCCGGCGCGGCCGTCAAGGTCATCGCGACCGCGGGCATGGGCCTCGTCGTCGAGCGGATGACGCCGCAACCAATCGTCAGCGGCCCGGTTGACGGGCCCAGGGCGCCAGCCCCGGTGACCGAGTCAGCACCCGCCCCCGAGGCGGCGAAGGGAGACCCGAGCGATGTTTGACGGCCTGATCGACCTCGGTGCGGTGATCCCGATCCTGCTCATCGTCATCGTCCTCGTCCTCGTGGTCGCCTACATGGGCTCCCGCTACAAGGTCGCCGGCGCGAACGAGGCGTTGATCGTCAGCGGCCGCCGCGAGCGCGGCCCCGAGGGCGCCGTGGGCCTCAAGGTCGTTCGCGGCCAGGGCGTGATCGTCCTGCCATTGATCAACAAGGTCGGCCGGCTCCACCTGTCGGCGCGCCAGATCAACGTCCAGCTCTCGGACGCGGTGACGAAGCAGGGCATCAAGGTCGCCGTCCAGGGCGTGGCGACGGTGAAGATCGGCAGCGACGAGGAGTCGATCCGGGCCGCCGCCGAGCGGTTCCTCGATCGCGAGGATCAGATTGATTCGATCGTCAAGAACGTCCTCGAGGGTTCCCTTCGGTCGATCGTGGGCACGCTGACCGTCGAGGAGCTCAACTACGACCGCGCGAAGTTCCAGCAGGAGGTCCAGAGCGCCGCTCGGAGCGACCTCGCGACGTCCGGCCTCGGGATCGACAACTTCACGATCCAGGCGATCCGTGACGAGGTCGGGTACATGGACCTCATCGGCCAGCAGGAGACCGCCCGACGCGAGCGCGACGCACGCATGGCCAAGGCCACGGCGGACCAGGAAGCCGCGGTCCGCGAGGCCGAGTCCCAGCAGATCAAGCTGAACGCCCAGCGTGACGTCTCCCTCCGCCAGGCGGAGGTCGAGGCGCTGACCCAGGCCGCCGACGCGAAGGCGGCGCAGGCGGGACCACTCGCCCAGGCCGAGGCCACGCAGGAGGTCGTGCGGAAGCAGACGGAGCTCGCCCAGCTCGAGGCCGATCGGAAGCAGAAGGAGCTCATCGCCTCGACCATCCGACCCGCCGAGGCCGACGCCGACGCGCAGGTCAAGCGGGCCGAGGGCGAGAAGCTGTCGCGGATCGCCGCTGCCCAGGCCGATGCGGAGCGCGTCCGCCTCGGGGGCCAGGCCGAGGCCAACATCCAGGTCATGAAGGGCGAGGCCCAGGCACGCGTCACCGAGGTCAACGCGGAGGCGACCGCCAAGCAGACGCCGCTCGAGGGCAACGCCGAGGCCGGGATCGTCCTGTCGAAGGGCGAGGCCGAGGCCAAGGCCCTCGCGCTTCGCGCCGAGGCCTACCGCCAGTTCAACGAGGCTGCCGTCATCCAGACGGTCCTCTCGATGCTGCCGGAGATCGTCCGCGCAGCCGCGGAGCCGATGGGCCGGATCGACCAGCTGACGGTGCTGTCCAACGACGGCGCCTCCGAGCTGGTGAAGAACACCACTCGAACCGTGACCGAGGCCAGCGCCACGGTGAAGGGCCTCACGGGGATCGACGTCCCGGCGCTCATCGGGACGGCGATGGGAGCGCGGTTCGCCGGCAACGGCCCGTCCCATGCCGAGCCGGACAGTGGCAGCTCCGGCGGCCGTGGCGGCTCCGGCGGCAGTGGTGGCTCCGGCGGCGGCGGTCGCGGCAGCTCGCGCCCGGCGTCTTCCAGGAAGCGCCCGGAGTCCCCGACGCCGCGCGCGCAGGCGGCACCGGCCGCTTCGATGCCCGCATCCGGCCAGGTCCACGCCCAGGCGGCAGACCAGGCCGGAGAGACCATCCGCGCCGCCGTCTCCGATCTCGACCGAACGGCCGATCGAGCCCGCGAGGCCGTCGATCGGGCGATCGGCCAGCCCGTGCCGGCGCGAACCTCGACCACGTCCGGCACGCCAGGGGCGACGCCCAGGCCGGCGACCGGCCCGGGCGCCAGCCAGCCGGGCGTCAACGAGGCCGTCCGCTCGGCGACCCTCAGCGAGGCCGCGGAAGCCCTCGCCGACGATCTCATGCGGATTCCGGGGATCCAGCGCTTCGGCGGGATGCGGCTCGAGGAGCTGGACTCTGCCGGGCCGCGGCCGCTTCGGACGATGTGGCGGGTCGCGCGCGACCAGCTCGAGAGCGAGTACGGCCGGCTCACGATCGGCGAGATGATCGATCGCTACCGCGGCAGCGGTGGCGGCGCGTCTGCCGGCGCCTAGCAGCGCGTGGCGACCGGGGAGTTCGAGCGGATCCTCGAGCAGAACGAGCGGTTCGCGGAGGCGTTCGACCGCTCGTCCCTGACAGCGGCCCCGCTCACCGGCCTCGCGATCCTGACGTGCATGGATGCGCGGATTGACGTCGAGGATGCCCTCGGGCTGCGAGTCGGGGATGCCCACATCATCCGCAACGCGGGCGGGCTCGCCTCCGAGGACGCGATCCGATCGCTGGTCGTGAGCCAGCAGCTGCTCGGGACGCGGGAGATCATCGTGATCGCGCACTCGGCCTGCGGGCTCCACGGCGCGAGCGAGACCGACCTCCGAAAGCGGGTCGAGCTGACGACGGGCAACTCGACCGAGATGGGCTTCGGGTCGTTCGTCGATCTCGACGCGATGGTTCGCGAGCAGGTCGAGGTCCTGCTCGACGAGCCGGCGCTCCTCGAGGTGCCGATCCACGGGCTCGTCTACGAGGTCGAGACCGGGCGGCTTCGACAGGTGGCCTGAGCGATGCCCTACACCCGAGCAGAGGTCGCGGCGCGGGCCGGCGTGGCCCCGGCCTTCGTCGATCGGCTCTGTGAGCTGGAGATCCTCACTGCGGCGGCCGGCGACTTCACCGAGGGCGACATGCGCCGCACGCGGATCATGCATTCGCTCGAGGACGCGGGCCTGCCGCTCGAGGCCGTCGGAGAGGGCGTGCGGCGCGGGATCGTCGATCTCGGCTTCGTCGACGATCCCGCCTACGAGCTGTTCACCGGGCTGACGGACGAGACCTACCAGCAGGTCAGCGACCGGACGGGCATCCCGTTCGAGGTCCTCGCTGCGATGCGCGAGGCAACCGGCTCGCCGTCCCCGCGACCGGAGGACCGCCTCCGAGCCCTCGAGCTCGAGACGCTGCCGGCGCTGGAGCTCGAGATCAAGTACGGGATGCGCCCACAGGCCCTCGAGCGCTTGCTCCGGGCCTGGGGCGACAGCCTCCGCCGCATGGCCGACGTGGAGTCGGACCTCTGGAACAACGACGTGATCCAGCCGATCTTCGCGGCTGGCAAGAGCTTCGCCGACGTGGGGCCGCTCACCGCCGAGTTCTCGAACGCCCTCCAGCCGCTGGCCGCTCGCGAGATGATCGCGCTGTACCGCGGCCAGCAGTCGAACGCCTGGATGCGCAACTTCTTCGCGGGCTTCGAGACCGGCCTCGCCAAAGCCGGCCTGTACAACCGGGTCGAGCGACCGCCGGCGATCTGCTTCCTCGACCTGTCGGGCTACACTCGCCTCACCGAGGAGCGTGGCGACGCCGCCGCGGCGGACCTCGCCGGCCGGCTCTCGCGCCTGGTCAACCGGACCTCCAGGGAGCACGGCGGCAAGCCGATCAAGTGGCTGGGCGACGGCGTGATGTTCCACTTCCGCGAGCCCGGTCCGGGCGTGCTCGCCGCCCTCGAGATGGTGGAGGGCGCCCAGGAGGCGAAGCTGCCGCCCGCGCACGTCGGCATCCATGCCGGTCCGGTTCTGTTCCAGGAGGGCGACTACTTCGGGCGGACCGTGAACACGGCCTCGCGCATCGCCGACTACGCCCGCCGCGGCGAGGTGCTCGTCACCGATGACGTCGTCGCGGCGACCGACGTCGAGGGCGTGACGTTCGAGGCGATCGGCCCGGTGGAGCTGAAGGGGCTGTCGGCGACCATCCCCCTGCACATCGCCCATCGCTCCGGGTGACCGGGGAGTGCCTCCCGCGCCAGACCTCGGCTAGAATGCGCGGCCCGTGGCTGGGTAGCTCAGTGGTAGAGCAAGCGGCTCATAATCGCTAGGTCACAGGTTCGAATCCTGTCCCAGCTACCAGAATCTCCGCCGCCCCTCCGTGATGAAAACTTCACCGCCGGCACACCGGCGGTCCGCATTCGTCTGTCACGATGCAGGAGAGGGAGCGGGCCTTTCGTCCCATCCCCTGACTGACTGACGGCCGACCGGCTCGCAGAATGCCCGGTCCTATACTCGCCAGCGGGATCGCCGATGCAATGGTGGCCCGCTCACTCGGAGGCTCTCCTACTTGAATCCCAGGTTCATGCGCAACGGGCTTTTGATGCTCGTCCTCGTGATGGGCGTCTCGGCGCTGCTCTATACGTGGCTCGGCGCCTCGTCCGAGGTCCCGAAGATGGCCTACTCCGGTCCCAACTCGTTCCTCGAGCAGGTCGAGAAGGGCACGATCGGGAAGGTCGTCCAGAGCGGCGAGACCCTCAGCGTCTTCAACAAGCCCGTCGATGACAAGGACACCGAACCGGACTATGTGGTCCCGATCGCGAACGTCCTCGTCTCGGTCCGCCAGGACATCGGGGCCGCCGCGGAGAAGGGCGGGGTCGCGGAACCGACCCTCGAGACAAGGCCCGCCCCGGACAACTCCTGGATCGGGCTGGTGCTCACCGGCCTGCTGCCGCTGCTGATCATCGGCGGCTTCATCTACTTCATGATGCGGCAGGCCCAGGGCACCAATAACCAGGCCATGTCGTTCGGCAAGAGCCGGGCCCGGATGTTCCTCGGCAACAAGCAGGTCGTGACCTTCAACGATGTCGCGGGCGTCGACGAGGCCAAGACCGAGCTCCAGGAAGTCGTCGAGTTCCTGAAGTTCCCCGAGAAGTTCAACACCCTCGGCGCGCGCATCCCGCGCGGCGTGCTCCTCGTGGGCCCTCCGGGCACCGGCAAGACCCTCCTGGCGCGCGCGGTCGCGGGCGAGGCGGGCGTGCCGTTCTTTTCGATCTCGGGCTCCGAGTTCGTCGAGATGTTCGTCGGCGTCGGCGCCTCGCGCGTTCGCGACCTTTTCGACCAGGCCAAGCGCAATGCGCCCTGCATCGTCTTCGTGGACGAGATCGACGCGGTCGGGCGCCAGCGCGGCGCCGGTCTGGGTGGCTCGCACGACGAGCGCGAGCAGACCCTCAACCAGATTCTGGTCGAGATGGACGGCTTCGATACGAACACCAACGTGATCGTGGTCGCCGCGACCAACCGCCCCGACGTGCTCGACCCGGCGCTACTGCGCCCCGGCCGCTTCGACCGTCAGGTAATCCTCGACCGCCCAGACATGAAGGGCCGGCTGGAGATCCTCAAGGTCCACATCAAGGGCAAGCCGCTCGACAAGGGCGTCGATGTCGAAGGCGTCGCGCGCCAGTCGCCCCGCAACTCCGGGGCCAGTCTCTATTAAACATCACCGAGCCCCCGAGACA
>JBKKDM010000055.1:0-3528 GCA_046707905.1 Candidatus Limnocylindrales bacterium
TGGCGGCGAAGTGTAGGGAGGGCGCTTCGCGCCGTAGCATCCTCCCGATGGATGCGTACGCGAGGACCGCCACGGGAGTCGCCGACGACGCCGCGCCCACAGCGCCGGCAGGCATGCGGATCTTCTCCGTCGGTGAGGCCGCGCGCGCGATTGCCTCGACCGTCCGGGCCGACGAGCAGCTTCGCGACCTGTGGGTCGAGGGCGAGGTCGGGCGGGTGACGATCTCCTCGGCCGGGCACGCCTACTTCACGCTCAAGGACGACAAGGCGCAGCTCCAGTGCGTGTGGTTCCGCGACGATCGGGTTCGCTCGCCGTTCCAGCCCCAGACCGGCCTCCGCGTCGTCGCGCACGGGCGCGTGGACGTGTACGAGGCGCAGGGCGCGCTCCAGCTGTATGTGGACTCGATCCAGCCGTCCGGGCTGGGGGACCTCGCGATCCGGTTCGAGCAGCTGAAGGCGAAGCTCGCGGCCGAGGGGCTGTTCGGATCGGAGCGGAAGCGGGCGCTGCCATCCCGGCCCAGGGTCGTCGCGGTCGTCTCGTCGCCGACCGGCGCGGCCTGGAAGGACGTCCGCCAGGTGTTCGCGCGGCGGTGGCCGCTGGCACGGGTCGTCCTCGTCGCCTGCCAGGTTCAGGGCGACGGCTCAGCGGAGTCCATCGTGCGGGCGCTCCGACGGATCGAGAAGCACGTCGCGACGCTGACGGACGCCGGGCGCTCCGCTGAGGCGCCGGCGATCACGATCGTGGCGCGGGGCGGCGGCTCGATGGAGGATCTCTGGTCATTCAACGACGAGCGCGTGGTCCGCGCGATCGTCGCGCACTCGCTCCCGGTGGTGAGCGGCGTGGGCCACGAGGTTGACGTCACGCTGACGGACTTCGCGGCGGACGTGCGAGCCGCCACGCCCACCGCGGCCGCGGAGCTGGTGACCCCGGATCGGATCGAGTTCGCGAGCGCGCTGGCCCGGGGCGCCGATCGGATGCGGGTCGCGGGAACCCGAGCGGTCGCGGCGGCGGCGCGAGAGCTCGACGCGGAGCGCCGGGTCCTGGAGCGGCTGCACCCGGCCGCGCGCCTGGCTGCGTCGCGCCAGCTCGCAGGGGACCTCCTGGACCGCGCGACCCGGGCCGTGCGGGTCCGTCTGGCCACGGCCGGCGTGACGGAGGACCGGCTCGCAACGGCCCTGCCGAATCTCGCCTCCGGGCTCGTCGCTGCCCGCCGCGCCGCGCTCGCCGAGGCGGGGGCGGCGCTCACCGTGCTCGGGCCGCAGGCAACGCTGGAGCGCGGCTACGGCATCGTCCGCCGCGAGGCCGACGACGCGATCGTTCGCGACCCGGCCGAGGTGCGCAGCGGATCTCGCCTCCGGATCCGCGTGGCCCGCGGCGAGTTCCCGGCAACCGCCGGCGAATCCGACCCGGCCTAGCGCCCCAGGGCCCGCCGCAGGCCGTCGATCACTGCCTCCTCCACCTCGATCACGGCGTCTGTGTATGCCTCGATCTTCTCGAGCACCGCCTCACGCGGTCCATGCCGCCACGCTGGGCTGGCGTAGAACCGCTCCTCGCGCCGCTCCCGGTCCGCCAGGTCGTCGAACGCTCGAAGCAGGCAGTAGCCATTCGGGTCGTCGAGCGACGGCCCTGCGCCCACGACATCGATGTCGAACTGCTCGAGCAGCGGCAGGGCCGCCTCGCGGAAGAGCCGGTCGTACGCGTCGCGCGTGCCGGGCACGAGCCGATACGTTCTGATCTCCAGGATCCGCACCCGCGCATCTTGCCGCGGCGCGGCCCGCTCGGCATGTCGTGCTGCCATCCTCTGCGGGTGCCCGAGAGCGTCCAGGCCATCGTGGTCGTCCTCCTGATCGCGGCCGGCGCCGTCGCGATCGGGCTCGGGTTGGGTATCGTGGTCGCACCGCGGATCGGGCGACTGCTCGACCGGGCCGACGCGGACGACGAGGAGCCAGGTGACCGAACAGACTGAAACCCCGCTCGACCAGCTGTCGTTCGACGACGCGCTCGCAGCCCTCCAGAAGACGGTCTCCGAGCTCGAGGCGGGGGGCCAGCCGCTGGAACGCTCGATCGCCCTCTACGAGCGGGGCGTGGCCCTGCACGAGCGCTGCGCCAAGCTCCTGGCGGAGGCCGAGCTCAAGGTCCAGCAGCTCGTCACCCGCGCCGGTGGCGCCCTCGAGACGATCGACGTCGCCCCGGACGCGGCGCGCGAGACCGAGTGATCAAGCGACGGCAGGCATGAAGCTCCTCCTGACGTCCGCGGGCATCAACAACCCGAGCATTCTCGAGGCGCTGGTCGATCTCCTCGGCAAGCCGATCGCCGAGTCGAACGCCCTGTGCATCCCGACGGGCGGCTACGGCAGCACCTACGGTCATCGCCCCACCGGGGTCTGGCGCTTCATCGCCGGCACCTCGAACCAGCCCATGGTCGGGCTGGGTTGGAAGTCGATGGGGGTGCTGGAGCTCACGGCGCTGCCGAGCATCGACCGGGAGCGTTGGGTCGCCTGGGTCCAGGAGGCCGACGTCTTGCTGGCCAACGGCGGCGATGCCTTGTACCTGGCTCACTGGATGCGGGAGTCGGGGCTGGCGGACCTCATGCCCGAGCTCGCCGAGAAGGTCTGGGTGGGATTCAGCGCCGGGAGCATGGCGTTGACGCCGCGGATCGGGACGGACTTCATGGGCTGGATGCCGCCCAACGGCCGCGACGAGGGGCTCGGCATCGTCGACTTCTCGATCTTTCCCCATGTCGACCATCCCGACCTGCCGGAGAACACGATGGCTGCGGCGGAGAAGTGGGCCGCCGAGATCGGCGGTCCGGCCTATGCGATCGACGACGTCACCGCGATCAAGGTGGTCGATGGCACCGTCGAGCTGATCTCCGAGGGACACTGGCGGCGGTTCGACGCCGAGGCATGACCGCCAGGCCGCTCAAGCTCAGTCGCGATCAGGTCCTCGCCTATCGACGGCTCGTCCAGTCGCTGGACGAGCGAATGCCCAAGGGCGCGTCGTCGCTCCGGCGAGCGGCGTGGTGCGGCCTCCAGGATTCGATGCCGCGCGCGGCGGTCCTCTCGATCCACGCTCGCGTGGCCGGCACGGAGCCCGAGACCTGGGCCGATCGGTCGCTCGTCCAGGTGTGGGGCCCGCGCTTCCAGGTCTACGCCGTCCCGGCCGCGGAGCACGAGCTGTTCACGCTTGCCCGCTATCCGGACGATGCCCGGGGCCGGCGGGTCGCCGAGGAGATGGCGGCCCTCGCCGCGAGCTACCTCGGCGACCGGGCGCTCACCGACCGCGAGGTGGCGGGGGCGCATCGGGTCGGCAACGCGATCCGGTACGCCACAACCACGGGCACGATCCTGATCCGGTGGGAGGGTGCGCGAGCGCCGAGGATCTGGACCGTGGCCCGCCCCCACGGCGAGCCCGCGGCCTTGCGCCTGGAGCTCGCGAGGCGATACCTCCACGTGTTCGGCCCGACGACCGTCGGCTCGTTCGCCAAGTGGGCGGGGATCGGGGCGAAGCAGGCCCGGGATGCGTTCG
>JBKKDM010000056.1:0-20042 GCA_046707905.1 Candidatus Limnocylindrales bacterium
CCCCGATGCACCTGCGCCAGGCACTTCCCCTGGCCGCCTACTTCGTGCCCCCGAAGTTCGACCGGGACCCGGCCGGGATCTACGTGGTGACCCCGTCGGTTGACGGCGACCCAGCGGCGATGCGCGAGCACAACTGGAGTGCCATCAGCAACACCAGCATTCACGAGGCGTACCCGGGCCATCACCTTCAGCTCTCGATCGCGCGCACCCACCCGTCCCTGACGCGCCTGCAGATCGATGCCACCGAGTTCGTCGAGGGCTGGGCCATGTACTGCGAGCAGATGATGCGCGAGCAGGGCTTCGACGACGGACCGGCGTTCCAGGTGGGTCTGGCCACGGACGCCATCTGGCGGGCCTGTCGGATCGTCCTCGACATCCAGATGCACCGCGGCGAGCTCTCGATCGAGGAGGGCACCGCGTTCATGCGCGAGATGACCGCCTTCGAGCCCGCCGTCGCCCGTGCCGAAGTCGTCCGCTACACGTACACCCCGACCTACCAGCTGTCATACCTGTTGGGCAAGGTCATGCTGCTCAAGCTCCGCGACGACGAGCAGCGCCGGCTGGGCCCGGCCTTCTCACTTCGGGGGTTCCACGACTCGCTGCTCGCCAACGGCTCGCTCCCGATCAGCTTCCACCGCCGGCTGCTGCGCGGCGACGGGCGAACCGAAGCGGCCGTCGGCGAGCCCGCCTAGGTGCAGGTGATCCCGGCGATCGACCTGGAGCGGGGGCGGTCGCGCGTTGTCTTCTGGCCCGGCGCCGCCACGGGCGCGGGCGTGCCCACCGACCGTCCGGAGCGCATCGCGGAGCAGTTCGTGGGACAGGGCGCACCGATCATCCACCTCGTTGATTTCGATGGCGCCCGCGCCGGCGCACCGGTCAACCTGGAGGCAATCGGCGCGATCGCATCCCGCGTGGCGATCCCGATCCAGGTGGCGGGCGGCATGGAGAGCCCCGAGGCCATCCGGCTGGCATTCGCCTCGGGCGCCACGCGCGTGGTCCTGGGCATGAGCGTGGTGGAGAACCAGGCCCTGGTCCGCGAGTGCGTATCCGTGGCCGGCGACTGGCTGGCCGTGGGCATCGATCCGCGGCCGGAGCGGTTCGCGGCCTTTCCCTGGCGGCGCGGCTCCGTGCCGACGCTCCAGGCCGTCCTGGACGAGCTCCTGGCCTCGGGCGTGCGGCGGTTCGTGCTCTCGCACGGCGGCACCGGCGCGGAGGACCAGCTGGCGCAGCTGGCGGAGCTGGCCACCCTGGCGCGGACGGTGGACGCCGAGCTGATCGTGGCCGGCGGCGTCCGCGACGTGGCCGGGATCCGCCGCGTGCGCGATGCGGGCGCGGCGGGCATCATCCTCGGCGAAGCGCTCCTTTCCGGGGCGATCGACTATGCCGCTGCCCTGGAGGCCGCCGCGTGACTCCCCGCCGCCCCAATCGTCCCCAGCCGTCCGACCCCCATCACTCCGGGCCGCCGCGCCGCCGTGGCTCCGAGACCGGCCGCCGGGTGCAGGAGGCGACGTCGGCGCGACGAACGCGCCAGGCGCTGCTGGCCCTGGGCGGTCTCGTCATCCTGGTTGCCGGCGCCTGGCTGCTCGGCTCGGTGATCGGCGGGCTCACGCCGGCGTCGCCGGCCCGCACGCTCGCCCCCGGCGCAGCCGGCCAGGGCGCCCCGACGACGCGGACCAACGTCGGGGCGAAGCCGGCAGGGTGCCCCACGGCGGCCCCCGCGGCGCTGCCCGCGGGCGACACACGCTCGGTCACGATTGCCACCCGCAAGGGAACGATCGTGGTCAGCGTCAAGGCCAGTCTCGCGCCGCTGGCTGCCGGCAACTTCATCGCCCTCGCGGAATGTGGCTACTACGACGGTGTGATCTTCCACCGCCTGGTGCCCGGCTTCGTCATCCAGGGCGGCGACCGCGCCGGCACCGGGGCCGGCCGCGAGCCCGGCTACACCATCAAGGATGAGCCCGTCGCGACCTCCTACCTGCGCGGCACGGTGGCCATGGCCCGGACCAGCGCCCCCAACTCGCAGGGCTCGCAGTTCTTCATCGTCCTGTCGGACAGGAACTCGCTGGCGTCCGCCAACACCTATTCGATCTTCGGCACCGTGACGTCCGGGATGGACACGGTGGACGCGATCGCGGCGATGCCGAACAGCGGCACACCGAACAACAGCGCGCTCGATTCGGTGGCCATGGACATGGTCACCGTGGCCACGCCGTAGCGGCACCACCGCGCCGGCCTCATCCCCCCGCAGCTCAAGGAGACCACGTGACACGAGCCGTCATCAGCACCGACATTGGCGACATCGAGGTTGACCTCTTCACGGACAGCGCGCCCAAGTCCACCAAGAACTTCATCGACCTCGCGACCAAGGGCTTCTATGACGATGTGATCTTCCATCGCATCGTCCCGGGCTTCGTGGTCCAGGGTGGCGACGGCGAGTTTGGCAAGAAGGCCTCGCTCAACTCCGGCCGGGTCGGCACCGGGGGACCCGGCTATCGCTTCGAGGATGAGCCGGTGAAGGGCGACTACACGCGCGGCGCGCTGGCCATGGCGAACTCCGGATCCAACACGAACGGGTCCCAGTTCTTCATCTGCGTCAAGGACCTGATGGGCCAGCTGCCGAAGAGCTACAACCTGTTCGGGATGGTCACCAGGGGCATGGACGTGGTGGACCAGATCGTCGCGGCACCGCGCAATTCGCGCGACCTGCCGAATAGCCCGGTGTCAATGGTCACCGTGACGATTCACGAAGATTAAGGAATTTTCATCGTGATGTGCGTCGAAACCATTGGATTCTGACGCCGAACCGGGTAGAGTACCGATTGCTGCAATGCAGCGCTGCCCCAGCGGCAAGGTCATGGGTAGGTAGGGTCAGGGTAGTCGGTGCAGCCGACGTGATAGATGCCCTTGGCGCGTGGCAGAAGCGTCCGTTTCGGCGGATACCTTCACCGGGACAGCATCGGAGCGGCTCCTTCGGGAGCCGCTCCGAACTTTTCCCCCCGAATTGCTAGCCCGTGATCTCGGCGCGCTCGGTGACGAGCACGGCGACGATCAAGGAACCGACGAGCCAGGCCGCGACGAGCATGAGCGCTGTATCCGGCTCGAGTGCCGGCGGCCCCGCGTTGCCGCCGCCGAAGCCGCCGCCGCCGCCGGCGACGTCGATCGAGGCGTTGGCGACCGCGAACGGCATGTACTTGACGATGTCCGGCAGGAACACCGTGGCGAACAGCTCCCCGAAATAGAACGCGAGGCCGGCACCGATCCCAGCCAGCTGGCTGCGCGCGAGGGTCGCGATCGCGAATCCGATCGCGGCTTCCTCCGTGACCGCGAACCAGCCGCGCACGGCCAGGGACGGCAGCCGGTTCAACGTGTCGGCGTCGGTGATCCCGGCCGTCGAGATCCCGGCAATCGAGGCCCCGACCACCACGAGCGCCACGCCGAGCGCGAACGTGACAAGGAGCCCGACCCCGATCATCACGGCGATGGCGGCAAAGGTGAGGAGCATGTAGCGCGTCCTGCTCTCGCCTCGCGCGACCGCGTTCTTGAGCGTGCCCCAGCCCCATTCGGAGCCCGCGATCGCAGCGGCGAACGTGACAGCCACCAGGCCGCCGAGCCCGAACATGAACGACAGGACGAAGGAGTAGGCGCCCGGGAAGGTGAGGAGGAGGGCCGCCGCGCGGCCGTCACCCGGATCGTCGCCGTCCTGACCGACGGTCGCGGAGGCGAGGATGATCAGCCCGAGCAAGCCGACCAGAAGGCCCACGGAGACGAACGATGCCGGCCGGCTCACGAGCTTTCGAAGCCCGGCCGTGAAGATCCTCATGCGGACCCTCCGGCATCGGCGCCCGGCACGACCCCGGCGGTCCCGAACGTCCCCTCGTTCGACACGGCCGTGCCACCGGTCAGCTGCAGGAACAGCATCTCGAAATCGGTTCCCGACTCCAGCCCGGAGGCGAACACGCCGGCCTCTGCAAGGGCCCGGTTCACGTCGGCGGCGCGGCCGGGCTCGACATGGACGGCGAGCCACGGGTCACCGTCGGACTCCGCGCCAGGATCAGTTCGCGCGATCCGCTCCAGCACGGCCCGGGCTGCCGGCTCATCGCCCCGCGCCACCCGAACGCGGACCACGCCCTGGTCGCTGAGCATCGACTCGAGCGTCCCTTCCCGGACGAGCTTCCCGGCCGCGATGATCCCGACAACGTCGGCGAGGACCCGGACCTCCGCGAGGAGGTGACTCGACACGAAGATCGTCTTGCCCATGCCCGCGAGGCGCCGGAGCATCTCGCGCATCGCGACGATGCCCGCGGGGTCGAGGCCGTTGGCGGGCTCGTCGAGGAGGAGGAGCTTTGGATCGGAGAGCAGGGCTCCGGCGATCCCGAGCCGCTGCTTCATGCCCAGGGAGTAGCCGCTGAGCTTGTCCTTTGCCCGCTCCTTCAGCCCCACGAGCTCCAGGAGCTCGTCGATCCGCCGCGCCGGGACGGGCGCGCCTGCGGCCGCGAGGACCTGGAGGTTCTTCCGGCCGGAGAGGTACGGGTAGAACGACGGGTTCTCCACCAGCGAGCCGATGGCGAAGAGCCGCTTCCGATCGCCGCGCCGGAAGGGCGCGCCGAGCAGCTCGATCGTACCCGCGTCCGGGTGCATGAGCCCGGTGAGGAGCCGCATCGTGGTCGTCTTGCCGGCGCCGTTGGGGCCGAGGAAGCCATAGACGACGCCTTCGGGCACGGACAGGTCGAGACCGTCGAGAGCGAGTCGCTTGCCGTAGCTCTTGCGCAGGCCGCGCGTCGCCAGGGCGAGGGCGCTTTGGGAGGTCACCGGGGTATCTTGCCCGATATGGAGCTTCCGGCACCGCGCGAGTCCGGCTTCTGGCGCCGGGCGCTCCGGGCACAGTACGCCCTGATCAAGCTTCTCGACCCGGTCGTCCGGCGAGAGTGGCGGTCGACCGGCATCGGACTCGGGAACGTCGTCGAGCTCCGGGTGGCCGGTCGCCACTCGGGCCGCTACCGCAGCGTGCTGCTGACGCTCCTCCGCGAAGGCGAGCGCTGGTTCCTGGGTCACCCGAACGGCGACGTCCCCTGGACGCTGAACCTCGAGGCCGCCGGGACGGCCGACCTGAAGTTCCCAAGGACCGTCCCGATCCCGATCCGCGCGCGCCGGCTCACGGGCCTCGACCGGGACGTCCCGATGCGCCTGTTCGACCAGCACCCCTTCCCCGGCAACCTCGTCTATCGCGCGGCGAGGTCCCACATCCGTGCCGTCGGCGTCTACTTCGAGATCGACCGGATCGCCTGACTCGGCGCTCCAGCGTCGCGCGAGCGATCGCGGCGGCTAGCCTAGGCCCATGCCCGATCGTCGCCCGCGCTTCCTCCTGCCGACCCGCCGCAACCCGGCGAGCCCGCAGACGCCCGCGGAGCCGGCGCCGGAGGTCTCGATGGAGGCGCGCCCGGAAGACGTCGCCGCGCCCGTTGAGCAGTCGATGGTCGATGCCGGGCTGTACGTCGACGGCAAGCGCATCGCCACGCCGCCGACCGTGGTCGAGGCCTGCTCGGCGCTCCGGGCGACCCCCGGCGCGATGGCCTGGATCGGGCTGTTCCGGCCGACCGATGCCCAGTTCCGGCCCGTCGCCGAGGAGTTCGGGCTGCACGAGGTGGCGGTCGAGGACGCGATCGTCGCGCACCAGCGCCCCAAGCTCGAGCGCTACGGCGACACGCTCTTCGTGGTCCTTCGCTCGGCGACCTACCTCGACCGCGAGGAGGAGGTCGAGTTCGGCGAGATCCACATCTTCGTCGGGCAGAACTTCATCCTGACCGTCCGCCACAGCCGCACGCCCGACCTGGCGGTGGTCCGGCAGCGCATGGAGTCGAGCCAGGAGCTCCTGGCCCTGGGGCCCGAGGCGGTCCTCTACGCGATCCTCGACAGCGTCGTCGATGGCTACGCGCCGGTCGTGGCGGGCCTCGACCGGGACATCGACGAGATCGAGGCCCAGGTCTTCCGTGGCGACCCGGGCGTCTCGCGGCGGATCTACGAGCTCTCCGGCGAGGTCATCGAGTTCCAGCGCTCGACGCGCCCGCTCCACGGCATGCTCGAGGGGCTCGAGGCGGGCTTCGAGAAGTACGGCACGAACGAGGAGCTGCAGCGCCTCCTGCGCGACGTCGCCGACCACGCGACCACCGTGTCCGAGCGCGTCGCCGGGTTCCGCCAGGCACTCTCGGACATCCTGACGGTCAATGCGACGCTCGTGAGCCAGGCCCAGAACGAGGAGGTCCGCCGCCTCACCGAGGCCAGCATCGGCCAGAACGAGGAGGTGAAGCGCATCTCCGCCTGGGCCGCGATCATCTTCGCGCCGACCCTCATCGGCACGATCTACGGCATGAACTTCGACATGCCGGAGCTGAGCTGGGCCTTCGGCTATCCCTTCGCGCTCAGCCTGATGGCCCTGATCAGCGTGGGGCTGTGGCTGATCTTCCGGCGGCGCGGCTGGCTCTGATCCGTTCCTGAGGCGCGGGCCGCGCGGATCCGGGCAAAGGCGCCGGAAATCGCCCGGCACCGGCCGTCAACGTGTCTGTCAGACACGAATACTGCGCGCACAGCCTCGCCTGGAGCCCGCCGCGGCCTCGATCGACGGGGTTGATGACTGCCAGACACGAATCCCGCCGCAAGGCCCCGGAATCGCCCCGATCTGTCCGAATTCGTGACTGCCAGACGCGAAGCTGCGCCGAACGTCCGGTTCTCAGCCCCGTAAGGCTCGACTCGGGTGGATTTGTTGACTGTCAGACACGAACGGGCAGCGAGCGCGGCGACTCGAGCAGCTCGCGCCCTCGTCGCGCGGCTTGGGGCCCGGAGCTACAGCCCGAGGACGATCCGGGCGATCTCGAAGTAGATGATCAGCCCGGTCCCGTCGACCAGGGTCGAGATGAGCGGCGCCGAGACCACCGCCGGGTCCACGCCGAGCCGGCGGAGGACGAGCGGCAGCGCCGCCGCGACGGTCGCAGCCCAGACACAGATGGCGATGACCGCGATTGCGACCGCCGTCGCGATGTCCGACGACACGCCGAGGAACCAGGCCTGGCCGATCGCCAGCACGCCCATCACGAGACCCATGACCAGCCCGACGCGGAGCTCTTTGAACACGAGCCAGCCGATGTCGCGCAGGGCGACCTCGCCCAGGGCCATCGCGCGGACGACGAGCGTGACCGTCTGGCTGCCGACGTTGCCACCGGTGCCGATCAGGAGCGGGATGAAGAAGCTCAGCGCGACCACCGCCGCCAGCTCGCCGCGGAAGTTCTGGAGGACCGTGCCGGTATAGCCCTGGGCGATGAACAGGAGGAGCAGCCAGCCCACTCGCTTGCGCACCAGCAGCGGGACGGACGCGAGCCGATACGGCAGGTTCAGCGGCTGGCTGCCGCCGAGGCGCTCGATGTCCTCGGTTGCCTCCTCCTCAAGGACGTCGGCGACGTCGTCTTCGGTGATGATTCCGATCAGGTGGTCGTCGTCGTCCACAACGGGGATCGCGAGGAGGTTGCGGTCGGTCAGGAGCCGGGCCGCGGTCTCCTGGTCGGCTGAGGCCTTCACTCGCACGGTTGATGGGGCCATGAGCTCCACGACCGGGGTCCGCTCTGGGCTGAGGAGCAGGCGGTACAGCGACAGGACGCCCAGCAGGTGGCGCTCGTCGTCGACGACGTAGACGTAGTTGACGGTCTCGGCCTCGTCGACGAGGCGCCGGATCGCGGCGATCGCCTGGGCGGACGTCGCGTCTTTCGCGACCGCCACGTACTCCGGGGTCATGATCCCGCCGGCGGTGTCGGGCTCGTAGCCGGACAGCTGCCGAATCTCGGCCGCGTCCTCTGGCTTCATCCGCACGAGGATCTCGGCGACCGCCTCGTCGGGCAGCGCCTCGACCACGTCGGCGGCGTCGTCGGGGTCCATCTCGCCGAGGAGCTGGCTGGCCTCGGGAGCCGAGAGATTGCGCAGGATCCGGGCTGCCTCGATCGGCGGCAGCTCCTCCAGGATCTCGGCGATCTCCTCATCGGGCAGCCACTGGATGAGGACCGCGATCTCGGTCGGCTCGAGCTGCGGGACGAGGTCGGCCCACTCCGCCGGCCCGATGAGCTCGGCGAGCCCGAGGACGCCGTCGCGCTCGCGCTCATGGATGAGCGCCTGGACCTCGGCCAGCAGATCGGCCGTCGCCTGGGTGGTCATGGGGGCACCTCCGCGAGGCGGAACGGGCAGGCCGTCGCTAGGTGGTGGTCAGGGAGCCTCGGTCAGGCGAACTGGCGCGAGGCAGGCGGATCGTAGGCGGCGCGGAGAGCAACCGCAAGCAGCGAATCAGCGCGGCTGGCGGGCTCGCCTCGGGCGCCTCCGGCGACGCGGTTGCAACGGAGTTGCGCGGCCCGAGGCCGGTGCGTGATCCGTGAGCAGCGGCCAAACGGAGATCGTCGGGCCATGGACAAGCAGCAGACCCGTGGCCCGCTCAAGCCCCGGAACCAGCCCCAGCCGGACACGGCCGCCGACGTCGATCCCGATGTCGCCCAGCTCCTCGGACTGCGCCCGGCCGATGCCGATTCGATGCCGGACTCGGAGCACCTCGAATCCCTCGCCGCGACCGAGCTTCGAGACGGCGAGACGGACGACCCGAACGAAGCGGCCGAGGAAGGCCTGCTGTGGGTGCCGCCGATCGACCCACCGCGGCGCGTCAGTGACGAGGGTCCCGAGGTCGCGGCCGGGTTCGGGACGACCGCGCAGGACGAGCCGTTCGACGCGGACCACCACAGCGCGGGCCTCCCGGCGCGGGACGAGATCGAGGAGCGGATCCTCGAGGCATTGCGAGCCGATGCCACGACTGCGGGCCTGGCCGACCATGTCGAGTTCGATGCCGAAGGCGGCGTCGTCCGGATCGTCGGCGTGGTCGAGGACCTCGAGGACGAGGACGCCATCCTCTCGGTGATCGAGGTCGTCCCGGGCGTCAGCATCGTCGACAGCCGAATCACGATCGCGACGGTCGAGCAGGTCACGTTCGACCGGTCCTGACGGAGACCAGCGGGAATCAGACGGCGCCAGGGATTCCTCCGCGGGCGCCGCCGGTGCGCCCGCGCCACACTTGGGCCATGCGGCTGATCGTCGTGGAGTTCATGACGCTTGACGGGGTCATGGAGGCGCCGGGCTACGAGGAGCACCGGACGGGCCGGAACGGCTGGGCGATGGAGGTCGGGGATCCCGAGCTCCAGGCGTGGAACGGCAAGCAGGTCACGACGGCCGACGCATTGCTCTTCGGGCGTACGACCTACAACGTCTGGGCCGCCTTCTGGCCGACCGCACCCGAGGTCGCGGCCAAGATGGGCAAGCACATCACGCGGCTCCCGAAGTACGTGGTCTCGAAGACCCTGCGGGACCCGGATTGGGCCAACACCTTCGTGCTGCGCGGAGACCTCGGCGAGGAGATTCGCCGGATCAAGGAGGGCGGCGACGGCGACCTCCACCTGTACGGCAGCGCCGATCTCGTCGGCGGGCTGCTCGAGCTGGACCTGGTCGATGAGCTGCGGCTCGCCGTGTTCCCGGTCGTCCTCGGGAGCGGCAAGCGCCTGTTCCGGGACGAGACGGAGCTCCGGCGGTTCCGACTCCAGTCCTCCATCGGGACCTCGTCGGGGGTGGCGCTCCTCACCTACGAGCGGCAGGCTGACAGGGCGGCACCCGATGCCGGCCCCTGGGACCTGACATGGACCAGTGAGCAGGTCGAGTACTTTCGAGCCGCGGAGGACATGGATCGGGTTCTCGCGACCGTGTTGTTCACCGACATCGTCGACTCCACCGGCCGGGCTGCCGCGGTGGGCGATCGCGAGTGGCGGCGCACGCTTGATCGCCACGACGAGGCCGCCCGCTCCGAGGTCAAGCGCTGGGGCGGGCAGCTGGTGAAGTCGACCGGGGACGGGATCCTCGCCCGGTTCGACGCTCCGACGCGAGCGCTGCGCGCTGCCCTTTCGCTGTGCGCGGCTGCCCGACGCCTGAACCTCGAGCTCCGTGCCGCCATCCATACCGGCGAGATCGAGGTCCGGGGCGACGACATCGGCGGGATGGCCGTGAACATCGCGTCCCGGGTTCTGTCCCAGGCCGGGAACGGCCAGGTCGTCGTGACCCGGACCGTCCGTGACCTCGTGATCGGCGCCGACATCGAGTTCAACCCGCTCGGGCTCTTCTCGCTCCGGGGCGTGCCAGGGCAGTGGGAGCTGTTCATCGCCTCGACGCCGTAGCTCGTATCGCCGCCGGTCAGCCCCCGGCCATCGCCGGCAGGAGGACGATCCCATCCCGCTCCGTGACCGCGGTCGACAGCCCGTCGAGGTGGCGGACGTCGGTGTCGTTCAGGAAGACGTTGACGAAGCTGTTGACGGTGCCGTCCGCGGCGAGGAGCTGCGCGGCGAGGCCGGGATAGGTCGCGATCAGGTTGTCGACGACCTCCTGGACCGTGGCACCCTCGACGTCGACGAGTTTGGTGCCCGCGGTCGCCGTGCGCAACGTGGGCGGAATCCGGACGCGACTCATGCTCGACCCTCCAACCAGCGCTCGAATGCCTCCAGGCTCGGGCGCAGGACCGGCGCGAGGCCGGGCTCGCCCGGGCGGGCCATGCCCGCCGGGGTGCCATCGCCTGGTTCGGCAGCGCCAGCCCCCGACCCGAGCAG
Source organism: Candidatus Limnocylindrales bacterium (assembly GCA_046707905.1). Lineage (GTDB taxonomy): Bacteria > Chloroflexota > Limnocylindria > Limnocylindrales > CSP1-4 > UBA5189. Next base: position 10,665 of record JBKKDM010000056.1, read on the forward strand.
GCGCGCCTCCGGCGTCTTCAGCCCGTTCCCGGTGACCAGCACGACGACCTCGTCGCCGTCTCGAATGACGCCGCGCCGGCGGGCCTGCTCGGCAGCTGCGACCGTGACGCCTCCGGCCGTCTCGGCGAAGACGCCCTCGAGGGCCGCCAGCTGCCGGATCGCGCCCGCGGTGGCGAGATCCGGCACGGCCTCGATCGAGCCGGCCGTGGCGTTCGCGAGCTCCACGGCGTAGCGGCCGTCGGCCGGGTTGCCGATCGCCAGCGAGCGCACGAAGGTGTTCGGCTGCCGAACGGGCTGGAGCTCGGTGGTCCCCTCGCTCCAGGCCGTCGCCACCGGCGCGCACCCGGCCGCCTGTCCGCCGACGAACCGGATCGTTCGGCGCTCGATCAGCCCGGCATCGGCGAGCTGGGCGAAGCCCCTAGCGAGCTTGACGTACATCGCGCCCGAGGCGATCGGCGCGACGATGACGTCGGGCGAACGCCAGCCGAGCCCCTCGGCGATCTCGAACGCCAGCGTCTTCGACCCCTCGGCGTAGAACGGTCGGAGGTTGACGTTGATAAAGCCCCAGCCAGTCTCGTCAGCGACCTGGAGGCAGAGGCGGTTCACGTCGTCGTACGTGCCGTCGATCGGGACGACGGTCGCGCCGTAGGCCAGGGCATGGTCGACCTTCGCCTGCTCGAGGTCCGCCGGGATGAAGACGTACGCCGGCAGGCCGGCCGCCGCCGCGGCAGCCGCTGTCGCTCCGGCGAGATTACCGGTCGAGGCGCACGCGAGGGTGTCTATCCCGAACCGTGGCGCAATGGCGGCGGCGATCGCCACCGCTCGATCCTTGAACGACAGGCTCGGGTTCCTGGTGTCGTCCTTGACCCACAGCCGATCGATACCAAGGGGGTCCCCGAGACGTGTGGCGTCGATCAGCGGCGTCGAGCCGACCTTGAGACCGCGATCGGGCGGCGCATCCACCGGCAGGAGCTCGAGGTAGCGCCAGATGCCCGGCCCGCGTCCGGCGACGGCCTCGCGATCGAGGGTCAGTCGGACCGCGTGGATGTCGTACGCCACCTCCAGGGGCCCGAAGCAGGCCGCGCAGACGTATGACGGTCCGAGCGCCTCTGGCTGCCCGCAGTTGCGACAGACCAGACCTCGGATGCGCGGCGGCGCGTCGGGCGCGGCGCTCGGGGTGGGACGGGTTTCGATCTCGGTCGTCATCGGCAGCTCCAGGGGGCCTGGCGGCGGCGAGACCGGCGGAGAACGAGAAGACCCTTTCCTGGCGGAAAGGGTCTCGTGAAGAGACGACTTATCTCGCAGGAGGACCTGCCCGGACTTGGCACCTTGCCGGCTCTGCGCCGGTAGGTTGTCGTGGCATCACAGGGCCGGTCCCTCCGCCAACTCTTGATAAGGCTCTTCAGTTGTCCGGGGAGCCTATCGAGGCGCTCGCCGACGTGTCAATCGGCGAAGGCGAGGCCCACGCGTCGATCGCGTGGTCCGCTAGAAGATCGAGCTGAGGTCGGGCAGGACGCCTTCCTGCTGGAACACGAACAGGATGCCGATGATCAGGCTGAATGCGCCGGCGACGACCCCGACGGCGACGTAGACCCGCTGGCGCAGCTGGCTCGCGACGAACGTGGTCGCCGTGATCAGCACGATGATCGTGTTGGTGATCAGCAGCCCGATGATGAACGCCAGCATCATCGGGATCCCGAGACCGAGGTTGGCCGCGCCCCCGACGGCGGCGATCAGCAGGACCTGGGTGCCCGTCTCGGCGCCGACCCCGTGGATCATCCCGACGCCAAACGCCGTCTTCGGCCCGTAGCTGCTCGATTCGACGGGGTCCACGTGCTCGTGGCCGTGGAGCCGTGCACGGATCCAGCGCCAGCCGTAGCGGACGGTGTCGAAGACGAGCATCCAGCGGCTGCGGAGCCGGAACTCGGTGCCGTGCCGGACGTAGGCATAGATCGAGTAGAAGACCCAGACCCCGAGCACGATCAGGGTGATCCCCACGATCCGGCCCATGATCGGGTCGAGCCAGTCGGGCAGGAGCGCCCCGAAGAGCAGGGCGGCGGCGCCGAGGACCGCCACGACGAGGGCGTGGCCCAGGGCGTAGAGCGAGCCCAGGGCGATGGCATGGCGCTGCTCGGAGAGGAAGCCTTCGCGGGTCACCGCGGTGGGCTCATGGGCGTGAGGACGGTCCGGCTCGGGGGCGGTGGCGTGGGCAGCGAGCTCATCGGGGCCGCCGTGGCCGTGCTCGTGGGCGCCGGCCCGGTGGTGCTCCTCGTGCCCGGCCTCACCGGACTCGCCCGCGGCCGTCGTGCTGGTGATGTCTGTGATCGCCGCGATGTGGTCCCAGTCGATGCCGTGGCGGAGGCCGAGCAGCAGCGCCGTCAAGAGCAGCCCGAGCGCCTCGCCCAATGAACCCTCCACAGCGCCATCGCGCCGCCGCCGGTGCCTATTGCATCCAGTTGCAACAGCATGGTACGGCAGCAAGCGACTCGACGGGTATCCTTTCGTCCGATGGCCGCCACCGGATCACCGCCAGCGCCGAGCTCGAATGCCGTGCGGGAGCAGCTGCGGCGTGTGGGCATGCGCTGGACGCCCCAGCGCCGCCTGATCCTCGAGGTGATCGAGGCGACCGACGGCCACGTAACGGGGAGCGAGCTCGTCGATCGCTGCCGCTCCCTGGACCCAGAGACGACACCCTCGACCGTCTACCGGACGCTGCGCGTCCTCGAGGAGATCGGCGTCGTCCAGCATGCCCACGGCCGCGACGGGCGGGAGGAGTTCCACATCCGGCCCACGGAGGCCCACGGCCACCTCCATTGCTCCAGCTGCGGCCAGAGCTGGGAGATCTCGCCTGCCGATGCCGCCGCAACGATTCGCGACTTCCGGAATCGCCTCGGCTTCGAGATCGACTTCTCCCACCTCAGCGTCGGCGGCACCTGCGCGAACTGCCTTGACGGGCGGCCCCGAGGCTCCAACTAGCATGCGGTCGATGCCCGGCGACGACCGGATCCCGGCGATTGCGGCGCTGCTCGGCGAGGCCGAGAGGGCGCACGGCGCCTACGAGCGCGGCGAGCTGGCCGGCGTCTACGACGAGCAGTGGCCGACCTGGTACGCCGGCTATGTCGTCGATCACGGGCTGGGCGACGTCCTCGGCCACCAAGTCACGAGCGAAGCCGTCGCCGCCCTGCTCACGCGCGGCTGGCGCGAGCTCAAGGCCGCGGACGCCAAGCCCCGCGACTCGTGGGCCGCGTCGACGGCCGCACGGATGGCCGCGGAGCTCTAAGCGGCGAAGCCGGTGCCCGCCGGTATCATTCGCGGTCCGCGCGCCTGTAGCTCAGTGGATAGAGCGTTGGGTTCCGGACCCAAAGGTCGCAGGTTCGAGTCCTGTCGGGCGCGCCAATGCCCACATTTTTCGTGGCCGGCCCTTGGTGCGCATGGGCGGCACGAGGACATCTTGCGGCAGCGCGAGGGCGAGCCCGTGCGCGTAGGCCTCCGGCGTGAGCCGGACGCTCACAAACTCCGCACCCCGGACGACGATCTCCTCATAGAGCGCCTGGACCATCATCGCCTTCGTCGGCGGCTTCGCCTTGGCCCAACTCGAGGCGAAGTTGCGGATGTAGTCGATCGCTTTGGCCGCATCAACACGTTGACGCGCTGGGCCGCGATCCTCGGCCCGAGCCTCCTCTTCGGCGAGCCGGCGGATGGCTGTGAGGAATGCCCGCTCGCCGATCTTCCTGGCGGCGACATCGAGTGCGAGCTGGCGGCGACGGTGTTCGAGGCGGCCTCGTTCGATTGGCAGGACCGCGGCTTCGGGCTTCGTCAAAACCTCACCGATCGCCACTGCAGCCTCCTCGTCGAATCGAAGGCCTGCAATCTGAGCCTCGAGCGGAATGAGCCACGTCTCGCTGTTCCAGTTCTTCTGCCCGACCCCGTCCGGGCAGGGCTGGACCGAGTGAACCCTACGGCGACTTCCGCTCGTGAAACCTGACGCTCTGATCGTCGAACCGCAGATGCACCGGAGGAGACCGCGTAGTGGGTCGGGGGTATCCGTGCGGCGAGGACCGCCTCCGCGCGTTCGCGCCTCGAGGAGCGCCCGGACACGAGCCCAGAGGACATCGTCGACCGGTGGGGCGTCCCGCCAGGCAGCGGGAGCTCGCTCGCCCTTTCGCAGGACCCACCCGTTGTAGATGGGGTTCTTGAGGATGTCGTTGAGCGTCCGGTCGTTCATGCCGTGCAGGCGGGCGAGTTCGTCGATGGACACCGCCGCAGACGCATATCGCTCGAACAGGCCGACTGCATGATCGATGGACGATGGGTCGACCTCGAGGGTCTGCGGCCGCTTCGCGGTCCTTCGGAACCCGAGCGGAGCGCGACCGCCCGGATCCGCGTGCCGGCGGAACTTCGCCGCGTATCCTTCGCGGATCCGTTTGCCCAGTCGGCGACTGTAGGCCTCCGCTTCGACGGTCTCGCGCGCCCACTCCTCCCACTCGTCCTCATCAGATGAAAGGACGCGCTCGTCGCAGAAGAATATGGCCGCTCCCGCCTCGTGGAGGTCGTGGCGGGCGTTGACGGCGGTACGGAGGTTGCGCGCAAACCGCGAGACGTAGCCTACGAGCAGCACGTCATAGTCGCGGCCAGCGCGAGCAAGCATCTCCCGGAACTGCGTCGTGGAGCCGATCGTGCGACCCGAATGCGCGACTTCCCATTCGATGCCGGCGTCGACAAGCTTCCACCGCTCGATCGCCCGATCCTGCTGCTCGCGCTGCGCCTCTGGTCCGTAATTGTCGTACTGACCACGAGTCGACTCCCGGATCCACCGGGCAGCACGAAGGCCGTCCAGCTCGTCGAGGGACTCAGGCAGCCGGGATACGCGAGCAGCGATCGCCATCAGTTTTCGTCGTATTGGTGAGGCTCACCATTCTAGACCAGAGCCTCTCCGGCTCCTCGCCTACTGGCTCTCCATCTCCGTCGGCTGTCATCGCGTCGCGGATGACCTCCGCGATCGCCGCGATAACGCTGTCGCTCCGACCACGTGCGGGCGGATGGAGCCGCGAGACGAGCGGGACACGCCGATGGACCAATGGAGCAGGGCGATACAAGGCAGGCGTCCGCCTTCGGGCACGTGCGCGCGGCTTGGTTGCAGACGCGCGGCGGGCCATTACGCCTCGCTCCCCTGCTGCATGTCCAGAAAGCGCCGGAAGAGGCGATCGCGCACGGCGTACCGGCCGCGGTGCCCGTTGGTCAGTCGATCGATGTGTCCTCGCGCAGCGAGCCGTCGAAGGGACTGGCGGGTGGCGCCGGGCCTGATCCCTCGCCGGGAGACGGTCGCTTCGATGTCACCTGACGGGCGCGGCACAGCACTCCGGGCAAGAACGGCCACGACCTCCCGATCGATCGGGGACATCGCCGCCCAGCGGCTGACGAAGATCTCCTGGCTCAGCGAGGCGAACGCACTCTCGAGGGCGATTGCGAAGTCGGATCCCGCGACCCGCCCGTCGGTCGCCGCATCGAACGCGAAGTAGCCCAGCTTCTGTAGGTAATACGGACGTCCACTCGCAAGCTCGACGATCTCCGCGACGACGTCAGGGTCGAAGCGAACCCCGGTCCCGATAAGAGGCTCAGTCAAAGCGCGAGCGGATTCGGCCGCGTCCAGCGAGCCGACCGTGATCGGCTCGAAGAACCGGACCAGCGGCTCGTGGGCCGATCGCACCCCGCTGAAGAGAGCCGGCGATCCTGAGACGACGATCGCGACGGGCAGGTCGGCTGCATACAACTCGAGGGCGCAGGCCCGCAGTCGAAGCAGGACGTCGCCCGCGGCCGGAAGCAGGTCCACGTCATCGATGAGCACGAGGACCGATCGATCCTCGCCTCCTCGCCGCTCGATGAGTCGCTTCAAGGCGGCTCGCAATTCGTGCTCGGTATCGCGAGACGGTCGGCGAATGCGGGCTTCGGCGAAGCCAACGTCCAACCCGAACTCGAGATCGAGCCGCCCTGACCCGTCGGCCCCAAGTTCGGCATCGATCGCGCTCGCAAGGCCGGACAGGAACTCGTCGGCGGGCTGCGGATACGCCATCGAGAGCACGACGGCGTCGCCGGCCGCGCGGCGCAGACGGCGCCAGTGCATGAGCAGGGTCGTCTTACCGATGGCCCACTCGCCCAGGAGCGCCGTGTGCTGCGGATGACCCTCGCGGGTCCGCACTGCGCGCGCCTCGAGGACCGCCGTTTCGCGGTCACGTCCGGCCAGCAGCGGCGGGAGGATCCCGCTGCCGGGGCGGAATGGGTTCGTCGATCGCGTTTGTGACAATTGTTTCTCCGCCAGTAACAAAGGTTCTGGAGATGGTCCGGCCGAGGGGCGCCGGTGGGCGCCGCCTCGGCCGGGTTGTGCACCTGTAGGTCCACACTCCCCTACTGCGGGCCGGCCGGGACGCGGAACCAGGAGCGGCTGCGGGCCGCGTTCTGAATCGCGTCGAGGTAGACCTCGCTGTAGGGAATGCTGCCGCGCTCGGTGATCTGCCAGAGGCAGCTGAGCATCGCGCTGGCGACCATCAGGTTCGTCACGAGGAGCTGCGGACGCTCGGCGGCCATCACCTGGCAGCCGTCGCCGCGCGGTTCCTCTTCAGCGGCCATGCCGATCTCCGGGTGGATCTCGGTCAGATGGCCGTCCACGGACCAGCCGTCGCGGCGGCGGACGAGCTGGACGTTGCCGTCCGTCTCGTCGTTGCCGCCGCTGATGAGCGTCGCGTCCGAGAGCGATCCGAGATGTCGATCGACGAGGGCCCGCGCCCGGTGGTTGTCGACCGCGAGGACGACGACGTCTCCCTCGCGGACGATCGAACGAACGTTGGTCTCGTCGAGGAACTCGGGGATCGCCTGACAGGCGAGCCCATCGACTCGTGCGACCCGGGCCAGGGCCTCGGCCTTGTTCGAGCCCAGATCGCTGTGCGAGCAGGCCTGCCGCGACCGGTTCCCCGGCTCGAAGACGTCGCCGTCAACGAGGACGAGGAGCGATCGCGGCTCTGGCCGGTTCGAGAGGTAGCGGACGAGCGGCGGGAGGAGTTGGCTCCCGATCCCGCCGCAGCCGACGAGGACGATCCGGCTAGCCATCGGCTGTGCCTCTCTTCTCGCTCGGGCCAGAGACCGGTACGAGCCAGTAGGAGAGGCGGTAGCCGAGGCCATCGGCGAGCTTGCTCGCCTTGGCGATCGCGTCGTCGAGCTCTCGCCGACTTGGCTTCGAAATCTCGTCCGAGGGCTTGAAGCCCCGGGCGAGGTACTCGGCCATCGACGGCTTGCCCTTCGGCCGACGGGGCGGCGGCGCGAGCTTCACCTTCAGGAGCCAGTCGTCGGGTGGCTCGGCAAGGCGCCGAGGCCGCTCGATGAGCTGGCCGGTCTTCAGCTGAAACCGGATGCCGTCGACGACGATTGCGGCTGCGTAGCCGAGCCGTCGCCGGTCGAAGTCGCCGACGACGATGTGGAGCCCATCGAGCTCCGCCTCGTCGTCCTCGTCGATCGAGCTGGCGTAGGCGCCAAAGGCACCATGGCTGTGCATCGAGCCGACGAGCCGCGATCCGGCCGGCACATCGCCGGCCGCCAAGTCGAACTTCACCGAGACGCTTGACACCTTCTGGGCCGGAACGACGAGGTCGAAGACCCCATCGCGCCAGACCAGGAGACAAAGCGCCTCGGTCCGCTGGAGCCGGTACACGGCGCGGAAGAAGCCGACCGCACGAGCCATCAGGTCCGCCGGGACCTTCGGCAGCACGTAGTCGACGAACTCCCGGCCTTCCGGCAGGTGAGCGATCCGGCCGACCTTCGTCTGGCTCAACCCGAGGAGGCTTCGCTTCCGCAGGTAGAGCCCGTCGCGAGCGACGACGAAGGCTGGCAGGGACGCCTGGTCGAGCGATGGACCAGCTTCGAGGATCGGGAACATCAGCCATCACCTCCCCTCGCGGGTAGGCGGTGAATGAGGTGAACCAACCGCTCGAAGCGGCGTCGCTCGTAGACGAGCTGCTCCCGGATGGGACCCGACTCGCGGAAGACGTGGGCGAGCACCGTCAGTGCGGCCTCCTCGAAGAATCGATCGGGCAGCGGTGTCGTCCGCTCGCCAAGAGCGGGAGCCATCCAGGCGCTGAGGTTCCGATAGCGGACCTCCGGCGTCCGGATGAGGTGGTCACGAAGCGATGGCATCGGTCTCACCTCCAACGTCGGGATCCGGGGTCAGGACCTCGGACTCCTCAGGCTCTTCCGGCATGGGTGTCCCTGCCGGCAGATCCGTGATCGCCAGCCCGGCCAGTTGCGCGACGACCTGGCGGAGGGTCCGCCAGTAGGGGTCGTATTGCAGCGACAGGGCGGCGAGCGGATCGCGCCGGGAGCGGGACGCCCAGGCCCGGAAGCCGCCGCTGAATGGCAGCGGGTGCCGGCGGAGATCCTGGTTGAAGCGGCTCGCCCAGAACGCGCCGATGAGCGCGTCGACCCGTTCGCCGACGCTCGCCCCGCTGACCCGGACCGATCCGAGACAGACGACGCCGTCGTCGTTCGTGTTCGGCAGGGTCGAGCAGAGGAGCGTCGCGTCGAGCGACGCGATCGGCTGCGTCCGGAAATACGTGGCTAGCCCCTCGACCTGGTCGCCAATCGTCCAGACGACGAAGACGACGTACGGCACGGCGAGCCGATAGGTGGTCGGTTCGCTGTCCCGGCGTCGGCTGGCGTGGTACTCGATCGTCCGCCGCGACGGGGCCTGCTCGACGACGAAGACCTGACGGTCCGTCGCCCCCGAGCGGATCCAAAAGCGGCAGCCGGTCGGCAGCCGAGGGGTCATGGCGACCTGTGCTGTCGTGAGCTCGGCCAGGAGGTCCGGGAGAGTCACCTCCCGGTCGATCACCTCGGTGACCAGGCTCACGAGGTCGCCCTCGATGCGCAGGAACGTGCGCGATTGCATTGCGTTCGGGCTCCTCTCTGCTGCGGGAGCCCGGAGCCGGCGCGCGTGGCGTGCCGGCCCCGGGACATCCGCGTTGGCTGGCGTCTAGGCCTAGCGGCCCTTCACGCCCGCCTGCTTCTGGAACTCGATCTCGTCGCCCGGGCGGACGACGTAGTCGTCGCTCGCCCGTTCGCCGTTGACCGATACCGCGGCGTCGCGCGGGATATTCAGGACCTGCTCGAGGACCTTCCAGATCCCACGGATGGACTTCCCGGCGAGATCGAGATCGAGCTCGTTCACGCCGTAGATGACCTTCGTCGGGGCGATCGTTGCTTCCATTGCCTGCATGGCTTGTTGCCTCCGTGTTCGGGGTGCCGCGCACTCGGGCGGAACCAGGCAGGCGAGGCAGTCGCGGCACGCTGCCTCTGAATCGATCCGCGAGGATCGGCCCGGGTCCGACGCGCAAC
>JBKKDM010000057.1:0-23544 GCA_046707905.1 Candidatus Limnocylindrales bacterium
GCGGCGTTCGTGCGTTCTTCTTGCGCTTCGCTTCCTTGCGCTTCCGCTTCACGCTGGGCTTCTCGTAGTGCTCGCGACGGCGAGCCTCGGCGAGGATGCCCGACTGCTGGATCTTCTTGTTGAAGCGGCGGAGGGCGCTCTCGAACGTCTCGTTCTCACCCACTCGAACTTCTGCCAATCCGGGATTCACCCCCTCGGGCTGGTCATCCTGGCCTCGCGCTGCGGCTCGTAGCCCAACGGCTCGCTGCGTTCCCCGACTAGGGACGCCGGAGTGTGGCATAGGCCCCGGGGAGGGTCAAACGTCTCCTGCGGTCTGGCGAGCGGCGCGGAAGGCCCTGCCGGCGCGTGCTCGGCCGTGCCGCGATCGAACGGCAGCCGCCGATATCCCACCCTGTAAGGATATGGCCACTCCCGAGGGAGGTCAGGCCGGGAGTCGTCCTCCGAAACCGAACAGCCAGATCGCATCAGCGATCGCGATGGCGGCCCAGACGCCGATAATCAGCGTCGGCCGGCGGAGGAAGCACTTCGACCAGGAGACGCCGAGCGTGATCGACTTCGCGTACAGCGCGATCGCCACGATCGCGACGATGAGCACGAAGACCGCAGGTGAGACGGCCCAGGCAATGAGGCCCACAGTGCCCATCCGGCAGAAGGTGAACGCCAGCTTCTCGTACTTCTCGGGCGGGGTCAGCGGCGACCGCACGTAGGACTGCGGTCCGACCGGACCGACCGACGGCCGCTCGGCGGCGGCCTTGATGGCGCTCATGCGGGCGTTCCGTTGGTCGGAGGCCGAACCGGCATCGCGCGAAGGCCGTCGAGCTGGACCAGCTCGCGGGCGGAGACCATGCCGCCCGAGGTCTGCCTTCGAAGCCCGCCGAACAGCTGGCGCGCACAGAACGGGATCCGCACGGGGTTCTCCTCTCCGTTTGTCGAGCCGACGTGGACGCAGCACTGCTGAAGGCGCTCGATGTTCAGGGTCCAGGCGTCCATGAACGTCTTGACCGAGAACCGCTTGACCCGCAGCGCGAGCTCCTCGACGGCGCGCTCCCGGTCGAACAGCCAGATGCCCAGGTTCTTGACGAACCCCGTGACACCGAGGTCGCAGGCGTCGCAGATCCGGAGCACGTGATCGATCAGCTCGGGCCGCGAAACGAGCGTGGTCTCCGACATCATCCCGACCAGCGCGGTCCACATCGCATCGTCGGGCGCGATTCGGTTCGAGACCAGCCCGAGGTGGGCCTTCAGCTGTTCGGTCCCGAGCATCTTCGGCACCGAGCGCCACTCGCCCTCGTCGCCGCGAACGAAGTACGTGATCGACGAGCAGTCGGGGTGCGAGCAGGGCAAGGCGATGAAGTCGTCCGGCCCGACCCGCCCGTCGGTCTGCGCGCCGAGACGGCGGAGCGTCCCCGTGGTCGTCGCGCGCCGCATCGGGTCGATCGGGTTCGACCGCCCCGACGCGAACATCGGCTGGAACGCGACGCCGGCGACGAAGTCCGTGGCGAGGGCGTACTCGGCGACGGCGCCGACCTCGTGGTCGTTGATACCATCCGCGACCGCCATGGCGAGGGTCGCGAACACCCGCTCCGCGGCGAGCCGCCGAAGCGCGTCCGCCTTGACCTCGCGGAGGTCTTCCCCGCGGTGCCAGATGGAGGACGCGGCCTCGAACCCGTCGAACTGGAGGTAGACCTCGACGCGGCTTCGCAGGCGCCCCAGTGCGGCGACAAAGCGGTCGTCCTTCGCGATCCGAATCCCGTTGGTGTTGAGGATCACGCGCGTGACCGGCCGCGCCACCGCCGCCTCGATGATCTCGAGGACCTCCGGATGGACCGTCGGCTCGCCGCCTGACAGCATCAGCACGTCGACCTTCCCGCCTTCGCGGGCAATGGCGGCGTCCAACGCGCGCAGGACGTGCGGAAGCCGCGCGAACCTTCCGATTCCCGGCGCCGCGCCCGCGAAGCAGGTCGGGCACTCGAGGTTGCAGCTCTCCGTGATGTCGAGCAGGAGGACGCATGAGTGCTGGGTCTGGAGGTCGCCGAGCCCATCGACGTAGCCCATTGGGATCGGGCGGGTGTTCGCAGGCGTGTCCGGGATGATCTCGCGGGTCGGCGTCCGCCATTGCTGGAGGTATTCCCACAGGTCGTGGTCCTCCTCGTAAAGGCTGACGACCTCGCCGTGCCCGCGACGGCAGTGCCGGCGGAGGTAGACGCCGCCGTCCATCCGCACCAGGTTGCCCTGCAGGATGTCGGTCTCGTAGTCGATCTCGCGGTCGGGATCGGCGGAGAAGCACTCGCCGCATACGGTGAGCACCATCCGCAGCGGCGTGTACGGCCGAAGCGCCAGCGGCATCGGGATGGCAACCGCATCGAGCGGCTGCTCGACGACTGCCATCAGGTGAGCGGGACCGGCAGGCCCGTGGCGATGCACGCGCCGCCCAGGGCCAGGAGGATGAGCAGGGGCACGGAGAGCAGGACCGGGGCGGAGTTGCTCAGCCCCTCGTCGATGCGCTCCCCGAAGGCCATTGCGGCGCCGACCATGGCGATGCCGACGCCGATCACAACGACGCCGGCGATACCGGCTCCGCCCATCAGGGACAGACCGATCATCGCGACGACCAGGCCGCCCAGCCCAAGACCAACGCGACGACTCCTGACCCAGATCATCGACAGGCCGTAGCCGGCGGCGACCACGATCCCCCAGACGATGATGGCAAGAAGCGCGGAGCCGTAGGCCCCGCCGCTCTGGGCGTTGACGTTCAGGACCATCCCGACGCTCAGCAGGGCGAACACGCCGAGGTAGATGAACAGCAGAAGCTTCGCCGCCCTCCGCCCGGCTCCGGCCGAGCCCGGGTCGCCGCGATAGCGGGCCAGGGCTCGTTCGACGACATCGGGCTGGTTCCCGGCCGCGAGGAGCGCCTGCCGCATCGCGACCTCGGAGTACCGGAGGTGGTTCTGGCGAACGTACGCGTCGAGCGGGTTCTCGCCGGGCGGCGGCGCCTCCGCCGGCGGTCCCGGCTGGGATGGCTGGTTCGGCGACGGGACGGCCGGCTCGGTCATGTCGTGGCCTCCATTGGACGAGGAGCGAGCGGCACCCGCCAGGCGCCACGCCGCGCCTGCCGGGTGAAATGGACCGCGAGAAGGACGAGCATCGGGATGAGCACCCACTGGGGTGCGGTCAGGTCGAGCGCGAGGCGGGGGCTGGTTCGGAGGTATTCCACGCCGAAGCGGAACGTCGCCGCGGCGGCCAGGTAGAGCTTCAGAGCGTCGCCCGAGGCCGGGACGCTGTTCCGCCATCGCAGGATCGCCAATACGGCCAACGCGTTGAACGCGATCTCGTACAGCATCGTGGGGTGCATCGGCAGCGCACACCCGGGGCACTCGGCGAGCTGCGCCGCCGCCGCCGAATCGACCGAGACGCCCCAGGGCAGCGACGTCGGCGTGCCCAGCGGCAGCTCCGAGAGGAAGCAACCGACGCGCCCGATGATCGTCGCAACCGGGATCGCGAGGACGTACGCGTCGCCGGTCGAACGGCGGTACCCGAGAAGCCGCTTGGAAGCCACGATCGCCAGGTAGCCGCCGGCGATCGCGCCGACGATCGACTTGCCGCTCACCTCGAGTGCCTGCGTCAGCGGCAGCACGGTGTACGGCACCCACCAGTCGGGACGCTCCCAGGCGGTCGCGACCCTCGCGCCGACGACGGCCCCAACGAGCGCCGCGACTGAGATCAGCACGATCCGTGGCTCGAGCCAGCCGCGGGTTCGAAGCTCGCGGTAGTAGATCGTGAAGCCGACGAGGACGGCGAGGACGCTGAAGACGTCGTGCGTCGCGATTGTCAGATCGCCGAAGCGCGCCGCGACAGGATGCATCGGCTTGCGGCTTCCTCCTCGTGCCGAAATGTACGCCGGGCAAGCAAGCCGTCGTCACGGAGTGCCACGATGGCGCAGCCGATGGAGACGCTGCTGGACCTGCTCGACGATGCCGTGGCGAGATTCGGCGATCGCGCCGCGTTCGCGATCCGGCACGAGGGCGGCGAGACCGACGGTTGGACCTACGCGGAGTTCGCTCGCCGGTCCAAGCTCGCGGCCCTCCGGCTGCGGGCGCTCGGCCTCGAGGCCGGCGACCGTGTCCTTACCTGGAGCCCCTCCACGCCGGAGCTGCCGGCGACGTACTTCGGCGCGATGCGGGCGGGGATCGTCTACGTCCCGCTCGACCTCGGGATGTCGAAGGACGCGATCGAGGGCATCGTTCGCTCATCGGGCGCAAGGCGGCTCATCGCCGGTTCCGGGCGCGACGCCCCCGACCCGAAGGACTTCGGGTTCGCCGACTTTCCGACAACGAGCGTCGAGTACCTCGGCGGACCGCCCGATGGCGACGCGTCGCTGCCAGGCGATTGGGAGGCGCAGGTCAACGGCTGGCCGCGCCCGGAGCCCGAGGACCTTGTCCAGCTTATCTTCACGTCAGGCACGACCGGCACGCCGAAGGGCGTGATGCTGGCCCACGACAACCTCGTGGCCGCCGACCGGAGCTTCCACAACATCGTCCCGCCGATGGAGCACCGGATCGTCTCGCTGCTGCCGCTCTCCCACCTCCTCGAGCAGGCGGTCGGCGTCTTCTATGCGATCAGCGTCGGCGCGTCCGTGCTGTACGTCCGGAGCCGCAACCCGCGGGTGATCTTCGATGCGTTGCGAGAGCACCGAGTCACCTCGATGGTCGTCGTTCCCCAGGTCCTCGACCTGTTCTGGAGCGCCATCGAGCGCGAGGTCGAGAAGTCGGGGCGGGCGAAGGCCTTCGGCGTCCTCCGATCGATCGCCCGCCGCCTCCCGATGGCGCTGCGTCGCCTGCTCTTCCGCCGGGTCCATGCGCAGCTCGGGGGTTCCTTCCGGCTCTTCATGTCGGCCGGCGCCTTCCTCCCGCCCGCGCTCCAGCAGGCCTGGGAGGACATGGGCGTGACCGTCCTCCAGGGCTACGGCGCGACGGAGACTGGGACAGGCTCGTCCACGACCCTGCAGGATCACGGGCTGGGGACGGTAGGGTGGGCGCCGAAGGGCATCGAGATGCGCCTCTCGTCCGACGGCGAGGTCCAGTTCCGGGGCCCGTCGCTATTCAAGGGCTACTGGCAGGCGCCCGAGAAGACGGCCGCGGCCTACACGGACGATGGTTGGTATATGACGGGCGACGTCGGGCATTTCGACAGCGCCGGGCGGCTGGTCCTGTCCGGGCGGAGCCGCGACATGATCGTCCTGCCGAACGGGTTCAACGTCTACCCGGAGGACATCGAGAACGCGCTCCGGATCGCCGGGCTGCGCGACACGGTCGTGCTCGAGACGAAGCCGGGCCCGATCGAGGCGATCGTCCTCCCGCCATCTGCCTCGCCGGTCAGGACCGCCGGCGAGCCGCTCGACTTCGATCCCGCCAGCCCGCCGGCGGAGCTGCGAGCGACGCTGGACGCGGCGATCAAGGCGGCGAACCAGTCCCTCGGCGCGAACCAGCACGTCTCCGGCTGGCGCTTGTGGCCGGACTCCGACTTCCCCCGAACCCACACCCTCAAGGTCAAGCGGGATCTCGTCCGCGCGTGGGTCGCGGGCTCGAAGGGTCGCGGGAGCGGCGGCGCCGACTAGCGCGGTCAGGGAATGGGCACCGTGACCTCGCTGATCGTTTCGGCGATCACCGGCGTCCGCGGATCCGTCGCGGTAGCCGGCAGCCAGTGGAAGAAGACGACGGTAGACCCGGCCGGCCGAACCACGACCTGCGTGCCGGGTGGGAGCAGTACTCCGCCGCCCTCACCACGGGCGAGGTACGCCAGCTGGTCCTTCGCGGCGGCGATGGCCGCAACCGGCGACGCCAGCGAATAGATCACCACGAAGCCCTGGCTCCCCGTGACGTCGTTGCTCAGCTCGACCTGGATGACCGAGCGCGGCGCCGCGGAAAGCACTGGGCCCTCCGGCGGTCGGAATGCCCGGACCGTGTCCGCTGCGACGAGGCCCTTCGCGGCGAGTGCGGAGATGAGGGCCTGCTTCGTCGCGGCCGTGGCGTCGCCGGCCGGCTGCGGCGTTGTGCCGAGCGGCGGGAAGGTCGTCCGGGTCGTGGGCGCAGCGCAGCCGAGCAGCAGAAGGGCCAGCCCGATCACGGTGATCACCGCGGCGCGGCTAGCTGGTCGAACCGTCATCCCGGGGGCCAGCCGAAGGCGCGGCCGCCCATCAGGTGGAAGTGCAAATGGTCGACGGACTGGCCGCCCCACTCGCCGATGTTCGTGACGATCCGGTAGCCGGCTTCCGAGATGCCCTCGGACCGGGCGATCTCGGCAGCGGTCGCGAAGATTCTGCCGAGCAGCCCGCCATCCATCTCGGTCAGCTTGTCCGCGGAGGCGATGTGGGCGCGCGGGACCAGGAGGATGTGGGTGGGAGCGCGGGGCGCGATGTCGCGGAACGCGATGATCGCGTCGTCCTGGGTGACCTGGTTCGACGGGATCTCGCCGGCGACGATCCGGCAGAAGATGCAGTCGGGATCACGCGGTCGGTCCGGCCGCGGGTCGCTTGGCCGCTCGGTCGGCTGATCGGTCATCGCCGTCGCCTCACCACAGCGTCGGCTTCGTGCTCATCAGGAAGCCGATGGTACCCACGAGCCCGGCCATGACATACGAGATGTAGCGCTGGCGGCGGGCAAGGGCGGGCCAGCGCGGATCGGCGTCCCCGCGGAGCCCGATGAGGCTGCGGAGGCGAGGTACCTGGACGAAGTAGGCGAGCCCGAGGTTGAAGGCGTAGATCGCAAGCGCCACGAGCAGCCAGGGCTGCTCCAGCATCCGGAAGCCGAGGCTCGCCAGCAGCCCGATCCCGGTGATCGCCAGCCCGACGCCGATCCAGAGCGTGCCCTTCGATTGCAGCGCGAGCAGGAACTGCACGAACCCGCCCGATCCCTCCGGCTGCAAGGAGCCGCGCCGGGCCCGGAACGCGAACGGCAGCAGGAACGACGGGAGAAAGAGCGCGATCGCGAGCGCGATATGCGTGATGAGCAGGACCGGGAAAAGGACGGGGGGCACGTCGAAATTGTAGGTGCGAGTGGCGGTCAGCCCTCCCGCACGGCCTCGAGGGCGACCCAGTCGGACTCGTGCCACCGATGGTCGACACAGAGGCCGGCGGCCTCGAGGGCCTCGCGGACCTGGGGCTCGCGATCGACGAAGATGCCCGAGGCGATCAGCGTGCCCCCGGGCAGGACCTCGGCGGCGAGGTGCGGCGCCAGCTCGACGAGGATTCCGGCGATCAGGTTCGCGAGGACCGTGTCGAACGGGCCCTCGTCCGTGGGGACCGAGCCCTCCCGGGCGCGGATCCGCTTGCCGACGCGGTTGTGGCGGGCGTTGGCGTCAGTCGCCTCGATGGCGATCGGGTCGATGTCGACGCCCAGGACTCGGGTCGCGCCAAGCTTCACGGCGGCGATCGAGAGGATCCCCGAGCCGCAGCCGACATCGAGCGTGCGCCCAAGCGGTCCGCGGTCCGCACGGTCCTCGATCGCCTGGAGGCACAGGCGCGTCGTGGGGTGGAGGCCCGTGCCGAAGGCCATCCCCGGGTCGAGGTCGATGACCACCTCGTCAGCCGTTCGGCGGTGCTTCCGCCACGACGGCTTCACGACCAGTCGCCGGCCCACGTGGAGCACGTGGAAGTGCTCTTTCCACGACTCGGCCCAGTCGGCCTCGTCGACCTCGCGGGTCCGGACGTCGCCGATCGGCCGGAGGCCGAATGCCTGGAGGTGGCCCAGCGCCTCGGCAACCTTGGCCGCCGCTCGCGCGCCGTCGGCGGGGTCGCGAGCCGGCACGTAGGCGCGAATCGTCGCTGGCCGGCTCGGATCGATCCTCGTGCCCAGGCCCTCGTCGACCAGGTCGAAGCCCGGTTCGACGCTCACCCCACCCGGCGCCACGCGACTGAGAATGTCGCTCACCGCCTCGACCGCCTCGGCATCGGCCTCCACGGACAGCTCGAGCCAGCGACCCCGGCCGCCCTGGATCCGCTGCCTCGCGGCGCGTTCGCGCTCGGTCGGGCGCGGTAATTTCGGGATCACGTGGTGGCGGGGTCGCCGGCCGTCAAGCCGCCGTTCCGCCCTCGGCATCGGGGGCCGGCTCGGTCCCGGGCTGCGTCGCAGCCTCCTGGTCGGCGCGGGCCTTCGACCTGGCCTTCGGCGCCGGCTTCTTCCCGATCACGCGATCGAAGAGGCCTGTCTGCGCCGAGACGATCTCGTCCGACGCGTCCGCATAGGCCTCCAGCGCCTCGCGCTGCGCGCGCGAGAGCCGCTGCGGGACCTCGATGTCGACGAGGACGTGGAGGTCGCCGCGCTGCCCTGGCCGCCGGAGATACGGGACGCCGCGACCGCGGAGCCGGATCTCCGTCCCGGGCTGTGTCCCGGCCTTCACCTCGACGGACTCGTCGCCTTCGACGGTCGGCACGAGGATCGTGGTGCCGAGGGCCGCCTGCGCGATCCCGACCGAGGCTTCGTAGATCAGCTCCGTGCCGTCCCGCTTGAGCGTCGGGTGGGGCGCGACGTGGACGGCGACGTAGAGGGACCCCGCCGGCCCGCTGCGCGGCCCGGCCTCGCCCTCGTTGGCGAGCCGGATCTGGTGGCCCTCGTCGATGCCCGGCGGGATCGTGACCTGGAGGGTCCGTCGCCGCTCCACCCGACCCTCGCCTCTGCAGGTGTCGCAGGGCGTCTCCACGACCTTCCCGTCGCCGCGACAACGCGGGCAGGTCGTGACGTTGATCATCTGGCCGAGCATCGTCTGGCGAACGCCGCGGACCTCGCCGCGGCCGTTGCACTGGGGACAGGTGATCGGCTGCGTGCCCGGCTTCGCGCCATTGCCGCCGCAGGTGTCGCAGCGCGCGAGCACCGGGAAGTCGATCTCCTTCATCGTCCCGAGGATCGCCTCCTCGAACGTGATCCGGAGGTCATAGCGGAGGTCAGAGCCCGCGGCCGGCCTTCCGCGCCGCCCGGCACCCGCCGCCGCGGCCCCGAAGAAGGCATCGAAGATGTCCGCGAAGCCGCCGAACCCAGCCCCGGGCGCGCCCTCGTTCCCGACGGTCCCGAAGAGGTCGTAGCGCTGCCGCCGCTCCGGGTCCGAGAGGACCTGGTATGCCTCGTTGATCTCCTTGAACTTGCCGGCCGCCTCGGGTTCCTGGCTCACGTCGGGATGCCAGCGCTGCGCGAGGCGGCGGTAGGCCTTCTTGACCTCCGCGTCGGACGCGTTGCGCTCGATCCCGAGCGTCTCGTAATAGTCGATCGCCATCGCCGCGGGATTCTACGGGCGATCCGCCTTGACACCGCGCCTATGAGCGCCGCAGGTGCCCCTACGATGCCGGTATGGCTGACATGACCGCCCTTCCTCGCCTCACCGTCGCGCTGACCTTCGACCACGACTCTCTCTCGGACAGCATCCGTCGCGGGGACTCGCCGGTGAAGTTCTCGCACGCCGAGTTCGGGCACCGGGTGGGGGTGCCGCGGATCCTGGAGCTGCTCTCGCGGGAGGGCATTCCCTCGAGCTGGTTCGTGCCCGGCTCGACGATGGACCTCTACCCCGGGGACACCGAGGCGATCCTCGCCGGCGGCCACGAGCTCGCGAGCCACGGCTGGTTCCACGAGGACTTCTCGGAGCTCTCGAACGACGAGGCGAAGGCGATCCTCGATCGATCGATCGAAGCGGTCCAGCGCGCGACCGGCGCGCCGCCGAGGGGCTTCCGGGCACCGTACTGGGCCCTCGGGAGCGAGACGCTCGAGCTGGTCGAGGACGCGGGCTACGTCTACGACTCGTCGCTCCAGGCCGACGACTACCGGCCGTACCGCGTCCGCCGCGGGGACCACCACTCCGAGCGGGGCTCGACCTTCGGCCCCGAGGGCCGGTTGCTCGAGGTGCCCGGGTACTGGGCGATGGACGACTGGCCGTACTTCGAGCCCGGCAATGACGGTCGCGATGGGCTTTCCGCGCCGTCCCGCGTCCTCGAGATCTGGACCGCCGAGCTCCGCTACGCCCACGCCAACGCGCCCGGCGGCCTCGTGACGGTGACGATGCACCCGGAGTGCATCGGCCGCGGCCACCGGATGGCAATGCTCGAGGACTTCATCGGCGAGGCGAAGGCCCTCGACGGCGTTGTCTTCGACCGCCTCGACAGGTACCTCGCGAAATGGCAGGCGGCCCAGGCCTGAGGCACTGGGCCGCGTGATCCGTCGCCGTTTGACGTCGCGACGACGTCAACAGCGAACCTTGGGGTTCCAGGCCTCGAAGATTCCGGCGGGGTTGCCCTGCCAGACCCAGGCGTGGAGGTCGTAGTGCCATGGCATCTGCGGGTTGTGGCCGGGCATTGGTCCGTCGAACGTCCGGCCGAGCACGGACGGCGCGGCGTTGAAGAACCCGAGCGGCGGTGGCTCGGCACCGAACCACGGGGCCGGCCCGGCGTCGGTATTCGCGAGCGCAACAGAGAAATACTCGACGCCGACCAGACGCCAGCCATCGCCGGCCGGGGCGTAGAGCAGCAGCTCCGGCGCGAGCGGATCGCTCGACAGGTCGGCGGCCAGGCCAGGGTTCAGATAGTGCACACCCATCCCGCCGACGCCCGGCAAGGTCTCGCACGGGCTGACCGGGAAGTAGCCCGCTGCGATCGCAACGGCCGGGTCATGGAACCGCGCGGTTGCCGCGCGGATCTGGGCCAGCGACGCACCGCCGCCTTTCGCCCCGGGCGCCGCGGTCGTTGCTCCGGACATGACCACCGTGAGCACCATCGCTCCCGCGGCCACGAGCATCGCGCTTCGCTTTCGTGGCATCCCGCATACCTCCGTTCGCTGTTCTGTGCTGTTGTCTCCAAGGTGGTGGTTAGCTGCCTGGAGGCGCGACATGGAAAACCCCACAACTCGGCCGTTGACGTGGGTCCGGGCTCCACGGCCGCATCGGTGTCAGGCCGCCAATGGGATGCAACGATATCGTTCGGCTGCCGTGAACGAACCTGGAGGTGTCGAGCTCGTCGGGCGGCAAGACGCGCTCGAGCAGGTCCACTCGTGGGTCGCCGGGCTGCAGGCCGGCCCGTCGTGCCTGGCTATCACCGGCGAGGCGGGGATCGGCAAGACCACGCTGTTGCAGGTCGCGGTCGACAAGGCGCGGGCCAGCGGGGCACGCGTTCTGCTCGCGAGGCCGGTCGAAGCAGAGCTGCCGCTCGGGTATGCCGCCCTCGCCGACCTCCTCGGAGATGCGGGACCGCCGCTCGTCGAGCGGATGCCCGCGGTCCAGTCAGACGCCCTCGCGGGGGCGTTGGGCAGCGGCGAGCAACGGGCCGCGCCCACCGAGAGCCTCGTCGTGGGTCGGGCGTCGCTGACCGTCCTCGAGCTGCTGTCGGAGGCGTCGCCTGTCGTCATCGCGATTGACGACGTCCAATGGCTCGACCGGTCGTCCGCGCGGGTCCTCGCCTATGTCGCGAGGCGACTTGGCGATGCTCGATGCTCGTTCCTGATCGGGCTTCGCCACGGCCACCCCGACCCGCTCGACGCCGAGGCCGCGTTCGGTGCAAGGCTGACTCGAATCGAGCTGGGCGGCCTGAGCCTCGGCGCGATCGCCCACATCGTCCGCCGGCGCGTCGACGGCTCGCTCTCCCGCCCCCGGCTGGCGCGACTCCACGAGCGCGCGGCGGGGAACCCGTTTCATGCCCAGCAGCTGGCTCGGGTCGGCGATGACGAGCTGCCCCGGACCCTCGCCGCTGGACTGGACCAGCGGCTGGCGGAGGCCCCGGCCAACGCTGCGCCGGTCCTCGAGCTCCTGGCAATTCGGGGGCCGATGCCGACTGCCGCGGTCCGCGACGGTGAAGGGCTCGACAGCGCGGTCGCGGCGGGGCTCGTGGTCGAGGACGGAGATCGGGTTCGATTTGAGCATGCGCTCCTCGCGGAAGCGGCCTACCGGCGGATCCCTCCCGGGCGCCGGCGCGCACTCCACGCCGAATCGGCCGCAGCGTCGGCGACCGACCAGGACCGCGCTCGCCACCTGGCGCTCGCCACCAGCGGCTTCGACGCGGCCGTGGCGCAGTTCCTTGCCAGTGTCGCGAAGTCGGAGCGCCTCCGGGGCGCCCCCGAGGTCGCCGCCGAGCTCGCCGGCCACGCCCGGCGGCTCATGCCTCCGGCGCTCGCGGAGGCGGCGGAGGCGGCAGCGGCGATCGCGCTCGATGAGGCCGGCTACCTGTTCCTCGCGGCCGACGAGACCGGCTCGGCGGCGATCATCGACGAGATCCTTCGGGGATCGGTGCGCGGCGCCGTCCGCGTAGCCGCCCTGACTCAGCATGCCTTGACCATGCCCGACGCGCCATCGGCGGTCGCCGCCCTCGAGGCGGCCGTCGCGGAGCCGCATGACGATCCGGTCCTCGCGGCCCGCACGCTGGCCCAGCTCGCCTGGCAGCGCGGGGCCTGGCTCGGCAATGTCGAGGCGGCGCTGCCGGAAGCGGAGCAGGCGGTCGAGATGGCCGAGGCAGCCGGCAACGATGCCGCCCTCGCCACGGCGCTGACGACGCACGCGCTCCTGCTGTCCTTCTCTCGCGGCGTCGGTGCCGAGGAGCGGTTCCGCCGAGCCGTCGAGATCCTGCGCCACACGCCGAACGAGCCGGGTGACCACACGCCGCATCTCGCATTCGCCCACGAGCGCTGGTGGCGCGGGCATCTGGAGGAAGCGGGCGAGCTCCTCGCCGTCGACCGTCAGCGGGCGCTCGACCACGGGGACGAGGGCATGCTGATGCGGCTGGCGATCTTCCACGCCGAGCTGGACATCAGGCGCGGGAGTTGGGACGAGGCCGGACGCCTGCTCGAGGAGGCGCTCGTCGATGCCCAGGATTACTGGCGGCTGACGGCGCTGATCCGGCTCGGGGTCATCAGGGCTCGACGCGGGCAGGTGAGCGGTGAGGCAGGCGCCGCTGAGATCGCCGACGAGCTGGCGCGCTCAACTGCGGCGGGTACCGATCCCTACTTCGCCGCGGCGGCCGCGTACCTCCGCGGCCTGGTCGCGCTCGAGGCAGGCGATGTCGCAACTGCGGGGCCGTTGCTGGCGGCGCTGCCGGAGGCCGTGGCGGAGCACCCATCACGTGCCGCGGAGGTCGCGGTGTTCATTCCGGCGGCCGTGGCGGCGATCGCCGCGGCCGGCGACGTCGAGCGAGGCCGGGCGCTCGCCGGCATCCTCGAGCGGCGGTTGGCCATCCTCCAGCCTTGGGGCCTGGCAGCGTTCGACTACTGCCTGGGCGTTCTCGCCCTCGCCGACGGGTCCCACGACGAGGCGATCGTCCGGCTCGAGGCGGCCGTCGTCGGGTTCGAGCGGCTCGGGACGACGTGGGACCTCGCCCAGGCCCAGCTCGGGCTGGGCATGACGTATCGGCGGGCCGGTCAGCGTTCGAAGGCTGCCGATGTCCTGGAACGGGCAACGTCGACCTTCGCCGGGCTTGGCGCCGAGCCGGCTCGACGGGCCGCGGCGGACGAGCTTCGACGGGCCCGGCCACGCCCGACCAGTGACGACCGGCTGACCGATGCCGAGCGCCGGGTGGCCGCGCTCGCGGCCGAGGGCCGGACGAACCGAGAGATCGCCGCTGCCCTGTTCACCGGGACCACGACGGTGGAAGCCCACCTGACACGCATCTACTCGAAGCTTGGTCTTCGCTCGCGGACGGAGCTGGCGCGTCGCTTCAGCGAGGGGACGCTCGCGTTCGACGACGGGCCGGCGCCGTCTCGTTCCAGCGCCACGCGGGGCTGAGCGCCACCTCGACCACGCGATCCACGGTCAGGCCCGCGGCGATGCAGCGCCGCTCCACGGAAGCGGCGTCGGTGTCCCTGACGAGAACGAGGAGCTGCTCGTCGTCGGCGATCGCCAGGGTTGCGAGGAACTCGCGGTCGACGCTGCTCGATCCGCGCGCCGCCTCGAGGGCATCGGCAGTACCGAAGCATTCGACCAGGAAGGTGTGCTGCCCTCCGGCAGCATGGGGAAGCGCCATCTGCGCATGGTCACGCTGGGGCCTGTCCACCCGCGTCGCGGAAATCCCTACAACTCGGACCTCGCCCGAGCGGTGGCGAGGACAGCATCGAGCATCTCGCGGGTCAACCTCCCGGTGAACGTGTTCTGCTGGCTCACGTGGTAGCAGCCGAGGAGCGTCCACCGCCCGATCTGCACCTCGGCGCCGTGGCCGAACCGCGGCTTCGGGCGTGGCGTCGGCTCCCCGAGTGGGGCGAACGTCCGCAGCGCCGACGCCCACGCGAAGCCGCCGAGCGCGATCACGACCTTGACCTCGTCGAGCGCGGCAAGCTCCCGAAGAAGGTACGGCGCGCAGTTGTCGCGCTCCGACGGAAGCGGCTTGTTGTCCGGCGGCGCGCTCTTGACGGGCGCGGTGACCCAGAGGTCGATCGCCTCGAGCCCGTCGCCGCGTCGGAAGCTATCTGGCCTCGTCGCGAGTCCGGCGGCGTGGAGCGCCGGCCACAGGAAGTCGCCACTCGCGTCGCCCGTGAAGACGCGGCCGGTGCGATTCCCGCCGTGGGCGGCCGGCGCCAGCCCCAGCAGCAGGATCCGCGCCTCCGGATCGCCGAACCCGGGCACCGGCCGGCCCCAGTACGCCTCGTCGCGGAACCTCGCGACCTTCTCGCGCGCCACGCGCTCGCGCCACTCAACCAATCGCGGGCAGCGCCGGCAGGCGACGATCTCGGCCTCGAGCGCCTCAAGTGCCGCTCGCGGCGCCCCGACCACCACAGCAGCGAGAGCTACTTGAGAAGCAGCTTGTCGAGCCGCCGCGAGACGATGGCCAGCCCGACCAGGCCCATGACCGTCAGGTACGCAACGGAGAGGAGCGTCTGCGGCCCAACGACCCCCACCGAGAGGCCGCGCAGCAGGTCGACCCCGTGATATAGCGGCGTCAGCTGCACGAACACCCGGACCGGCTCGGGCAGGGTGTCGAGCGGGAAGAACGTGCCGCTGAACAGGAACATCGGCAGGATCACCAGCTGGATCAGGTCGAAGTCCTGCCAGGTCCGCATGAACGACGTCGCGGCCATTCCGACCGCCGCGAACGCGAAGCCGATCAGCAGCGCGCCGGGCACGGTCAGGAACACAAGCGGCGAACGGACCAGCCCCATGACGAACATCACCGCCAGGAACCCGATCGCGTAGAGGCCGCCGCGGATCAGGGCCCACCCAAGCTCGCCGAGGGAGATGTCGCCGGGCGACATCGGCGTCGTGAGGATGGAGGCGAACGTCTTGTCGTAGTTGAGCTTGAAGAAGAAGTTGAACGTCGACTCGGTGATCGCGCCGTTCATCGAGCTCGCCGCGAGCAGCGCCGGGGCAACGAACAGGGCATACGGAATGGTTTCCCCGCCGGGTCCGACGACATCCCCCACGAGGACCCCGAGCCCGAACCCGATGGAAAGCAGATAGAAGAGCGGCTCGAAGAAGCCCGACAGCAGCACCAGCCAGCCGTGCTTGTAGACGAGCAGGTTGCGCTCGATCATCCGCAGCGCCCTGCGGCTGCCGAACGCGAAGAGCGGGGTGATTCGAAGCGCGCTCATCGCCGGCTCAGCCCTTGACCAGGCGGGCTTCGATCGTCCGGGCGGCCAGCACCGCCCCGATCAACGTGACGGCCACGAGCACCGCCACGTGGATCACGAACAGCACCGGATCCCGGTCGACCGTCCCCAGCATCAGCTGGCGGCAGGCGTCGGCGCCGTGCCACAGGGGCGAGATCCAGGCGACCGGCTGGAGGAACGTCGGGAGGCTCTCGATCGGGTAGAACGTGCCGCTGAACAGGAACAGCGGCGTGATCCCGAACCGGAACAGGGCAGCAAATCGATCCGGTGTCCGCTGGGTCGCGGTGAAGGCCATGATCGGCGTGGCGAACGAGAGGCCGGTGAGCACGGCCACGGGGATCGCGAGGACCAACAGCGCCGAGCGGCTCGCGCCGAACGCAACGATCACGATCGCGAAGACCGTCGCGACCAGGGTGAGCCGTAGCCCGATCCAGACGATGTTCCCGAACGCCACGTCCCGCGGCTGGATCGGCGTCGCGAACATCGCGTGGAAGATCTTGTTCCACTGCAGGCCGCCGAGGATCGGGAACGCGGCCTCGGACGAGCCCGCCTGCATGACCGAGGCCGCGAGCAGGCCGGGGGCGAGGAACTGGAGGTACGTCAGGCCCTGGAGCGTCGGGTCGGGGTTCTGGTCGACGTAGCCACCGAGCCCCAGGCCCATCGCGGCGAGGAAGAGCACCGGCACCCCGAACGAGCTGAACAGCGAAGCCCGGAAGGTGCGGCGGTATTGGAGCGCCCGATGCTCGATGACGCGGGCGATCGTCGACCACGCTGGGGCGAGGGGCGGCACGCGCCCGGAGCCGCTTCGGTCGCGGGTATCGGTGAGGGTCGCCACGTCCGACCGACGCTCCCCTACTCGACCAGCGACCGGCCGGTCAGGCGCAGGAAGACATCCTCGAGGCTGGAGCGGCGGACGAGGACCGTTTCCGGGTGGAGTCCTCGCTCGCGGGCCGCGATCACGACATCCTCGCCGTCGTCGGCGTACAGAAGGACTCGGTCGGGCAGCCGCTCGATCCGATCCGCCAGGCCGTCGAACTGGCCGTCCAGCGTCTCCTGGATCCCGGGCGCGAACCGGAACTCGGCGACCTCCTTCGTGGAGTAGCGGGCGATCAGCTCCTGCGGCGAGCCCTCGGCCACGATCTTGGCCTTGTCCATCACGACCAGCCGGTCGCACAGCTGCTCGGCCTCGTCCATGTAGTGGGTCGTCAGGACCAGCGTGACGCCGCGCTGCTTCAGGCGGTACAGGCGGTCCCAGAGGAGGTGCCGTGCCTGGGGATCGTGGCCCGTCGTCGGCTCGTCGAGGAGCATCACGTCCGGCTCGTTGATGAGCGACCGCGCGATCGTCAGGCGGCGCTTCATGCCACCGCTGAGCGGCTCGACGAGGTCGGTCCCGCGATCGGCGAGCTGGACGAAGTCCAGCAGCTCGTCGGCCCGCTTGGCGCACTCCTCGCGGGACAGGCCGAAGTAGCGCCCGTAGATCAGGAGGTTCTCGCGGACGGTCAGCTCGTTGTCGAGCGTGTCCGCCTGCGGGACGACCCCGAGCCGCGCCCGGATCTGCGGGCCGTGGCGGCGCGGGTCCAGGTCCAGGATCCGCAGCTCGCCGTCGCTGATCGGGGAGGTGCAGCCGATCATCCGCATCGTTGACGTCTTGCCGGCGCCGTTGGGCCCGAGGAAGCCGAAGGCCTCGCCCGGCGCGACCTCGAAGTCGATCCCGTCGACCGCCGTGAAGTCGCCGAATCGCTTCGTCAGCCCGCGCGCCTGGATCAGGGCCTTCCCAGCCCCCGTCTCACTCATCGAACCGCGAATCCTAGCCGCGGACGTACCAGGTCGCCTGTCAGCGCTCGAGGAGCTCCAGCTTCTCGTCTAGCCCGACCAGGATCAGCTCGTCGGTGGCCTCGATCCGCTCGTCCAGGCTGGGGTTGACCGTCACCTGCTTGCCACGACGGAGCGCCACCGGCGTCAACGAGAGCCGGCCCGGAAAGTCCAGCTCGCCGAGGGTCTTCCCGACGAGCGACTCGGGCGGCCGGACCTTCACGACGCCGAAGCGCGGCGCGACGTCGAGGTAGTCGAGGACGTGCGGGATGCTGAAGGAATGCGCGACGCTGGCGCCCATCTCGCGTTCGGGGTACACGACCCGGCTCGCCCCGACGCGTTCGAGGATCCGGCCGTGCAACTGATTGGCGGCTTTCGCCACGACGTTCCGGACGCCGAGGTTCTTCAGCGCCATGGTCGCGAAGATGCTGGCCTCGATGTTGCTGGAGATCGCCACGATGGCATGCTCGAAGTCCCTGGCACCGACATCCCGGAGCGCCTGCTCGTCACTCGCGTCGAGCTGCTGGGCGTGGGTCACGCTGGGCGCGATGTCATTGACGTGCGCCTCCGAATTGTCGACCGCAAGCACCTCATGACCGAGCGTCATCAGCTCGCGAGCCGCCGCGCTGCCGAATCGACCGAGGCCGATGACGATGACCGAATGCTTCATCTCGCTCCTGCTCGATTCAACCGATGCGCATTGTCTCGACCGCGGGTCGATGGGACACCGGCCGGGCCCGGGCCGTCAGCGCGAGGACGAGGGTAAGCGGTCCCAACCGCCCCGCGAACATTGCGCCCGCGAGCAGGAGGTGGGCTGCGGGAGGAAGGGTCGGCGTCAGTCCGGTCGTGAGGCCGACTGTCGCAAGGGCCGACACGGCCTCGAAGGCCCGATCCACCAGCCGTCCCTGCCCGGTCAGCTCGAGTCCCAGGGTCACCACGAATGCTGCCGCAACGGACAGCAGCGCGACGGCGATTGCGCGGTAGACCACCAGGTGCGGAATCCGCCGCCCGAAGGCCTCCGCCGACGGGTTCCCCCTGGCCGTCGAGAAGATGGCGATGAGCAGCAGCGTGAAGGTGTTGACCTTGATCCCGCCCGCGGTCGAGCCTGAGGCGCCGCCGATGAACATGAGCGGGATCAGGATGAGCAGCGACGTCTCGAGTAGCCCGTCCATCGGTACGGAGTTGAAGCCGGCCGTCCGCGCTGTCGCCGACATGAAGAACGCGTTGATCGCGCGGTCGGTCGGTGGAAGGGCGCCCAACGTGCGTTCGTTGTTCCACTCGAGTGCGCCGATGGCCAGGGTGCCGCCGACGAGGAGCACGGCGGTCGTCAAGACGACGACCTTCGTCTCGAGGGCCAGACCGCGCCACCGGCGTTTCGCGGCGACGTCGCCGACGATGGCGAAGCCGAGGGCGCCGAGGATGATCAGGATCGCGACCGGCACGAGGACGAACGGCTCCTGAGCGTGGCCGGTCAGGCTCCTGAAGTCGCCCATCAGGTCGAAGCCGGCGTTGTTGAACGCGGAGATCGCGTGGAAGACGCCGTTGGTGAACGCCCGCAGCGGTTCGTCCCCCCGGGCCAGGAAGGCCGTCGTGAGCAGCGCAATACCCGCCGCCTCGACGATGACGGTGAAGATCGCCACCCGGCGCACCACAGTCGTCACGCCACCGAGGTTCGGCGTGTCGGTCGTCGCCTGGACCAGGACTCGATCTCTCAGGCCGGTCCGCCGTCCAACCAGCAGAAACAGCACCAGGGTGGAGCCGGTCATGAAGCCAAACCCGCCGATCTGGATCAAGCCGAGGATGATCGCCTGCCCGATCGGACTCCAGTACGTCCCCGTGTCCACGATGACGAGGCCCGTGACGCAGACCGCCGAGGTCGCCGTGAAGAGCGCTGTGAGCGGCTCGGTCCAAACCCCGTCGGCGGACGAAATCGGAAGCGCCAGCAGCACGGTCCCGACGAGGATGAGGATGGCGAATCCCGCGATCAGAAGAACGGCCGGCGACCGAGGCGGTCGCACCCGACGAGGGGCCTGCAATCGGTAATCGCGCGGCTTGACCGGCTCGATGCGGACCCGGCGGTCGCCGACTCTCCGCCCGGGCCGCCCAACGGGTCCGCCGTCACCCGGTGTCCGACTCGCCATCCTGCGGGGAGTCTAGGGTCCGGCGGCCCCCCCGGGGTGACAATGCACTCGATGTGCGTTTCGCCGACCCCCGAGCAGCTCGTCGAGATGACCATGACCCTCGCTGCGGAGGCCGCGAAGCGCGGCGATCCGCCGTTCGGCGCGCTCCTCGTCTCCGCGCAGGGCGAGGTAGTCGCGATGGCCTCGAACCGCCAGGTCTCCGCCGACGACCCGACCGCGCACGCCGAGCTTGAGCTGCTGCGAACGGCGGCGCGAGCCGGCTACCGGCCCCCGCTCCGGGGCTGCACGGTGGTCGTCAACGCCGAGCCGTGCTCGATGTGCGCCTCGGCGCTCGTCAAGGCCGAAATCGCGGCGCTGATCTACGGCGCGCCCCACGAGCCGCACATGGATCCAGACCTCGGCGTGGCCGAAATCTTCGCCCATGCACGCCGTCCTCCTCGCGTCACGGCGGGCAGGCTCGCCGGCGAGGCCAGCGGCCAGATCGGCGCCATTCGCGGCGCGTCGCCGGGCCTACCGATCGACTGATCGCTCCGGTCGCGGCGGGCGGGATCAGTCCCTTGGGCCAACGTGCTATCGTCAGGTAGCCTGATTATCGAGCCTGAGGTGCCCCCGGATGCCAGACATGCCCCCGCCGATCGCGGAGCTACTCGAAGCGGCCCTCGTCGGCGAGCTGAGCGTGGTCCGCGGCGACGGCCGCGCGATCACCTACCCATTGATCCCGCTGTACGACGGCCACCGGGTCTACCTCTCGTCCTCGACCCTCTTCAGCCGCAAGCTCGAGCACATTCGAGCCAACCCACGGGTCTCGCTGTCGATCTCCGATCCGGTCGCCGTCGGCGGGCGCGGAGACCGAGCCACGATCCAGGGAAACGCGCGTGTCATCGAGGATGACCCGCATGGCGGCTGGGAGCCGATCCTGCCGATCTGGGAGCGAAAGGAGCCCGCGATCGTGGCGTTCCTGCAGCAGCGCGTCGCACTGCCGCTGTTCTTCGAGCGCGCGCTGATCGAGATCGAGCCGATCTTGGGCTATCACTGGCCCGACGGGCGCTCCGACCGGGCGCCGACGGTCACCCGCCTCGGCGGGGCTGATCGCTGATGGATCGCACGACCCACCTCACGGCCAACGCAGGCCTTCGCCGGCTGGCGGAATATCCGTTCCAGGTCCTCACCTGGGTCGACGCCTCCGGCTATCCGATGAGCGTCGCGGTCAACGCGGCAATCGATGCAGCGGCGGGAACGGCGTCGGTCGATGTCCCGGCGGGCCTGAACGTGCCCGACGGCGCCGAGGTGTCGCTCACGGGTTCGCACATCAGGCCGCAGCCGGGCTATGGCTACGACGAACGCCGCCACGTCAGCGTGTGGGGTGGCACGCAGCAGCGGGATGGCTCGCTCATCGTTTCGGCATCGTCCGCGTGGGGTTGGGACGAATCGGAGGTTCCGTTCTTCGAATACTCCGAGCGCTCGATCGGCCAGTCCCGAAGGTACTTCGATGCACTCTCGGCAGAGCGCGGCACGCCAGTTCGGCCTCAGCTGTCGCGAGGCTGGCTCGCGCTCCGGGCGACTCGGCTCCCGTTCCTGACCGCCACCCTCGTCCCGATCGTGATCGGACTGGTGATCGCGGCGCGGCACGGATTCTTCGATCCCCTCACCGCGCTGCTGACGCTGGTCGGTGGCTCGCTCATCCAGATCGGGCTCAACGTCGCGAACGACGTCTTCGACACCGCGCAGGGCGCCGACGAGATGAACGTCACGCCGACGCGGTACTCGGGTGGGTCCCGCGTCATCCAGTACGGGCTCCTGACCCTCCGTCAGATGCAGGGCCTCGCGACCGCGGCCTACGCCGGCGGCATCGCGGTGGGCCTCGTGCTGCTCGCGATGACCGGTTCGCTCGTCCTGCTCCTGATCGGCGCGGTTGGCGTGGTTGTCAGCCTCGGGTACACCGCGCCCCCGCTGAAGCTCGTCTACCGAGGGCTCGGAGAGGTCGCCGTGGCGCTGGGATTCGGCCCCCTCATGCTCGTGGGTGCGTACGTGGTGCAGTCGCGCGGGGTCGTGGATCTCGAACCGCTCGTCGCTTCCGTCCCCATCGGGCTCCTGGTGGCGATGATCCTGTACGTCAACGAGATCCCGGACCGTCGCTCCGACGCGCGCGCCGGAAAGCGGACCCTGCCGGTGCGCTTCGGGCGCGAGTCCGTCGTCCGCGGCTTTGTCGTCGCGGTCGGCGCGGCATACGCCACCACCGTGGCCGGGGTTCTCGTCGGCCTCCTCCCGGTCACTGCCCTCGCCGTCCTGCTGACCATTCCCCTTGCGCGTCGGGTCCACGACGGCCTTCGGCCGAACTACGACAACCCCTACACGCTCATGGCGGTGATGGCCACGAACATCCAGCTGCACGCGCTGGCTGGAGCACTCCTGTTCCTCGCCTACGCCGTCGTGCTCGTCGCCGGCGCGATCGCCCCGTCGGTGCCGTTCTTCCTGCTGTAACGGCGCTCGCCAGGGGCGAGGACGCGCCGGCGTCGTCGCGCTCGGAGGCGGCGAAAACTAGACCTCCTTGAACTCGCCTTCCACTGCATCGTCGGCAGCATCCGACCCGCCGGAGCGAGCGCCTGCGGCGGCTGGCTGACCCTCGTCCGGCGAACCGTCCGAGGCGGCGCCGTCGGCCCCCGTTCCATCGCCACCCGTGCCGTCGGAGGCGCCGGGCTGGCCCGGGCCGTCCATCGGGCTTGCGGCCTGGTAGGCCGCCGCACCGACGCGCGACAGCGTCCCGGTCAGGGCATCCATGCCGGACTTGACCGCCGCGATGTCCGAGCCCTTGAGCGATTCGCGGAGGGCTGCCACCTGGCGCTCCACCTCTGCCCGGTCCTCGGCGGGCACCTTGTCCCCAAGATCCCCGAGCGTCCGCTCGGCCTGGTAGGTCAGCTGCTCCGCCTGGTTGCGGACCTCCACCTCCTCGCGCCGGCTCTTGTCCTCCTCGGCGTGCTCCTGGGCATCGCGGACCATCTTGTCCACGTCGTCCTTGGAGAGCATCGAGGAAGCCGTGATCCGGACCTGCTGCTCCTTCGAGGTCGCGCGGTCCTTGGCCTTCACATCGAGGATGCCGTTCGCGTCGATGTCGAACGTGACCTCGATCTGGGGCACGCCCCGCGGCGCCGGAGGAATGCCGTCGAGGATGAACCGGCCGAGCGTCTTGTTGTCCTGGGCGAAGTCGCGCTCGCCCTGGAGGACGTGGATCTCGACCTGGTTCTGGTTGTCCGACGCGGTCGAGAAGATCTGCGACTTGGACGTCGGGATCGTGGTGTTGCGCTCGATGAGCTTGGTCATGACGCCGCCGAGCGTCTCGATGCCCAGCGAGAGCGGGGTCACGTCGAGGAGCAGGACGTCCTTGACCTCGCCACCGAGCACGCCGGCCTGGATCGCGGCACCGACGGCCACGACCTCATCGGGGTTGACCCCGCGATGTGGCTCCTTGCCGAAGGCCGACTTGACCAGCTCCTGGACCGCCGGCATCCGGGTCATGCCGCCGACGAGGATGACCTCGTCGATGTCGGCGTTCTTCAGCGTCGCGTCCTTGAGGGCCGCCGTCACCGGGGTCCGCGTCTTCTCGACGAGGTCCTTGACGAGGTCCTCGAGCTTGGCCCGGGTGAGGTTCATCACGAGGTGCTTCGGGCCCGAGGCGTCGGCCGTGACGTACGGCAGGTTGATCTCCGTGGACGCCGTCGATGACAGCTCGATCTTGGCCTTTTCGGCCGCCTCCTTGAGGCGCTGGAGTGCCTGCTGGTCCTTCGACAGGTCGATGCCCTGGTCCTTCTTGAACTCGGTCAGCATCCAGTCGATAACGCGCTGGTCGAAGTCATCACCGCCGAGGTGCGTGTCACCGTTCGTGGCCTTGACCTCGAAGACGCCGTCGCCCAGCTCCAGGATCGAGATGTCGAACGTGCCGCCGCCGAGGTCGTAGACGGCGATCTGCTCGTCCTTCTTCTTGTCGAGGCCGTAGGCCAGGGCAGAAGCGGTGGGCTCATTGATGATGCGCTTGACGTCGAGAC
>JBKKDM010000058.1:0-6251 GCA_046707905.1 Candidatus Limnocylindrales bacterium
CCGCCGGGCCCGCGGAACCCGCCGCCGCCGCCACCGCCAGGCCCGCCGCCCCGGAATCCCCCCGGTCCCCCCCCCCGCCCGCGGAAGCCCCCGCCACCGCCGCCGGCCGGACGGCCGCGTGGCGGACCTCCGTCACGACGCGGAGGGCCACCATCACGCCGCGGCGGTCCGCCTTCGCGCCGGGGACGTCGCGGCCCGTCGGTCATCGAACCGCCTCCAGGAGGCGCCAGCGCTGGCCGTCCCGGGTGTCCTCGACCACCACGCCCATCGCCGCCAGCTCGTCGCGCATTCGATCGGAGGCCGCCCAGTCGCGACCGGTCCGTGCTGCTTCCCGGGCCGCGAGGAGGTCAGCGGCACCGGCCGGAAGGTCAGCCGCCTCATCGGGCAGGACCGCCAGGACACGATCCAGGTCTCGCAGGACCGCGAGCGCGCTCGCTGCGTCGGCCGTCGAGAGCGACCGCTCAGCGATCCGGCGATTTACCTCGCGCACGAGGTCGAAGATCGCCGCGAGCGCAGCCGAGACGTTGAGGTCGTCGTCCAAGGCGGCCTCGAAGCGTCGGCGGGCGTCGTGGAGGACCTCGGGCAGGTCAGGAGCGTCAGCGCGGTCCTCGGCGTATGCATCGAGCGCGAGATCGACCGCGTCCAGGCGCTCGATGGCGGCAGCGGCCGCGGCCAGGGAGTCCGATGTGTATTCCAGCGCCTGCCGGTAGTTGACCGCGATGAGGGCATAGCGGAGCGCCCGAGGCGAGACGCCCTCGGCAAGGAGATCGGCGACCCGCGCGATGTTGCCGACGCGGCGGGCCATCTTGGTGCCGCCGAGGCGGAGGTGGTCGCAGTGCAGCCAGGTCCGGACGAACGTCTTGCCGGTGGCGGCTTCGCTCTGGGCGATCTCGTCCTCGTGGTGCGGGAAGATCAGGTCGATGCCACCAGTGTGGATGTCGAACGATTGCCCGAGGTGGCGCATGCTCATCGCCGAGCACTCGATGTGCCAGCCCGGCCGGCCTGGACCGATCGCCGTATCCCAAGACGGCTCGCCTGGCTTCGGGCCCTTCCAGAGCGCGAAGTCCCGGACGTCGTCCTTGCCGTAGTCGTCGGACTCCACTCGCTCCCCCACCTGGAGCTGCTCGGGATCGAGGCGGGCCAGCCGGCCGTACGCGGGCCACGAGCTGATCCGGAAGAAGATCGACCCGTTGTCGGTCCGGTAGGCGTGCCCGCGCTCGAGGAGCGTGGCGACGATCTCGACCATCTCGTCGATGTGCTCCGTCGCCTTCGGCAGGGCGTCCGGGGTCGTCATCCGCAGCGCCGTGGCGTCCACCCCGAACCGGTCGAGCCAGCGGCCGGTGAGGTCGCCAATCGACTCGCCCGCGGCGTTGGCGTTGGCGATGATCCGATCGTCGACGTCTGTCACGTTCATCACCCACGTCACGCGAAGGCCGCGATAGCGGAGATACCGAACGAGGACGTCGGCAAAGAGGAACGACCGGAAGTTCCCGATGTGGGTCGGTCCGTAGACCGTCGGCCCGCAGCTGTAGATCCGGACGTGACCCGGCTCGATCGGCTCGAGCTCGTGGGTCCCGCCAGAGAGCGTGTCGCGCAGCCGCATCGTCACGCCGCGCCCCCATCGATCCGCGCGACCGTGGCGATCGCGTCCGCCGAGATCACCCGCCCGGCCCCGACGTCGCCGGAGAGGTTCCCGGTCGAGGCCTTCACGTTCACATCGCTCGTGGCAAGGCCCAGGAGCGACGCGATCCGCTCGCGCATCGCCGGCAGCACCGGACCGATTCGAGGCCGGCCGGCGCTGATCGACACGTCGACAGCAACAGGCCGCCAGCCCGCAGCGGAGAGTCGCCCCACGATCCCCTCGAGCAGCTCGCCACTCGCGATCCCGCGCCGGGTCCGCTCGTCCGCCGGGTAGACCGTGCCCAGGTCGCCGAGGCCCGCGGCGCCGAGCAGGGCGCCGCCGATCGCGTGCAACGCCGCGTCACCGTCGGAGTGGCCGTGGAGCCGCGGCGCGGCCGGGATCTCGATCCCGCCGAGCCACAGCCCGTCGCCCGGCCCGAAGGCATGCAGATCGGAGGCGGATCCGATGCGGAGCCCGGTTCGACGCTCGCCCGCGTCCGCCTCGAGTGCGGCCACGCTCAGCCCTGCCGCGGGTGGGCGAAGACCATCCGGCCCGCGACGGTCTGGAGGACCCGCGTCACGGTCACGTCGACCTCGTTGTCGATCGATTTCGCGCCACCCTCCACGACGACCATCGTGCCGTCGTCGAGATAGCCCACCCCCTGGCCGGCGTCCTTTCCGGGCTGGATGACCCGGATGCGGAGGTCCTCCCCCGGCAGCAGCGCGGGCTTCACGGCGTTGGCCAGGGAGTTGACGTTGAGGACCCGGACGCCCTGGAGGTCGGCGATCCGGTTGAGGTTGAGGTCGTTCGTCAGGATGGCGCGGCCGTCCTTCCGGGCGAGGGCGACCAGCTTCGAGTCGACCTCCGGCGTGCCCGGGACGTCCTCGTCGATGACCTGGACAGGGGTCGTCGCCGACTTTCGCATGCGGCCCAGGATCTCGAGCCCGCGCCGGCCGCGCGTCCGCCGCATCCCGTCCGAGCTGTCCGCGAGGCGCTGGACCTCGTCGAGGACGAAGCGCGGAACCTCCAGGATCCCGAAGAGGAACCCCGACTCGGCGATGTCGGCGATGCGGCCGTCGATGATCGCGCTGGTGTCGACCAGGATCCGGGGGACCGAGGATGCTCCGCCATCGGCCTCGCCTCGACGCAGCAGGCCGATGTTCTCGGCCGCGGTGATGAGGTCGTGGCGCTTGGCGACGGTCAGCCCGACCATCGCCAGGCCAAGGAAGAGCGTGATCCCCAGCGGCGCCAGGGTGCCGATCGGCCCGGGGAGGTTCGAGAGCGGCAGGCCCACCAGGAGCCCCAGCAGCAGCCCGATGAACAGCCCGATGATCGCGGTCACGAACTCGGCGGTGGACAGCTGCTGAACGGCCCGCAGCGCGGCCATCGCCGGGATCACGGTCAGGTAGGGCAGGAGCGTGAAGCCCACGACGATCCAGGCCACGACCCACGCGACGACCAGCAGTCCCGAGCCGGGAACCGGCTGGAACACGGCCAATTGCGCGATGACGAGGACGATCCCGACGAGACCGCCGAGTGCGGCCCCGAGGAAGTGGATGGTTCGGATCAAACGAGGCCTCGCGGGCCCGCGATCAAGCGGCAGCGACCGTTAGCCGGTCGTCGGGGGTCGCCACTCGATCGACGGGGCCGTCAGACTACCACTCGCGTTCAGCGGTCGACCGTCACCGCGGTGGCGAGATCCGGCACCTCACCGGCAGATGGCAGGGTCGCGCGGTCTGCTTTCACGGACACCCCGAGCGCCGCCCCGAGCGCATCTCGGAGGTTTGAGACCGGCACGACCCGCAGCCCGGAGACCTCCGTGGCCCCGCCGTCGCGCGACACCGGGACGATGGCCCGCTCGAAGCCCAGCCGCGCCGCCTCGCGCAGGCGGCGCTCCAGTCCCGAGACCGGCCGGAGCTCCCCCAGGAGGCCAACCTCGCCCACCGCGACCGTTCGCGGGTCGATCGGGCGATCGCGGAGCGAGGATGCGAGCGCCAGCGCGACAGCTAGATCGAGGCCCGGCTCGGCAACGCTCAGGCCGCCGGCCAGGTTCGCGTAGACATCGTGACCTCCGAGCGCGACTCCGGCCCGCCGCCCCAGGACGGCCAGCAGGAGCGCCAGTCGCGTTGGATCGATGCCCGACGCGCGCCGCGCGGGCGTGGAGTAGCCGGCCTGCGAGACGAGCGCCTGGACCTCCACGAGGAGCGGGCGGCTGCCCTCCATCGTCGCCGCGACCACGCTCCCGGGCGCACCGCCGACGTGATCCGCGAGGAACGCCCTCCCGGGATCGGCCACCTCCCGGAGGCCCGACTCGCCCATCTCGAGCACGCCCAGCTCGTCGGTCGAGCCGAAGCGGTTCTTGCTGGCCCGGAGCAGCCGCATGACGCCGCCGCGGTCGCCGCCAAGGTCGATCACGGCGTCGACGAGGTGCTCAAGCGTGCGCGGACCGGCGATCGAGCCCTCCTTGGTCACGTGCCCAACGAGGACGACCGCGATCCCCTGGCCCTTGGCGAGCTCCATCAGCCGAAAGGCGGACTCCCGCACCTGGCCGACGCTCCCGGCCGGGCCGTCGAGCTCCTCGACGGTCATCGTCTGAATCGAATCGACCACGACGAGCGCGGGGCGGCTCGAGCTCGCGACCTCCACGATCGCGCCGACCTCGCTCGTCGCAAGCACCGACACCGAATCACCCGCGACGCCGCTCGTCAGTCCGAGCCGGCCAGCCCGCAGCCGGACCTGAGCGGCCGACTCTTCGCCGGTGGCGTAGAGGACGCCAGCATCTGCCCGCGCGACGCCGCCGGCAACCTGGAGCAACAGGGTCGACTTCCCGACGCCCGGCTCGCCGCCGATCAGCAGCAGCGAGCCCGGCACGATCCCGCCGCCGAGGACGCGATCGAGCTCACCGATCGACGTCGGCAGGCGCTCGCTGGGTCGCTCCGAATCGGCAGACAACGGGACGGGCGCCATGACCCCGACGAGCCCGCGAGCCCGCCCGGCGGATGCGCGCGGGCGCGCGGCAACGACCGTCTCGACGAGGGTGTTCCACTCGGCGCACGCGCGACACTGCCCCTCCCAGCGGAGGAAGTCGGCGCCGCAGGCCTGGCAGACGAAGCGGCTCTGGGCCCGGGCCATGCCGGGCCTAGGAGACTTCGACGGGGGTCTTCTGCTCGACGGCCCGGATCACGATCCCGTCGTCGGCGTTGGCATCGACCTCAATCGTGGAGCCCGGCTCGTAGCGACCGAGCAGGAGGTGCTCGGCGAGCACGTCCTCGACCGAGTTCTGGATGGCCCGGCGGAGCGGCCGGGCGCCGAACGCCGGATCCCAGCCGAGCTCGATGAGCTTGTCCTTCGCGGCCTGGGTGATCTCGAGGGTCATGCCCTGGGCCTTCAGCTGATCGCGAACCCGCTTGAGCATCAAGTCGACGATCTCCCGGATCTCCTCCCGGGTCAGGCTCCGGAACACGACCGTCGCGTCGATCCGGTTGAGGAACTCTGGCCGGAAGTTGTTCTTCAGCTCCGCGGTGACCTTGTCCTTCATGAGCTCGTAGGACTGCTCGCGGCGCCCGCCGCCCTCGTCGTCCGCGACCGGCCGGAAGCCGAGGGACGAGTTGGTCTGGAGCTGCTTCGCGCCGAGGTTCGAGGTCATGATGATGATCGTGTTCCGGAAGTCGACCCGGCGACCCTTGGCGTCCGTCAGCTGCCCGTCCTCGAGGATCTGGAGCAGGATGTTGAACACCTCGGGGTGGGCCTTCTCGACCTCGTCGAGGAGCACGACCGCGTAGCTCTTGCGCCGGACAGCCTCGGTCAGCTGGCCGCCCTCGTCGAACCCGACATAGCCTGGAGGGGCACCGACGAGCCGGGAGACGTTGTGGCGCTCCATGAACTCGCTCATGTCGATCTTGATGAGGGTGTCCTCGCTGCCGAACATGAACTCGGCGAGGGCCTTGGCGAGCTCGGTCTTCCCGACACCGGTGGGTCCGAGGAAGACGAACGAGCCGATCGGGCGCTTCGGATCCTTGAGTCCCGCTCGGGCGCGTCGGACGGCCTTCGCGACGATCTCGATCGCCTCCTGCTGGCCCACGACGCGGTTGTGCAGGGACGTCTCCATGTGCAGGAGTCGCTCGGTCTCCGCCTCGGAGATCCGGGTGACCGGGATGCCTGTCCACATCGCCACGACCTGGGCGATCTCCTCCTCGTCGACCGTCGGCGCGTCGCCGGCGATGGTCGCCTGCCACTCGCTCCGGAGGGTGTCGACCTTCTCCCGGAGGGCAGCCTCGTCCTCGCGGAGCTTGGCCGCCGCCTCGTAGTCCTGGGAGTTGATCGCGCCGTCCTTCTCCTTGGTCATGCGGTCCAGCTCGCGCTGGGCCTCGCGCAGCTGCGGCGGCGCGGAGGCGTGGCGCAGGCGGACGCGCGAGGCGGCCTCGTCGATGAGGTCGATCGCCTTGTCCGGGAGGTGGCGGTCCGTGATGTAACGGATCGAGAGGTCGGCGGCGGCCTTCACGGCGTCGTCCGTGATCGTGACCTTGTGGTGCTGCTCGTAGCGCTCGCGGATCCCCATGAGGATCTCGATGGTCTGCTCGAGCGTCGGCTCCTCGACCATCACCGGCTGGAACCGGCGCTCGAGGGCCGC
>JBKKDM010000059.1:0-2630 GCA_046707905.1 Candidatus Limnocylindrales bacterium
CTGATTTCCGTGATGGTGCCGGCCACCGTGGAGCCGGGCTGGTGGAACTGCGCGAACTTGCCGGGTGCGCGCTTCTTGAATGCGTCGAGACCGTTGCTCATTTGTTCTGTTCTCCTGTTACTTGGTTAGCGTCGTCCGAAAGGGTTGGACTGTTTGGCGGTGTCGAGCTTCCTTGCCGGGGCGCACCAGGGGCAGAAGCGGCCTTCACATGCCGGGTACAGGCTGAGTGCCTGTTCAAGCCCGATGGCCTTGAGGAGGCCGTCGAGCTGGTTCATGCGGGAGAGCGCGTTCAGGGCGATGCTCTCGTTGTAGGGCTCGGACCAGACGAACGAGTCCGTGAGCTCCCCGTCGCGGGGGATGAAGAAGATCATGACGAGGTCGACCTGCCAGCCCTCTTGCGCCCAGCCGCGCCCGTAGAGGTGAGCCTGGGTACGGTACTGCGCCGAGGGGCCGTGGGATTTGTAGTGTTTGAGCATGGACTGGCCGACGAACTTCCAGTCGCCCACGGCGTGGCCCCAGGCGTCGAAGAGGTCGGTGGATCCGGCGTGGTCTTCGCCGCTGATCTGGCCGACGACGACGGACTGCTCGCACAGCCAGCGGCCTTCCTCCGAAGCGCCCTTGGCTGCAGCTGCCTGGAACCAGCGTTCCTGCTGGTCGTGGCAGGCGGTGCCGACTTGTGGCTTCCACGCGGGGCCGCGGGGCGGTTCCGGTGTGCGTGCCAGTTTGTGGAGCAGTGCCCGGTTGCACTCGATGCCCATCTCCGAGGGGCCGATGCGCTTTTGCAGGGAGCGGGGCTGGTTGACCATGGCTTCGATCATGATGTCGAAGGCCTGGTCGGCGATGCCTTTGGCCCGGTCCTTGAGGTCGTGATCGGCGTCGAGGTAGTAGGAGTGCTTGTGCCGCACGCCTTCCGCGTTGACTAGGGTCACAGCGCATCCTCATCCCAGTCGTCGGTGTCGCCGTCGTCAAGGGCGACCGTCAGGACGGAACCTTGGTCAAGCTCCACCGACATCACGTGGCCCAGGCTGACGCCGACGTGCTCCATGGCATCTGGGATGTCGCCGGTCGAGAAGGTGCAGTTGCTGCACTTCAGGACGCTGCTCATTTGATGGTGACCTTGGGTTCGCCGGTGCCGGCGGCCATGAACTGGTTCTTGAGGTTCGGCGGGACCGCCTGGGTGTTGATGACTGCCTTGTACAGGGCCGGGTTCGCCTCGATCGGGTAGGACTTCATGAACGCTTCGGCGTCGAAGGACCGGGCCGGGTTGGTGATGGTGACCTTGATGTTGCCGAAGGCGTGGGTTCCGACGTCGAGGCGCTGCCGCAGCTCGGCTTTGAGGCTGTCGTTCTCGGCGGCGATCTTCGCGGCCTCTGCCTTCAGTTCGGCGATGGCTGCTTCGTTGTTGGCGATCCGGCCGGCGACGGCGAGGACGAGTTCCTCGAGGGAGGGCGCTTCCGTCAGGGCGGCGGCGAGGCTGGTTTCGGTGGTCATTTGGTCTTGGTCCTTGTCTTCTTCTCAGGGCTGGGGGTGTATGCGTAGACGTCGGCGGCGAGGACTTCCTTGCAGCCTGGGCGGGTGGGTGACTTGCGGTGGGTGAGTGCGCCTTTGACGATGAGTTGGCTGATGCGACCTTGGCTGACGTCGAGTTCCCGGGCGGCTTCCGGCAGGGTGAGCCACGGTTTGCGGGCGACACGCGCTTCCGTGTACCTCCGGATTTCCTTCTCGGCGTCCAGCGCGCGGAGCTGCCGGGCCTCCTGCAGGCAGAAGGCGACGATGGCCGGGGCCGGCCGGTTGTGGTGCATGCCCGCCTTGCCGCTCACCGCAGCAGCTCACTGAAGCGGGGGCCCTTGGTGATGTTGTCCCGGTACCAAGCACGCGATGCCGGCTTCATCGCGTTCCACTCGGGGACGGTCAGGTCCCAGGCGTGCTTGGTATCCGCGTCGGTTGTGCTGAGGGAATGTTCGTGACTGCCGTCGTAGGGGACTTCGCCGGGGCCCGCGCAGATGGCCAGGGTCATGACGGCGACGACTGCGATGAGGACGAGGACCATAGGCCAGAAGCCGGGGACTTCCCAGAACGCCTGCGTCTCGGTCATGAGTCGTCTCCGTTCGGGGCCTTGATGGGCAGTTCGTCCCGGTGGGCGCGGTGCTTCGCTTTGCCCTTACGGAGCCGGGACCGTTCGATGCCGTACTGCGAACGCCAGTAGCGCTTGGCCCAGGCGTCCATGTAGGAGACTCGGACGTCGGCGTGCTTGCCGGCGGTCTTGGTTCCCGCGACGTGGTCGTCGGCGCCGCACGCCGTTCCCAGAAGGTAGGTCCGGTTGCAGTTCGGGCATGTGCCCAGGTGCTGCGGGGCCGGCGAAAGGTCCGTGGCGGTTGCGCTCATGCTGCTTCACCTGCCGCCGGGGCCGTGGCGGGGGTGGTGCGGGCTTCAATGAACGCTTCGAGTTCGCTGGCCCGTATCCGCAGCTTTGACTTTTTGTCGGTGCCCAGTTCTACGGTGGAAATTCGGCTTTCCCGGATCTGCTCGTAGAGGTAACTCTGGGAGACGCCGAGAACTTCAGCCGCATCCGCGACTGTGAAGAGACGCAACTGGGGGTGTGGTTCGTGAAGGGTCTGCACTGTAAACTC
>JBKKDM010000060.1:0-28711 GCA_046707905.1 Candidatus Limnocylindrales bacterium
TATCACGGCAATGACGGGACCTCGTATCCCTGGAACGACACGGCCCAGCTCGACTACCTGCGGGCCGACGTCCGCGAGGCCGTGATTCAGACGATCCTCGACGTGGCCCGCCGCGCGCCGATCCTCCGCTTCGACGCGGCGATGGTCCTCGCGCGCAAGCACATCCGGCGGCTGTGGTTCCCCGAGCCGGGTGCCGGTGGCGCGATCCCCTCGCGAGCCGAGCACGCGCAGTCGAACGCCGAGTTCAACAAGCGGATGCCGAACGAGTTCTGGCGCGAGGTTGTCGACCGGGTTGCGGTCGACGCGCCCGGGACGCTGCTCCTCGCGGAGGCGTTCTGGCTCCTCGAGGGCTACTTCGTGCGGACCCTCGGGATGCACCGCGTCTACAACTCGGCCTTCATGCACATGCTCCGGGACGAGGACAACGCGGGCTATCGCACGGTCATGCGCGAAACGCTCGAGTTCGACCCGGCGATCCTCGCGCGCTTCGTGAACTTCCTGACGAACCCCGACGAGCGACCCGCCGCGGAGCAGTTCGGGACCACCGACAAGGCGTTCTCGGCGGCGACGCTCCTCGCGACGCTGCCGGGGCTGCCGATGCTCGGGCACGGCCAGGTCGAGGGCTTCCGCGAGCGCTACGGAATGGAGTTCCGGAAGGCCCGCTGGGACGAGCCTGTTGACCAGTCGCACGCGGACCACTTCGCCTGGGCGATCGTCCCGCTCCTTCGCCGGCGCGCGGCCTTCTCGGGCACGACCGACTTCCACCTCTACGACGCCCAGGTCGACGATGGGGCGGTCGACGAGAACGTCTATGCCTACACGAACGGACGGCGTGCCGATCGAAGCCTCGTCCTGGTGAACCACCGCTACGGCGACACCACGGTCCGTATCGATCGGTCGATCGCTTCGGCCGCTCCCGGCCAGAGTGGTGGCTCCGCGCGCACGAGCGTCCGCATCGCCGACGCGCTGGCGCTCGAGGAGGGCGACGATGACCTCGTCAGGTTCGTGGATCCCCGCTCGGGCTTCGAGATCCGGCGGACCGCCGGGGAGCTGCGGCGCGAGGGCCTCCGCGTCACCCTCGGGGCCTACGAGGCGCGCGTGCTGTGGATCCAGCCCGACCTGCCTGCGGAAGCTGAGCCCGCCCCGCCGACCGCCGAGAAGACCGCGCCGAAGGCCGAGCCCGGCGACCCGGCCGCGCCGCTGCCGCGACGCGCCCTTGTCAGTCGCACCGCAGCCCGGGATCGCGCCAGCCGGCCCGGCACGAAGAAGCCCGCGGTCCGGCGGCCTCGGCGGCGGGCGTGATCTGGCGGTCGATTCCGCGATGACCGATACCGACTTCGTCGCTCTCCTCGACGCCGCTCCCAATCCGTGGGTCACGGCCGTGACGCTCGAGGGTCGGATCGTCCGCCTCGAGCCGCTCACGGTGGAGCACCTCGAGGGTCTCGCCGCCGTCGCATTCGATCCGGCGATCTGGAAGTGGACCATCGCCCGCCCGGCGGACCTCGCCGGCCTCCGCGCCTGGCTCGAGACCGCGCTTGCGGCGCAGGAGGCCGGCACGGAGCTCCCGTTCGCCACCGTCGACGTCACATCGAACCAGCCGATCGGCAGCACCCGCTTCCTCTCGATCGTGCCGGACCATCGCCGGCTCGAGATCGGCTGGACGTGGGTCGCGCCGTCCCATCAGCGGCGG
Organism: Candidatus Limnocylindrales bacterium; assembly: GCA_046707905.1. Classification (GTDB taxonomy): domain Bacteria; phylum Chloroflexota; class Limnocylindria; order Limnocylindrales; family CSP1-4; genus UBA5189. Next base: position 1,691 of record JBKKDM010000060.1, read on the forward strand.
GGGGCCAACCAGGAGGCGAAGTACCTCCAGCTGCGCCACGCATTCGAGGACCTGGGCGCGAACCGGGTCGAGTTCAAGACCGATTCGCGCAACGAGAAGGCCAACCCGGCCCTGGCATCGATCGGGGCCACCTTCGAGGGCACCTTTCGCAACCACATGGTCATGCCGGACGGCCCGCTCCGGCACTCGAACTACTACGCGCTGACCGTCGAGGATTGGCCGGAGAAGAAGGCCATGCTCGAGGCTCGGCTCGCGAGGCTTCTCTCCCATGAGTAATTCCGCGACCCAGCGCACCCCTCGCCGAGCACGTTCGGCTCTGCTTCCATTCCTGGGAGGCCGGAATTCATCGCTGACAGGAACGTTCACCCGGCGCGAGGACCGCGCGGTCCTTTCTCAGGATCGGGCGCTCTGCCATGATCAACGCGCCGGCCGACATCGCCGGTGCTGCCGAGGGAGACGTCGTGATCGATCTGCTGGTCAAGATCCTCATCAACGCCATCGGCGTGTACGTCGCGGTCCTGCTCGTGCCCCAGATCTCGTTCCCGGCCGCGGACGACCTGCTGAAGCTCCAGGGAAACTGGTGGCACGTCGTCGTGGTGGCCCTGATCCTGGCCCTGATCAACGCCTACGTGAAGCCGATCCTGAAGGTCCTGTCGTTCCCGATCACCCTGCTGACCGTCGGCCTGTTCTCTTTCGTTCTGAATGCGCTGCTGCTCCTGCTGGTGGCATGGCTCGCGGATCAGGTCGACATCAACTTCACGATCGGGGGCTTCCCGCCGAACTTCACCGCGGACTCCTTCATCGGCGCGCTCCTCGGCTCGATCGTGATCAGCATCGTCTCGATCGTCCTGAGCATGCTCGACCGGGGCCGCCGGATCATCACGTAGGTCCGGCGTCCTGACCGCCGAGGAGGACCGGCTCCCCGCGATCGCGGCGGCGCTGCGGGCCGCGGGGGCGAGATTCGGCACGCCCGTCCAGGTCACGGACCAGGCGACGCTCGAGGCGAGCGCGGCCGCCGTTCGCGCGGCCTTCCCCGATCCGTGGCTGCGAGCCTTCTCGGTCAAGGCCAATGACGTCGCGTCGGTCGTCGCTCGCGTGGCGGCGCTGGGCCTCGATGCCAACGTCGTCTCGCGTGGCGAGTGGGCGGTCGCGCAGAAGGCCGGCCTTCCGAACGCCCGGATCACGCTCGAGGGTGTCGGCAAGAGCGATGCCGACCTCCGCGCAGCGTGCGACGCGGCGGCGAGAGGCGAGCCGCTGCGCTGGGTCGCGATCGAGTCGCTCGACGAGGCGGACGCGCTCGTGGAGATCGCACGGCGCCGGCTCGACGGTGCCTCGATGGACGTCCTGTTCCGGCTCAACCCCGAGGTGGTGCCCGAGACCCGACAGGAGCTTGCGGTCGGCGCCGGCAGCTCCAAGTTCGGTATGACCGCCGACGAGCTGTCCGAGGCCGTTGCGATCGTGGGCGACGGCGAGGGGCTCGAGCCGCGCGGCATCCAGCTGCACGTCGGGTCGCAGCTCCGGGCGGTGGACGCGTGGCGCGACGCGGTTCGTCGAGGCCTGGCGCTGCTCGCCCTCCTCGGCGGCACGCGAGCGAGATTCGACACGCTCGATGTCGGCGGCGGCTTTCCAGTCCTCCCGCTGGGCGACGGCGCCCCGGAACCGGAGCGATTCGCGCGGGAGCTGCCAGCGCTGCTCCAGGCGATCCCCGCGGATCGCCGCCCGAAGCGTCTCGCCATCGAGCCGGGCCGGGCGCTGGTCGCGCGCGCCGGCTACCTCGTGGCGCGAGTGCTGCACGTCCGCGAACGCGGCGGCCGCCAAATCATCTTCGACACCGGCATGACCGAGCTCATCCGACCCGCCCTCTACGACGCCTGGCACGAGATCACCGCGCTGACGTCGCTCGGTCGGCCGGTCGATGCCCGGCCACGGGGTCGCCGCGGCGGCACGCCGATCGCCGAGCCGGGTCTCGAGCCGGCCCGCGTCGATGGTCCGATCTGCGAGTCGACCGACCACCTCGGCGATCACCTGCTCCCGCCGCTGCGGCGCGGCGACCTTGTCGCGATTCGCGACGCGGGCGCGTATTCGGCGTCGCTCGCCTCGACCTACAACGGTCGTCCTCGGCCGCCGCAGGTCGTCGTCGAGAACGATTCGTCGCTGACCCTCGTCCGGCGTCGAGGCTCCGTGGCCGCGCTCGGCTAGGATTCACGCATGGGTGCAGTCGACACGATGGAAGACTTCTTCGAGAAGCTGAACGATGGCGATCGCCAGGGCGCGGTGGCGCTGATGGATGAACGCGTCGAGATGCGAATTCATGTCGGTGACAACGCGCGGACGCTCCGCGGCGTCGAGCAGGTCGGGGGCTGGTTCCTTCGCGCCGAGGCCGGCCTGAAGATGATCCCCGGCGGCGTGATGGACCTCGGGATCACCTACCAGGCCGACGTGCTCACGGTCCGCCCGGGCGCGCCAAGCCAGCACCTCGACGCCTCGTTCCGCGTCGAGGCCGGAAAGATCACCTCGATCAACCTCACGCCGCGGTAGTCGGAGCCGCGTAAGTACGTCGCGCCCGCCGCCTCTTTTGCGGCGCGAAACTAGCTGGCCGCCGGCAGCTCGTCGGGATTGGCCGCCGGGATGATCAGCGGGTCGCCGATCTGGAGCTTGTCCGGGTCGGGCAAGGTCTCGGCGTTCGCCGCGATCAGCTCCTCGAGCGTGATATTGAACCGGCCGGCGATCCTCGAGAGTGTGTCGCCGGCCATCACGACGTACATCTGTTCTGTCGGCCTGGGGACCGGCGTCGGCGCGGGCGTGATGAGCTCGGTCCTGAGTGGCGTCGTCGGCTCGGCGGAGTTTCCGGCGGACGGGTTGCCGAAGCCGAGCAGCCCCGGGAGCGCGAACAGCACCGCGGCGGCCAGCGCGAGCGCCACGACGGCCACGAGGATCGGCGGGATCGAAAGCTCGGGCAGGCGCCGCGAGCGAAGCGTCGGGAACGCCTCCATCGGCCGCGCCCGCTCCCATTCGGGGGCGTTCGAGTCGCGACGACGCTCGTGACGGATCCCTCCGCCACCCCCGCCGCCGGCGCCGCCACCGGCCGGACGGGCGGGGCCTGGCGCGCCGCTGCCGACGGCGGCCGCACGCTCGAGGTCGCGTTCGCGCCTCCGGCGAACCTGCCGCTCGGGCTCCACGTCGTTCTCGTCGTCATCGGCCCAGGCGCCAGGGCTCGATGGCTCGGGACGTGGCGACGCATCCGGCGGTGGCTCGTTCCGCGGCGCGTCGTCTCGCGGCGCCGCTGATCGCGGCTGCTCGCGCCCACGCGGAGGCTCGGCGACCGGCGGGGCGTAGGGCGGGACATCCCCGACCGGGACGTCGTCTTCATCGGACTCCGGCTCGTACTGGGGCTCGCGGCCCATGCCCGGAACACCCGGCTCCGTCGCTACGCGATCGGCGTAGCTGCCGGAGAGGCCGCGGCCTCGGCGCGGGACGTCGGGGCTGGGCGCGCCGCCATCAGCCTCGTCCTCCCAGTCGCGGTCAGCCCCGCCCCCGCCGGGGCCCCCGCGCCCGGACCAGGGCGGCGGCGCGGCCCAGCTTCGCGGCGGGTTTCGCTGCGGCTGCTGATTGGCCGCGGCGGCCGCCAACGAATCGGTGTCCATGGAACGCGGGGCGTCGGCGCGCGATCGGGCGGCCTCGCGGCGGGCCCAGTCTTGAAAGGTCGGGCAGACCGGGAAGGCCGACGCCAGGCAGTACGCCTCCTGGTGGGCCAGGGCGCGCGGAGCCGGCTCCGCTTCGGCATAGCAGCGATGACGATGGTCGGGGGAGGTCGCGCGCTCGTCTCGATCGTCTTCGAAGGCGACGAAGGGACATGCGGGCGCACCGTCGACGATCGGGAGCCCTCGCTCGGTCATCTGTCGCGGATGATAGCCGCCGGGCAACGGCGGACGACCCGCTCTCCTACCCGGCCGTCCTCGACGGACGACCGGTCCGAGCCCGTCCGGGCTGGACGCCCTGGAGCAGCCTGGCCGGCGCGTTGGGCAGGACCTGGGGCTGGGCGTGCGGCAGCGGGTGCCCACTCGGGGCGGTTCGGGCGCCCGAACCGGTCGTCACCGGTGCCGGCAGCGTCAGCCGTCGGCCGATGCCGGGCACGGCTCCGTAGGCGCGGCTCAGCTCCGGCAGGCCCATCTTCAGCCAGTCGTCGACCCGCCAGCACAGCAGCGGCGCAACGGCCGCGACGTACACGTACGAGCCGAAGTAGCCGGTGAACTGGGCGAGGACGAAGGCAGCGCTGCCGACGATGATCACGCCGTCGAGCGTGCGCACGCGCAACGCGCCCAGGACGGCCACGGCGCCGCTCACGAGGTAGCGGATGGACTCGAGCGCCCGCGGGGCCAGCCCCGGCGCGATCCCGTCGAGAATCGCCGCGACGCTCCAGTACGACGCCCGGAGGTGCGTCTCCTGGGCCATCGCGAGGCTCTTCAGGTAGCTCCCCGGGCCCCAGATGAACAGGACCGGGCCCCACGCGACAAACGATGCGGCGACGAAGGCCAGGACCGCGGGCAGCCCGGCCCACAGCAGGAGCGCCGGGACCCACGCGATCGCGTACGGCTTGAACGCCACCGCGATGGCCAGGACGACCGCGCCGGCGGCCGGGCGTCGGACTGCCACGGCCATCGCCGCGAGGATCATCAGGCCCGCTGTGGTGTCGTTCGAGCCGTCGACGGAGGCCAGGACGAGGGGCGGGGCCACCGCGAAGATCGCGAGGCCGAGCGGCCGGCCGTTGGCGGCGCGCAGGCCCAGCCAGCCGAGGAGCAGGCCCGAGACGGCCAGCTCCATGAGCGTGGGGTCCCACCACAGCGGCAGGTACCAGAGCAGCGCCACCGGGCCGTACGGGAACGCGGCGCCGGCAGGTCTCGAGACCGCGTAGCCCAGGCCGTAGGGATCGCCACCGTTCAGCATCACCTGGATCGCCGCGCTCGTCGTGTCCGCGACATCGGAGGCTGGGGCGCCGAAGGCCGACAGCCGCAACGAGACCGCACAGCCGACGAGGACCACCACGGGCAGCCAGCGGAGCTGCCAGCGCGCGGCGGCGACCATCGTCAGCGCCAGGGCGCCCGCGACGGCGACGGCGACGCTGTCGCGCCAGATCGGCTGGACGGCCATGACCATCGCGACCCCGAGGGCCACGATCCACGGGCCGCTCCGACCGCGTTCGGGCATGGCGAACAGGCGAAGGCGTTGCATCAGGCGCGGATCTTCGCGGGTTTGGCGATTCCCCGCTTGCGGTCGATTCGAGGGCGTTTGACAGTGCCCGGTCGCGCTTCGACACTCGGAGGCACCGATCCGTCGCGTTTCCTTGGCCCGATGGGCCCGGCGTCGCCGGGCGGTCCAGCCCAGCCGGAAGGAGATTCCATGTTCATGTCGAAGGTCGTCCTCCGATACCTGTCCCCAAAGGCCGTGGTCCGCGCGCATTGCGACCTGCCATGCGGCGTCTACGACCCGGAGCAGGCCAGAATCGAAGCAGAAAGTTGCTACAAGATCGTCGAGAAGTACGCGGCGAACGAAGACGTTGCGTTCCGAACGCGGGCGATCGCGATCAAGGAAGCTCGAGCCGAGCTCGTCAAGCACCATCTCGACGTCCTCTGGCACGACTACTTCAAGCCCGAGCACCTCGAGAAGGTCCCCAACCTCCACGACCTGTTCTGGCAGGCCAACAAGCAGGTCTCGAAGGTCAAGGCCTCGACGGACCTGGCCGACGCCAAGAAGCTCCTCGAGCTCATCGACGAGGTCGACGCCGCCTGGATCGCCACCGGCGGCAACGAGAAGACCCGCGTCGCCGGCCGCCCCAGCTGAGCGCTGCGCGACCGCGGCCCTGGAGGGTGGCGGTCACCGAGGGATCGATGGCGCCTGCCATCCTGCCCGGCGACTGGCTCGTCGTGAACCCACGCGTCCGGCGCTGGCCCCGGCCGGGCTCGGTCGTCGTGTTCCGCGAGCCGCTGTCCGAGACGCTCGCCATCAAGCGAGTCGCGGCAGGGCCCCGCGAGCAGGTGCGGTTCGGCGGGGGCCACCTGACCCTGGCCCCTGACGAGGCCTGGCTCACGGCCGACGCCGACGAGAAGGCCGCGGCTGCGGTGGGCTCCGGGCCGCCGATCGACTCGAACCGGTTCGGTCCGGTGGCCCTCGACGACCTCGTCGCAACCGTGCTGTTCCGCTACTGGCCGCTGCGGCGGTTCGGGCGGATCGCTCGCCGGCCCGCCTGACCGGCCACAATCGAGCCATGGACGACCGCCGCCTCGACCCCGCCGCGCCTCTCTCCGGCCCCCCCGAGCCCTGGGCGGAGACCGACATGCCATCGCAGCGCGACGGTCCGCCCTGGCACATGACCGAGATGATCGAGGCCGAGCCGGCCCTGGCCGTCCGGATCCTCGAGCGTCTGGCACGCGACGGGAGCGCAGCCCGACTCGCCGAGGTCGCAGTCGAGCACAATCGCGCCGGCCATCCGATCGCCGTGGTCGGTTGCGGGACGAGCGAGCACGGCGCTCGAGCTGTCGCCGCTGTCTTCGGTGACGCGCTCCACGGGCGAGGCCGGATCCGCTCGATCCAGGCATTCGAGGCAGCGGTCGACGTCGGGGCTGCTCGCGGTCCAGCCCTCGTCATCGGGATCAGCCACGAGGGCGCGACCTGGGCCACGATGCAAGCGATGGAGACCGCGCGCGCTGGTGGCGCCAGGACCGCCCTGATCACGGTGTCGGGCCGCGCGCCTGCCGCCCGCTTGGCGGACATCGTTCTCGAAACGGGCGAGCTCGATCGAAGCTGGTGCCATACCGTCGGGTATCTCTCGCCCATTCTTGCGGCGATCGCGATGTCAGGGAGCCCTGACGGGGAGCCTGATGCGCTGGAGGTCCGGGAAATCCTGGCCGCCGGCCTCGCGCCCGAGCTGGTTGCCGCGACCGAGGCGACGGCAGGAACGCTGGCGACGCTCGATCGCATCGTCGTCATCGGCAGCGGAGTCGATCGGATCGCGGCGCGGGAGCTCGTCCTCAAGATCGAGGAGGGCACCCACATGCCCGCTGCATTCAGGGACGTCGAGACGCTGCTCCACGGCCACCTCGCCGGATTGGATGAGCGAACCGGGGTCGTGGCGATCGGCGCGGATGGCGGTGAGGAGGTTGCGCGAGCTCGCCGCATGCGCCAGGCACTGCAGGCGACCGGGAAGCTCGGCGTTACGGCCGGCGCCATCCTGAGGTCGAGCTACGCCGCGGCGATCCCCGCCGACCTCATCTCGGCCGGCCGGATCGTCGTTGGGGACCGCGCTTCGGACCTTGGCGGGCCGGCACTGGCGCTGCTGTCGACCGTCATCCCGCTGCAGCTCCTGACGGAGAGGATGGCGCGGGTCCGGGGCGTGAACCCGGATCCGATTCGGCGAGACAACCCGCGGTACCTCGCGGCCGCGGAGGCCTCCGGCCCCACGAGCTAGCCAGCGCGACGCCGGTTCAGACCTTGCCGATGAGCTCCTCCGCGAGCAGGTCGATCATGTCGAGGTCGAGGGGCACGAAGTCCTGGAGCATGATTCGCTCGATGCCGGCATCGGCAAAGCGCTGGACCATGGATCGAGCCTGATCCGGGGTCCCGAGGATCCAGCGGTTGCGACGTGCGTCCAGCCATTCGAGCCCGCTTGCCGCCTGCTCGCCGAACACCTCCAGCAGCGCGTCAGCGCGACGTGCGACTTCCGCCTCGTCTCGTCCGATGAGCGCACCGGCCATCGTCGAGCGGGTGAGCGTCTTCGGGTCCCGACCGATGGCGTTGCAGGCCTCGTCGAGCTCTTGCTGCTTCTCGGCGGCGGACGCGGGCGAGGACGAAGAGACGTTGAACTCGTCGGCGTACTTGGCGGCCAGTCGGTATCCCCGCGCCGAGCCCTGGCCGCCGGTGATGATCGTCGGCCGCGTACGGCCATTCTTCCCGACGTGTCGACCCTCGACCTGGACCGGGCCGGGCCGAAGCGCGCCAGCCCGGACCTTGATCTGGTGGCCGTCGTAGTCCCAGCCGGGCGCCTCCTCCCAGAGGCCGTGCAGAAGCGCGAGCTGGTCCTCCATGAGGTCGGCTCGCTCCTTGATCTCCGGGAAGTCGATCCCGAGTTGGCTGTGGTCCTCGTCGTTCCAGCCGGCGCCAACGCCGACCTCGATGCGACCGCCGCTCATCTCGTCGACGGTGGTCACAAGCTTGGCGAAGTTGCCGGGATGGCGGAACGTGACCGGGCTCACCAGGGCGCCGAGGTGGATCTTCGAGGTCTCACGGGCCAGGCCGGCGAGGACGGCCCAGGCGTCGGTGGTCGCCTGCTCGGAGCTGCCGGGGAAGCTCGCGTAGTGATCGCTCCGGAAGAACGCCTCGAACCCGGCGCTCTCCGCTCGCTGGACGATCGCCAGCTGGTCCTCGTACGACAGGCCCATCTGGGCCTCGATCATCAGCGCGAAGCGCATCGACATTCCTCCGCCGCACCTGAACAGTTGACGTTGACGAAATCATTCACTTCGTTAGAATGCTTCATGTCATGCGAAGTATTCCGGGACCCAAGGGCGCGCCAGCCAACCCGAAGGCCAAGCCCGCTCAGCGTGTCGCCAGAGCCGACGCCGCCTATCCGACGAAGGACGCCGCCACGGAAGCGACCGTCGAGGGAATCCTGACAGAAGTCGGCGGGTGGATCGGCGAGCTGCGCTGCGCCTCGATGGGCCGGATGGTCCAGAGCCAGGTCAGCATGAGCCAGCTCCACGTCCTGTGGCTCCTGCAGCACCAGGGCGCGATGACGATGAGCAGGCTCGCGGAGCTGCTCGGGGTCTCGCTGTCGAACGCCACCGGGATCATCGACCGCATGGAGACGAACCAGCTCATCGAGCGGGTCCGCGTCCCTGACGATCGGCGGCTCGTGCTCGTCCAGCCCGCCGCCGCGGGCCGCGCTGCGCTCTCCGAGACCGAGAGCCACCGCCGCGACGCCATGCGCGGCGTGATCCGTCGCCTCTCCCCCACGGAGCGTCCGGTCGTCCTCGAGGCCCTCCGGAGCCTGCGACGGGCGCTCTCGGCCGAGGTCGAGTCGAGCCCGACCCACCGCCACCACTTCGAGACCACCAACTAGCGAACCCCGCGAGCACGAAGGAAGCCAGCCGATGGAATCGCTCGAACCGCAAACCCACCCAGGCGCCGCGGCGGCGACGGCCACCGCCGCGCCGACGGTGGACGAGGATCCCGCCCTCGGGCTGTCTCGGCGCGCCAAGCTCGAGATCCTCGGCGCGGTCATGCTCGGCATGTTCCTCTCGGCTCTCGACCAGACCATCGTCGGCCCGGTCCTGCCGAAGATCGTCTCGGACCTCAATGGCACCGACTTCTACACCTGGGCGGTGACGATCTACCTGCTCACCTCGACGGTGACCGTCCCCATCTACGGCAAGCTCTCCGATCTGTACGGCCGGAAGCCGATCCTGATCTTCGGCATCGGTCTGTTCCTCGTCGGATCGGCGCTCGCCGGCCTCAGCCAGGAGATGTGGCAGCTGGTGCTCTTCCGTGGCATCCAGGGCCTCGGCGCCGGCGCGCTCTTCCCGATCGCGCTTGCGGTCATCGGCGACCTCTTCAGCCCGGCCGAGCGCGGCAAGTACCAGGGCCTCTTCGGCCTCGTCTTCGGCAGCGCGTTCCTGCTCGGCCCGGCCATCGGCGGCACCCTCACCGACAACTTCAGCTGGCACGCGATCTTCTACGTCAACCTGCCGATCGGCGCGATCGCCCTCTTCGTCATCTGGCGCCTGCTCCCGAATATCAAGCACGTCGAGCGGGCGGGGCAGATCGACTACCTCGGTGTCGTAACCCTCGTGCTCGCGCTCGTCCCGATCCTCATCGGCTTCACCGTCGCCGAGACGGACGGCCTGGGAGCCCCGGCGGTGTGGGCCTGGATCGGCGCCGGCTTGCTCTTCCTCATCGCGTTCGTGTTCATCGAGCGACGGGCGAAGGACCCGGTCGTGCCGCTCCACCTGTTCCGGAATCGAACGTTCTCGTTCTCGATGGTCTCGATCTTCTTCGCGACCTTTGGCTTCGGCGCGGTGATCATCTTCCTGCCCCTGTACTTCCTCATCGTCGAGGGCGTCTCGTACACCGACTCGGGCTACCGGCTCCTGCCGTTCATGTTCGGCCTGATCCTGGCCTCGATCGCCTCCGGGCAGATCGTCAGCCGGACCGGCCGCTACAAGCCGGTGATCCTCATCGGGATCGTCACGCTGACCTTGGGCATGGCCCTCATGACCCAGCTCCGAGCGGGGACCGACGACCTGATGCTCGCCATCTGGATGTTCATCGCCGGCCTGGGTGTCGGGCCGACCTTCGCGGTCTTCACGATCGTCGTCCAGAACTCGGTGCCGTTCAAGGAGATGGGGGCAGCGACCAGCGACCTGACGCTGTTCCGGCAGATCGGGACGACCGTCGGCATCGCCGTGGCCTTCACGATCTTCCGTCTCAACTTCACCTGGAACCTGCTCCGCGAGCAGCTGGTGGCGGCGGGGTCTCCGGCCCAATTCGTACCCGTCGACCCACCGGCGGGCTTCGATGCGGCGGCGCTCACGTCGGTGAATGCCGACGCCTCGACGGGCTTCCTGGCCCAGGTCCCGCCGCAGTTCCAGGAGATCTTCATCGACGGCTTCCACCGGGCGTTCACGATCGCGATCGGGAACTCGATCTGGGTCGGCGTCGTTGCCTCCGCGATCGCCCTCGCGGCGGCGTTCTTCCTCAAGGAGATCCCGCTTCGGACGACCCAGCCGGGCTCGAACCCGAAGGCCGAGGTCTCACGCGCGACCGCACCCGGCCGGCCGGCCGTCAGCCTCGACTGACGGACCTGCCAGCCAATCCCCCGCTCCCTCCTCCACCATCGACCCCGTCGGGCTGCGCGGCACGACGGGGTCGTTGGCTGCTTGGGCCTAGGATCAGCGCGTGATCACCGAGCCCCGCATCGCGCCGATCCCCGCTGGCCTGACGGCGATCGGCTCGGTCGGCGCGGAGTTCCGGCGCACGTACCCCGTCGCGGCGCTCCCACCCGGCTCGATGCGCCGCATCACGTTCGGCGATCTCGACGTCCTGGTCGCCCACGGGGGTGAGGGGTTCGTCGCGATCGACGATCGATGTCCCCATATGGCGGCGCCGCTCTCGATCGGCACGCTCGAGGACTGCCTGCTCGCCTGCCCCCTCCACAGCGGCCAGTTCGACCTGTCGACCGGGCGTGCGTCCCGGATGCCAACCACGGGCGGGCTCGATCCCGACGGCGACTACCACCCGGTCTGGTCGCCACCCGGCAAGGACCCCAAGCCCGACCCGCCCGGTGTCAAGGCCGAGGCCCGCCGCTTCACCCGCGTCCGCCGCCTCCGCTACTACCCGCTCCGCATCCGCGACGGCATCCTCGAGGTGGCAATTCCGCGCGAGTGATCGCGCCGGGCGGCGTGGCGCGGCGCGGCGCTGGTGCCGTTCCCGAGCGCGACTTGTTATGCGTCTGCAGTGATCCGGGCGCGAATCGGCTGCGCACTCCCCTGTGTCACCCCGCCGGGGTGCCTGGAGGTCAGATTGATGATTCGTCGTCGAACCGCGCGCGCAGCCCTCGCACTCGCGCTCCTGCTGGTGGGGAGCCTGGGCATCCAGGTCGCCTAGGCCAGCCACCTGTCCGTCTACGGCCTGACCAGCTCGAATCGCTGATCCAGTTCAGTCCTGCGTCCCCGGGGGACCTCACGCTGAATGTTGCGATCTCTGGCCTGCGGAGCGGTGAGAAGCTCATCGGGATCGACAAGCGCCCGGCGGACGGCATGCTGTATACGGTCGGAAAGTTCGGCACGAGCGGCTGGCTCTACACGATCGATACCGCAACCGGAGCCGCCACGTTCGTGGCCGAACTCGTCCGGACCTCGGACGGGCTCCCGGTTCAGCTGGACGGGACGAGCTTCGGGTTCGACTTCAACCCCGCTGCGGTTGCTCTTCGGATCGTCAGCGACACCGGCCAGAACCTTCGAGTCCTGCCGTCGGATCGAGTCGTGGCCGGCATCCAGCGCGCCACGGGCGACATATTCATCGATGGCACCCTCAGCTACGCCGCGATCGGGACCACGCCTCGACCAACCGCGACCGGCGTTTCCGGCGCGGCGTACACCAACAACGATGTCGACCCAGCGACGCCGACCACGCTCTACGACATCGATACGACCCTGGACGACCTCGTCATCCAGAGCCCGCCGAACGACGGCACGCTGACCCGTGTCGGCGACCTGGGCCGGTCGACATCGGGGGCGGTCGGCTTCGACATTCGCACCATCGCCGGCGCCAACACCGCCTACGCGTCGCTGACGCGCCAGGTCGGTCGAGGCGCCATCGTGGCCAACCTGTACCTGGTGGACCTCGCCACGGGTGCGCTCACCGACCTCTGTCGGATCGGCGGCCCGAAGGTCCTGATCGACATCGCCGCGGCCTGATCGGGCCGCGCCTTGCAAAACGCCGCCCCGACGAGGGGCGGCGTTTTCGCGCCCCCGGCCGGCGCACGCCTGGACGGGGCCCTACGTCCGGATGTCGTTGTCTCCGGCCTCGTCGCGGCGGCGGCTCGTCTTGCGAATGATCGAGACGACCTCCTTCGGGTCATCGGTGAGCTGGATCAGGTCGATGTCGCCCGGCGAGATCATGCCCTCGCCGAGGAGCTTGGCCTTGATCCACTCGATGAACCCGGCGAAGAACGCCGTGCCGACGAGGACCACCGGAAAGTGCCGGATCTTGCCCGTCTGGATGAGCGTGAGCGCCTCGAACAGCTCGTCCATCGTCCCGTAGCCGCCCGGGAGGATCACGAACGCGTCGGCGTACTTCACGAACATCGTCTTGCGCGCGAAGAAGTACCGGAACTCGACCCCGAGGTCGACGTAGTCGTTGATCGATTGCTCGTGCGGCAGCTCGATGTTGCAGCCGACGGAGAGTCCGCCACCCTCCTGGCAGCCGCGGTTCGCCGCCTCCATGACCCCCGGCCCGCCACCGGTGATGACCGCGTAGCCCTCGAGGGCGAGGAGGCGCCCGATCTCGCGGGCCATCGTGTACGCGGGGTCGCCCTCGGTCACCCGCGCCGACCCGAAGATCGTGATCGCCGGCCCGATTTCCGCCAGGGCGTCGAAGCCCTCGACGAACTCGGACATGATCCGAAGGGTCCGCCAGGTGTCCGTCTCGAGGAACGCCGGGCGCTCGCGTCGCTTCGGGCGCTCGAGGAGCTTGCGATCCTCGGTCATCGTCGAATCGCCCGGCATCTTCCGGGCCAGGTCGGAACCCATGACGAGCCTTCCGGATCGGCGGTGCTCGCCGATCGGCTCGCCGCTGCGGTCGGTCTCCTCGCCGTGGGTCGGTACGCTCGACTCGCCGGCCGGTGGCTGCTCGCGAGCGCGCTCGCCGCGCTTCTCGCCCTCGTCGCGCTCGCCGCCCTCGTCGCGCTCGTCGCCCTCGCCGCGCTCGTCGCCCGTCGGCTGGCGCTGGTCGTCCTCGCTGGCCCGACCCGCCGCCGCAGCTCCCTTGCCCATCAACGCCTCCTGTCGAGCACGCATTCAGCCCTGGCGTTGCATCCTACGCCGGTGACGAACACCGGCTCTTCACGTCCCGCCCGAAGCCGTTTCGTCCTCGCTGCGATCGCGGCGCTGGTCGGACTCGTGTGGCTCCTGCAGGGCCTCGGAGTGATTCCGGGGAGCATTATGAGCGGCGACCCGTTCTGGGCGGTCGCGGGCCTCGGGCTGATCGGCGCGGCCGCGGCCTACGGCGCCTGGCCCCGCTTCCGTCGCGGCTGATCGAGGGCACGATGCCGGGACTCGAGGCGCTGGCCGCGATGGCCGGCACGTGGACGGCGACGTACGAGCTCCGCGGCGACCCTAGCTTCGACTGCGACACGCCCTCGACAGCGACCGTGACGCCGATTCTCGGCGGACGGTTCGTGCGGATCGACTACACCTGGGACGAGGAGGATCGCCTCAAGAGCACGGGCCGCAGCAGGGCTCCCTCCTCGTCGGCTTCGAGGCGGATCCGGCGCCCGGAGCGGCCACGGTAGGTATGGGTCGACAGCTGGCACAACGGGCAGCGGACGATGGTCTGTCCCGGCGTTTTGCTCGACAACGGCGGGGTGGACGTCCTTGGGAGCTACCCCGCCGGCCCCGGGAATCCGGACTGGGGTTGGCGCATCGTGCTCGAGCCGACGGGCAGTGGCTGGACGATGACGATGTTCAACGTCAGTCCCGATCGTGAGGAATCCCTCGCGGTGCGCGCCGAGTACGGCCGAGCGACCGGCTAGTCGCCACCCGGCGTCGTGGCTGCCGCCGAGTCCTCGATCGGCCCGAAGACGTCGACCGGCCAGTACCGGAGCCAGGCCCTTCCCAGTACATGCGCCACCTCGATCGGACCGAAGGCCCGTGAATCCGAGGAGTTGCCGCGGTGGTCGCCGAGCACGAACACCGACCCCATCGGCACCGTCCACGCCGAATCCCCGTTGAAGAGCGCCTCGGTTCGCTGGGGGACGCCGTCCTCCCGGTAGACGTACGGCTCTTCGAGCTTCAAGCCGTTCACGTAGACGGCGCCGGCCCGGAGCTCCACGCGATCCCCCTCCAGCCCGATCACGCGCTTGATGAACGGCGTGCCGCCCTGCGTCGCCTCCTCCGGCGGATCGAGCACGACGATGTCGCCCCGCTCATACGGTGACCAGCGGGTCGTGAGCTTGTCGATGAGCACGTACTGATCGGGTTCGAGGGTCGACTCCATCGATCCGCCCTCGACCCGGTAGGGCTGCGCGACGAACGTCTGGATGCCCAGGAAGATCAGGATGGTCAGGACGAGGGTCTCGACGAGCTCGAAGAAACAGCCCCGAGCCCGCCGCGCCGACGTGCGCGACTCGCCCGGCGCCGCCGTGGATTCCCCCGGTTCGATCTCGTCAGGTTGCAACGACCGAATCTTCGCCTATCCAGCGTCCGCCATGGGCTCCAGGACGACGACCGGCGTCTCGGTCGTGCGATGGGGTACGTACAGCTGCGCTTCCGGGAATAGCTTCCAGAGCCGCTCGCGCTCCTCGCCGGCCGCGGCTCGCGCCCGAACCTTCATCGTCCGGCCCATGAGCTCGATCGTCGCATCGGGGTGGGCCTTGAGGTTCACCCACCAGGCCGGATCGCCCTCCATCCAGCCGTTCATCGCGACGGTGACCACGTTCGCGCCGTCGGGCTGGTAGCCGAGGATCGCGATCCGCTCCTTGCCCGACTTTCGCCCGATCGTGTGCAGCCGGAACGTGCCCCAGGCCCCGGGCTTGGCGTTCCAGATACCTCGTCGACCACCGGTCAATCGGAAGATCGCCCGATGGAACGCCCATGCGAACCGGATGAACCACCCCGGTGGCAACCACGGCCGCTTGCCCTCGGTCTTTGCGTGCGCCTCAGTCATGTTGATCTGCCCTCCACGCCGTCCACGATGACACGGCGGAGTCTCGACCGGCGGTGTGAAGATCCGGTGAAGTCGCTGTCACGTGTGGATCGGCGACAATTCGATGCGATAGTGGGGGTATGACCGTCCGCACCGTCATCGAGCGCGGCACCAAGGGAAATCGCTCGGTGGCCTTCAGCATCGACTGGCCCGGGTGGAGCCGGGGTGCGAAGACCGCCGAGCTCGCGCTGGAGACGCTCGAGTCCTACCGGAACCGCTACCGGCCCGTGACGAGCCTCGCCGGCATGGCCGAGGAGTTCGACGCCGCCGGACCGCTGGGGATCGTCGAGGACAAGATCGGGACCGGCTCGACCGATTTCTGGGGAATCTCGTTCTCGCGTTCTGCGGCCGAGCAGGGTCCGCTGACGGAAGTCGAGCTCGAACGTGGGGTCGCCCTGCTGCAGGCCTGCTGGACGTACTTCGACAGCGTCGCGGCAGGCGTCTCGCCCGACTTGCGCAAGGGGCCGCGCGGCGGAGGCCGCGATCGTGACGCGATCATCCGGCACACCATCGTCCAGGAGAGCGAATCGTTCGCCGTGCAGGTCGGCTTGCGGATCCCGGAAGGTGCGGCGCTCACACCTGATGGACTGCGCCGGCATCGGGAGACCTACGTCGCGGCGATGCGCGCGTACAACGCCGGGCATGTGGAACCACGGATGCGGTCGTGGACGCTGCCGTTCCTCATCCGACACTCCGCCTTCCACACGCTGGACCATGCGTGGGAGATGGAGGACAAGGACCTGACGGGCGTGGCCAGGGACTGACTTGCCACCCCGCGGCTCATTCAGCGTTGGTGAATGTCACGCGGGATCGACATCGAGCTGTCCGCACACCTTGAACGTCCCACTTTCGATTTCCCCGCCACCGAGCCGGACAGTGTCGCCCTCTCGAGCCTTGACCGCGCCGAGTGGATCCGTAAGCACCAGCTGTCCTCCGTCGTCTCGGACGCTGTAGCCAAACGGCCAGATGATCTTCTCAGACGGCCCACCTTCGGCTCCGACCACGACCAGCGTTCCTGACTCCTCCGCCAGCTCGCCGACGAGCAGTGCTGCGGGGCACGCTGTGCAACCGGCGGTCGTCGCCGCTGCGCCGGCCAGCAGGAACGCCATCGATACCGATCTCAGGCGCCGCCAAATCGTCAGTTCGTGCATTCGCCCCTCAGTCAGCGTGACACGAGGGATTTCCAGGCCGACTCGTTGCGGCCGGCGGCGAAGCCATTGCCGATGCGCACAAGTGGGATGTTGAGGAGTCGCTGGTCGGCGAGCAAGCGGTCGGCGAGATCGGTGTCGGTCATCGAGAGGTAGCCGAGCCCGGCGTCGCGCCAGGCCTTGCCCTGCTCGTCGGCGAGTACGCGAGCCCCGAGTCGCTCGACAAAGCGGCGCAGCTCGCCGGGGGCCATCGGCTTGCGGCGGATGTCGATGAGGTGGACGTCGATCCGGCGCTCCTTGAAGAAGCGCAGCGCAGCGCGCGTCGTTGATGAGTCGGGCGTCCCGAAGATCTGGACGACGGGGCCAGGCGGCGCCGCCGGGCTCACGGGACGGCCACGGGTTCAGGCGCGGGGTCGAGCCGGAAGATCGGGATGTGGTGGCGGTCGTTGCGGCGGTACAGGCGGTAGCCGGGGTAGGCGGCCGCCGCCAGCTCGAAGGCGGCTTCGTACGCATCGTCCGAGAGTTCGTGGGCGAGGGCCGGCGCTTCCTGCGACCGCAGGCGGATGGTCGATCGGGGGTCTGCCCGCAGGTTGTGCGCCCAGTCAGGCACGCGGCCCGAACCACCCCGCGATCCGACGACGATCCAGCCGCCATCGGACGGGAACGCGAAGAGGGCAACCGTCCGCGGCTCGCCGGTCTTTCGACCGGTCGTCGTGACCAGGATCATGTCGGCGCCGAGCACCCGTCCCGACATCCCGGCGCCACCGCTTCGGCGATAGAGGAATGGGTGCAGGACGCGGTCGAACCGGGTCGTCGAGAACCAGCCGATGACGCGGTAGGCGACGTCCGGGAGGGCCATCGATCGAAGCGTACGAGCCGGGTCCAACGAACGCCGGACGAAGCGTCCGTCGCTACCATCGACCGACAGGAGGTGGCGCCCCGATGATGGTCTGGTTCACGGTCCAGCTCGAGGACAAGCCGGGCTCGCTGGCGCGCGTCGCCGCGGCCCTGGGCGAGGCCGGCGTCAACATCACCGGGATCGTCGGCGTCGCCGAGGACACCGACGGCGCGCTCATGCTGACGACCTCCAACGCCGACAAGACCCGCGCCGCGTTCGAATCGCTCGGCCTGCCGTTCGAGGAGCACAGCGAGGGCGCGGACATGGCCGGGATGACCGTCGCGGACCTGCGTCGCGGCTGATCGGACTCGCCGAGCCGTGCGCATCGCGACCTGGAACGTCAACTCCCTGAAAGCCCGGCTGGAGAAGGTCGAGTGGTGGCTCGAGCGGGCCGCGCCCGACGTCCTGCTCATGCAGGAGACGAAGCTGTCCGACGCGGATGCGCCCCTGATGACCTTCCAAATGGCGGGCTACCAGCTCGTTCACCACGGCGAGGGTCGCTGGAATGGCGTAGCGATCGCGCTGCGTGACGGCCTCGAGTTCGACGAGCCGATCACGAACTTCGGCGACGGTCCGGTTCGCAACAGCGGCGCCGGCGCTCCCGCGAGCGTCGACGAGGAGGACTTCAACCCGTTCGACGAGGCCCGGATGCTGTCGATTCGAATCTCGCCCCCGAGCGGCGATCCCATCCGGGTCGTCAGCCTGTACGCCCCGAACGGACGCGTCGTCGACTCGCCGTTCTACGAGGGCAAGCTCAAGTGGTTCGAGCGAGCCCGGCGCTGGCTCGACGACACCCGCGACCCGTCCGAGGCGCTCGTCTTGGGCGGCGACCTCAATGTCGCCCCGACCGACGAGGACGTCTGGGCGGCGGCGCGCGCCCACGGCGGGACCCACGTGTCGGCGAAGGAGCGCGCGGCGTTCCGGAGCTGGCTCGACTGGGGCCTCCGCGACTCGTTCCGCGATGCCCAACCTCGGGCCACGGGCCGGTTCACGTGGTGGGACTACCGGGCCGGCAACTTCCATAAGAACTTTGGGATGCGCATTGACCACCTGCTGCCCACCGATTCGATAGCGAAGCGGGCCGTTGCCGCCGAGATCGACCGCGAGGCCCGCAAGGGCAAGCCCATCCCGTCCGATCACGCCCCGCTGATCCTGGACCTCGACGAGCCCGGGAAGCCGTTCGATCCCGGGTGGGCCGACGCGGAGAAGCGAATCGCCGCGCGCGGGGGCATCCGCCCGCGCTGAGGCCGAACCTTGCACGCGCATTTCGCGCGCGTTGCAGTCGCCGCGATCCGTTCCCGATCCCCGGGCGTATGGTGCTCTGGTGGCTGCTCTCGCCACCCAAGGAGGTCGTGATGAAGCGGATGCTGCAACGAACCGAGGATCTCGCGGCCCGCCTGCGGCGGAGCGTGGTTGCCGTCGGAGCGGCGACTGCACTCGTGGTCGGCGCCTGTGCGGCCCCCGGTGGCGGCTCAATGACTGCTCCTGCGACCCCGCCCGCGACGGCGAGCGTTGCTGCCCTCACGCTGCAGGTCGCGCAAGATGCGACGCTCGGTGCGTATGTGGCCGGCAAGGACGGCAAGGCGCTCTACATCTTCGCGCCCGATACCGGCGCAGCCAGCAACTGCAACGACGACTGTGCCGTTAACTGGCCGCCCCTGACCGCCGCCGCCGCGAGCGATGTGGCCGCAGGCGCCGGCGTGATCGGGGCGGTCGGCACGATCACCCGAGCGGACGGCTCGCTCCAGATCACCCTTGGCGGGAAGCCGCTCTACTACTTCAAGAACGACCAGGCCGCCGGCGACGTGAAGGGACAGGGTCTCAACGATGTCTGGTACCTGGCCGGGCCGGACGGAAACGGCGTCGGCATGGCGGGCTCGGGGTCGTCGGCGCCTCCCGAGGCCACTCCCTGCCCCCCTGCAGACCGCTCCTGCTACTGAGCGAACGATTGCGACGCGGAAGGCCCCGAACACGGACGGCTGGACAGATGCCGGACCGACGCTGACCATCGCCCCATGCGCACGACGAGGGGCCGGTGATCGGCGGCGGACCAGGCGAGCCCCGCGAGCCGCGCGAGTCCCGCGAGCTCGACGATGCGCGCCTGGCTGCGCGGATCGCCTCCGGTGAGGAGGCCGCCTTCGTGATCGCCTACGACCGACACGCCGGGTTCATCTTCGGCTCCGTGGTTCGCTTCGTCGGCGACCGGGAAGTGGCCGCGGAGGTCGTCCAGGACGCGTTCATGGCGCTGTGGCGACGCGCCCGTCAGTTCGACGCCGGCTCCGGCTCGCTGCTCACGTGGCTTCTGGCCATCGCCCGCCACCGGGCCATCGATCGGCTCCGAGCGGAGGGCCGGCGTCCCGGCCGGGACGCGGTTCACCTTGATGCCCTCACCTCCGACGGGCCCGGCTCGAACGGCTCCCGTCCCGATGTCCCCCCGGAGCTGATCGCCGGCCAGTCGACCGACCCCGGCGCCGTCGCCTCGCGGCGCTGGGTCCAGGCCGTCGTCCGAACCGGGATCTCGGAGCTGCCCGAGCACGAGCGCCAGGTCATCCTCCTCGGCTACGGGCAGGACCTGTCGCAGAGCCAGATCGCCGAGCGCCTCGAGTGGCCGCTGGGGACCGTGAAGTCACGGACCCGCCGGGCGATGGCCCAGCTTCGCAGCCGCCTCGGGACGGTGGTCGATGCCGATGGCGGCTCCCTCGAGGGCGGATCGATGGAGAGCGCCGGGGACGAGCCGGCACGGATGCGCGACCGATGATGGATCACGCCGCGGCCCACGAGCGGATCGAGGACCTGCTCCTCGAGCCCGCGCGGCTGGCCGCCCTCGAGACGTCGAACGCCCCGGAGGACGCCGCCCTTCGCGAGCACCTTGCCGGCTGCGCCGCCTGCTCTGCGGACCTCGACGCCTGGCGCCGTCTGCAGGTCGCGGTCGAGGGCGCAATCCCGCATGACGCCGACGCGCAAGCCCAGGCGCAGGCCGTCGGCCCGCTGGAGTTGCCGCCCTCGCTTCGTGCCCGCGTCCTGGCCGCCGCAGGCGACACGGATCGCCGCGAGGCGAACCGGCCGGCTCAGCCTGTCGCGATGGAAGGCCCCACCGTCTCGATCACGCGGGCCCGTCGCGGGTACCGGCTCGGGCCCTGGGTCGGGCTGGCCGCGGGGTTCATCGTCCTCGCCGGCGCCGGCGTCATCGCCGTCGACCAGGTGGGCCAGCGCGCAGCCGCCGAGGCGGAGGCGGCGGAGCTCCGTGAGGCGATCGCGGTCGTGGACCGGATGCTGGCCACAGACCACAAGGTCGTGGAGCTCCGCGCCAGCGACGGCGGCGCGCCCGCGGGCACGATCTCGTGGTCCCGCCACGACTGGGTGGTGCTGACCAAGGCCCTCGCGGCGCCGGCGGCCGGCCAGGAGTACCTCTGCTGGCTCGAGACCGACGGCCGCAATGTCCCGATCGGGCACATGGAGTTCGCGGGCTCGACCGCCTACTGGGTCGCGTCGCTGGATGAGTGGCAAACCTGGGAGATCGGGCCGACGACGCGGTTCGTCGTGACCCTCGAGCCGATCGGGACCCAGCAGCGCACCGGCCCGGCGATCCTGGAGGCGCGGCTCCAGAGCTAGCGGCGCCGGGGGTTCGGGCGGCGGCCGCGACCGGCGTCGGCGGCGATGCTCGCGGCGGCGGCCACGGCGTCAGCCGGCGGCGGCACGTACGGCAGCTCGACCTGTGATTCCATCCCGGCCCGGATGATCCGCTGGAGCTCCAGATCGGCCGCGGGGTCGGTCTCCACGGGCTGATACGAGGCCAACCGCCGCTCGACCTCGGCGATCGCCCGGCGGTTCGTGTCGGGCGCCCCGGCCTTCGTCCAGTTCTCGCGGTTGTCGCGGTCGATCACTCGACCCGGCAGGTACATCACCTCCGGCCAGTGGCGGGTCGTGTGGTCGGCCATGATCAGGTGCTGGTTCGTAAGCACCTCGTCGACGAGGTCGCGCGTCGGGATGTCGTCGAGGACCCGCACCTCGCGCACGAACTGCAGCGCCTGGGCGCACAGCTCGTCGTCGAGCACGAGCTTCGCCAGCGAGAACACCAGCAGGAAGTCCAGCATCCCGGGCCCGGACACGGAGTTGACGCCAGCGAGCGCCGCCAGCAGCGCGCTCCCGAATGTCTCCGCGCCCGCCTGCGCGTCGACCTCCTTCGCGTCCGATAGGGCCATGTACGACTGCGTGGGCAGCCCCAGCGACTTCGCGACCTCGACATACGCGACGTTGAGCTGCTGCGCCTCGATCGCGGCCATCGGCGAGCTCGCAACCTTCATGTGGAACGTCGCGGGGGCGCCGCCGAACAGCACGGGGGCACCGGGGCGAACGATCTGGGCCATCGTGATGCCGGCGAGCACGTCCGTCGTGTGGAAGACCGTCGCGCCCACGGTCGTCACGGGCGCGATGAGGCCCATCAGCGTGACCGGCACGATCTCGACCGGGATTCCCGCCGCCACGCAGTCGAGGAGGTTCTGGCAGGAGTCCTCGCTGTACCGGAAGTTGCCCGTCGCGGTGATCGTGAAGATCGACATCGGGCGGGCGATCAGGTCTACCCGGTCGCGCCGGAAGAGCGACATCATCTCGACCATCCGCTCGACGCCGTGCTCCGTGAAGGCGCCCGAGACGACGGGCCGCTTCGAGTTGGTCAGGACGAGGTACAGGCGCCACGCGTCCGAGACCTGGGCCTCGATGTCGTCGTTCGTCGAGAAGGCCGTCGCGAGGTAGCCGAGGTGCTCGAGGCCGTCCGCGAGGCGGACGTACTCCACGAAATCGGTCGTGTTCGCGAGCCGGGCCTCGCCCGTTCGATGGTCGAGCATGCGCAGGCCGCTGGATCCGGGCACGAAATGGACGCGGTCGCCACCGAGGTCCGCCGCCTCGATGCCGTCCCGGTTGTAGAGCTTGAACGACGACGGCGCGTCCGCGATCGCCCGCTCGACGATCTCCGGGGGGAAGCGCACCCGGCCCTCGGGAGTCGTCGGGAGGCCGTGCTCCAGCAGGCGCGCGCGCATCCCGGGACCGCGGATCTCCATCCCGACCTCGTCCAGGAGGCGCTTAGCCTCGTCGACGATGGACGTGATGAGCGGTGGCTCGAGGACCTGGAGGCGGGGCCGCATCGCCGATCAGTGTGCCGCGCGGGTCGGGGCGCCGTCAGGGCGCACGAGCCGCCGCCGGGCCGGCGTCAGTCGAGCGTGACGGACTCCCGCCATTTCGGAATGTGCACCGGGAAGCCCAGCGCCTCGACCTTCGGTGCGATCGCGAGCTGCGCGTCGGGGTCGCCGTGGACGAGGAAGACGCGCTTCGGTGCGCCGGCGCCGTCTGCCGCACCCTCGGCGCCGCCGGTCCCGAAGTTGCGGAGCCAGTCGAGCAGCTCTGACTCGTCGGCGTGGGCGGAGAAGCCGCTGATCGATCGGACGTGGCAGTGGACCTGCCGGATCTGGCCGTCGACCTTGACGGTCTTGGCGCCATCCTGGAGATGCCGTCCGAGGGTGCCCTCGCCCTGGTAGCCGACGAACAGGATCGTCGCGCCCGGGTCGTCGATGAGGTTCCGGAGGTGGGCGACGGAGCGCCCGCCGGTGAGCATCCCGTTCGACGAGACGATCATGTACGGCCGGTCGGCCGTCGCGATCGCCTTCGACTCGTCCACCTTGCGGGTGATGATCTGGTTCGGGTAGTCGAGCGGCGTCTCGCCCTCCCGGAGGAGCTTCGCGGTCTCCTCGTCGTAGAACTCGGGGTGGCGGCGGTACACGTCGGAGGCCCGCGAGGCCATCGGCGAGTCCAGGTACAGCGGGAGCTCCGGGATCTCGCCCGCAGAGATCAGCCGGTCGAGCTCCCAGACGATCTCCTGCGTCCTGCCGATCGCGAAGGCCGGGATCAGCAGGACCCCGCCCGCCTTGTCGACCTCGCGGACGACATCGGCCAGCAGGCGGCTCGCCTCATCGCCGGGCTCGTGCTCACGACCGCCGTAGGTCGATTCGACCACGACGTAGTCCGCCGCCGTCATCGCGGTCGGGTCGCGGATGATGGGCGTCCCGGGGCGTCCGAGATCGCCGGAGAAGACGATCGTCGTCGGCTCGTCGCCGTCAGCGTCTCGAACCTCCAGCGAGATGATCGCGGAGCCGATGATGTGGCCGGCGTCCTCGAACGTGGCTCGGATCCCGGGTGCGATGTCCAGCACCTTCCCGTACCGGGCCTGCTGGAACCGCGGCGGTACGAGCTTCGCGTCCTCCTCGTCGTAGAGCGGCTCGTCGAGGTCCATGTCGACCACCGGCGGCTGCGCTCGAATCGCCGCCTCCGGATCGGACGGGTCCGGGAGGGGCTGCCCGAAGCGGTCGGTCTGGGCGGCTACCGCGTCGGAGTCGCTCGTGGCGGTTGCGGCGGCCTCGGGCGGCACGTCGGCGGCCCCGGCGTCCATCGTCGTCGGGAAGTGCTCCTCCTGCGCGGAATGGGAGCCCCCGTCGGCGGCGGCCTCAGCGGCGCCGGCCTCGGCCTCGGTTGCCGCCCGCTGGTAGGCCGCCTCCGTCTTCGCGTCGGCGGACGCAGCCTCCTCGGGATGCCGCCGCTCCCAGCGGGTGTGGCGCTTCGCGAACTCCTCCTGGAGCCGGCCGCTGTCAAGGAGGACGATCTCAACGAGCTCCGCGGAGGCGCTCGTGAGGAAGATCGGACCGCCGAAGCCGTCGCGGACGACCACGGGGAGCAGCCCGCAGTGATCCAGGTGGGCGTGGGTGATGAGGATCGCGTCGAGGTCCGCGGGCTCGAACCCGAGCGGCACACGGTTGCGGATGACCTCGTTCGGGCTGCCCTGGAACATCCCGCAGTCGATCAGGACCTGGGCGCGGGTGGTTGTCAGGAGGAAGCGCGAACCGGTGACGGTCGTCGCGCCGCCGAGAAAGGTGAGCTGCACGCTATGGCGCGAACGCGAAGGACTCGACCACGATCACAGGGTCAGGCGGAGGTGCGCGTCGCCGGGCTTCGGGACGTCGCTTCCGCGATACACGTACGTCGCGACCGTTCGCAGCATGGGTCCTCCGCTGGGGTGAGCGGAGTCTAGTCGGATCGGCCTCGCGCCAGCAGCCCGACGCCGAGCATCACCGCCACCACGACCAGCAGGACCCCGCCGATCCCCACGATGAAGCCGAGGTCGATCGACTGGATGTCGCCCTCGTTCGAGACCTCGCCCGTCCGCGCGTCCGCCGGTCGAAACGCGGCCATCGAGTCATCCCAGATCTGAGTGCTGGTGCAGCTGTTGTCGGCGAGGCCACCCGCGGCGACCCCGGGCAGCGGCTCCGTATCGGCTTCGATGTACGGGAAGAACACGTATCGCTGACCTACCTCGAACGCGCGGTCCACCGAGCTCGCCGCGTTCGCGTCCGGCCCGCCCTTGATCTGGAGCGTCGCAGGGACGTCGGGGCCGCGCCAGATCTCCTCGACCGCCACGGTCGCCCAGCGATTGCCGTTGATCGTCTCGGTCACGGTCCCCACCAGGATGATGTCGGCGGTTTTGACGGCCTCGTCGAACGCCGGTGGGCCCATGCAGTCGGCGACGGCGATGGACGGGGCGGCGAAGAGCGCGGCAGTCGCGACCACGGACACGGCAACGATCGCGCGAAGTCGCCGAAGCAATGGCATCGGGCGGCTGACGTCCATCGGACCCGGTGGGTTCCCGGGCGCTAGATACGGATGACCGCGTCGAGCGCGACGGCGGCGAACAGCATCGTCAGGTAGGTGATCGAGTAGCGGTACAGGCGGATCGCCTGCTGGGTGGAAGCTTCTGGCGACGTGCCCTGGCGCCACAGCACCCAGGCTCGGTGGAGGAACAGCGCTCCGAGGACGGCCGCCGCCACGGCATAGATCAGGCCCATCTGGGCGACGACGGCGAAGATCGCCGTCAAGGCGACCAGGAGGATCGTGTAGAGCCCGATCTGGCGGCTCGTCTCGGCGATGCCGCGCACGACGGGGAGCATCGGCACGCCGGCCGCGGCGTAGTCCCCGCGGATCCGGAGGGCGAGCGCCCAGAAGTGCGGCGGGGTCCAGTAGAAAACGATCAGGAAGAGCAGCACGGCCGGGAGGGCGACGTTTCCGGTCACCGCGGCCCAGCCGATCACCGGCGGCAGGGCCCCCGCCGCGCCCCCGATGACGATGTTCTGGGCCGTGCTGCGCTTCAGCAGGATCGTGTAGATCACCACGTAGAAGCCGATGGCGAGGAGCGTTAGGAACGCCGCGAGGACATTGACCTGCCAGGCCATCAGGGCGACGGAGACGGCGCCGAGCGCGATCCCGAACACGACGGCCCGCTCCGGGGTCACGGCGTTGGCCGGGAGCGGGCGCCGTCGGGTGCGGGCCATGTGGGCGTCGATGTCGCGCTCGAGATACTGGTTGATCGCGTTGGCGCTGCCGGCTGCGAGCGTCCCGCAGACCAGCGTCCAGAACGTGAGGCGAGTCCAGTCGATGAGCGGCATACCGGGAACCTCGCGCGTCGCGAGGACCATCGCCGGCACGGTGGTCACGAGCAGCAGCTCGATGATCCGGGGCTTGGTCAGGGCGATGTAGGCGCGCAGGGACTCGCCGCGGGACGAGCCGGGCTTCGCCGGTTCGTCGCCGCCGGTCGCGGGTTCGCCCGTTCCACTCGGCGCTTCAAGGGGAGCAGCGATTCGCGCCTCGTAGTACGCCGCCACCGCGAGCGCCACCGCGCCGCCCCAGGCCAGCGCCCCGAGCCCGACATGGAGCGTCTGCGTCCAGGGCGCGAGCCGTGTCGTGATCTGGAGCGCGCCCGCGACGACCTGGACCACGTAGACGGCGAGGAGTCCCAGCGCCAGGCGCTCGATCCGCGACTGCCGAGGCTGGAGCCGTCGCGCCGCCCACGCGGTCGCGGCGAGGATCACCAGCACGACCGCCGCCGCGTACCGATGGAGGGCGTGCGTCCCGTAGAGGGCGGCCAGGTCGTCGCGCCCGTCCGGTCCGGCGGGCACGAGCGCGCCGTTCATCAGGGGCCAGTCGGGGAAGATCAGGCCGGCGTCACTCGCGGTCACGTTGGCACCGAACAGGAGGACGCCGAAGGTCGCCGCCGCGCTGAACGCGGCCAGCAGGGTGAAGCGCTGGCTGCCCGCGCCGTCGAGGCGCGCCGGGTACGACGCCCGAACCAGGAGGTAGACGAGCAGCGCGACGAGCGCCATCGCGGCCGCCAGGTGGGCCGTCACCGACTCGCCGGTGTTCCCGAGCTGGACCGTCCGGGCGCCGAGGTACGCCTGGAAGCCGACCAGGAGCACGGCAGCGATCGACGGCAGCAGGATCGCTCGCTGGCCGCGGTGATCGAGGAACGCGAGGACGGCCAGCGCCAGGATCATGAAGCCGATGACCGCGGCGACCGTCCGGTGGGTCCACTCGATCCAGACCTGAAACCCGGCGTCGAGTGACGGCAGGAACTGGCCCTCGAAGCAGCCCGGCCAGTGCGGGCAGGCGAGCCCGGAATCCGTAGCC
>JBKKDM010000061.1:0-13201 GCA_046707905.1 Candidatus Limnocylindrales bacterium
GAGAGATAGAGGCTGAGATCGCCGAACCCTGATGGGTTGATCCCGATTGCTGGTTCTGGGCCGCATAGGACCATCGCGATCGGGCTAACGAAGTTGACGGTGCTGCCGTCGGCGGTTCGATGGACAAAGACCCACCACGCATGGCAGTAGGCAGCCGGGTCACCCATGTTCTGCCAGTCGGAGTAGAACTCGGTCTGGACACGGGTTCGCGACTCGGCTGGCGGGGCCCAACTCCCTGTCGCCGTGACGCCGACGTAGGCGCGACCCTCGGAGGTCCACTTGTCGACTCGCACATCGAGCACCGGGTCGATGGCGAAAACAGCCTGAGCGGTGAACGAGAGGAGGAAGCACGCGCCCGCGCAGGCGGCAAGAAGACGTGTGAACCTCGTCAGCCGAGTCATCGTGGCTGGGCCTCGTAGGTCTCGACCAACCAGCGACCGTCGACTCTTCGCAACTCCATCGTCACGTCACGCGGAGCCAACACGCCCGGCGACTCCAACGGCTCACCCGAGGCGAGGCTGATGTCGTATCCACCCTCCGTGTAGACGAGCTGGACGGTCGCCGAGTCGCCAGCCGTCTGGACACTGATGTTCTCGAGCTGCTGGACCGTGAGAACGGATGCTTTCTTGACGGCCTTCTGGCCAAGCAGGAAGCCCTGTATCGAGAGGTAGGCGGACGACTGCTCGCCACTCACGAACGGTCGAATCAAGGCCGGGTCGTCGGTCCGCCTCGCCTCCTTGAGGGCGGCGAAGAACGCGCGGACTGCGCCCTCGGGAGTCGATGGGTCTGCAGACCGCGACACAATGGCCGGCGACGTGGGCAGCGTCGTTGGCGCTGGCGTCGGCGTCAGCCGGCCGACCAGCAGGATGCCGCCGGCGACGACAATCAGCACGGCAAGGCTCGCAGTGAGGACGAAAAGCGGTCGACGGCGCTCGGGAATCCGGTTCATCTCAGGTCCTCGCCGACGCCGAGCCATCGATGGTGAGCGTCACGACGGGACCGATCCCCGCGAGGCCGAGCAGCGGGATCCGGGCGGGTGCAGAGATCTGGATGCTCACCGTCGGGGCCGTGTTCGTCGCGCCCGTGATCGGATCGGTCCCTGGCTCGTTCGACACGACGACCTCCGCGGCCGCCGCGATTTCGGACGGGGTCGCGGTGAGGACATCGCCGGTGGCAGCGAGGTTCAGGGCGAGGTATTCCCGGGCCAACCGCTCCGCCTCGGCTACCTGAAGCCTGGGCGGCTCCCCCGCCGCTAGCGCTGTTGGATCGAGCGCCTGGGTCGCGGTGAGTGCCGCCATGTCGAGCTGTGCCCGAATCCGGGTTCGCAATCCTTCGATCGTCCCGACGGCGAGGACGAGTGCGAGCGTCAGCATGAGGATTGGAAAGAGCAGCACGGCATAGACGGCGACCTGGCCGCGTTCGCCGGCGCGCTGCGGCTTCACCGGGTCACCTCACTGCGGGTGACGAACTCGGCCTCGAGTGGAACCGCCCACGTGCCGGCGAACGGAATCACTGCCTGCTCGTCGATCGAGACCTGGACGCGAACCGGCTCGCCCCAGGCCGCGACCGCCGGCTCGACGACGATTCGAGCGTCGTTTGGGTCGAGGCCTCCGTCGGACAACTCGGTCGCGATCCGCGATCGGACGAGCGCGCTATCGCCCCCGACTACGGCGGCCTGCCGGGCGCCAGCCGCAGCTGCCGCGTCGAGCACGAGCCGGGTGTGGGCGAGCCGGCCGAAGACAACGACTGCGAGCAGGATCGGAACGAGAACGAGCGGCACGACGAGGACGGCCTCGACCGTGGCCACCCCTCGCTCCCCGCGGCGGCGGTCGGTTCGGCTCCCGGGTCGCACCGGCATTGTC
The DNA here is from genome assembly GCA_046707905.1 of Candidatus Limnocylindrales bacterium. Taxonomy (GTDB): domain Bacteria; phylum Chloroflexota; class Limnocylindria; order Limnocylindrales; family CSP1-4; genus UBA5189. The sequence goes on from JBKKDM010000061.1 coordinate 1,863, forward strand.
ATTGGCCCAGCAGCTGCCCGACGAGCTCGCCGATCCGCTGCGCGAGCCCGTTGTTCCAGGCGACGATCGCCGCCGCGAGGACCACGAGGATGATCCCGGCGGCGATGACGTACTCGAGCGTCGTCAGGCCTCGTTGGTCGGAATGAATGGCCGTCCAGGCTCGACGAAGGACCGACGCGACGTTTCTCAGCACCGATAGGCCTCCCTTCATATCCGCCCCAACGTCGACAGGAACAGGGGCACAACAACGAGGACGATGAACTCAGGCAGGTAGATACCGGCCAGGATCGCGGCGAGCTTCGGCTGTACGGTCGAAGCCGCGCCGAGCAGGCGGTTGCGCTCGGCCTCCCGGAGAGAGCGCTCATGCTCGGTGAGCACGTCGGAAACACCCTTCCCGGTCCGACGAGCCTGACCAAGGCCGCTTGCCAGCTCGTCGAGCTCTTCGACGTCCGACGCCGCGGCCACATCGGCGAGGGCGCGGTAGAACTCGGTCCCGGTGCCGTAGGCGGCGACGGCCGAGCGAATCTGGCGAGCGAGCAGGTTTTCGCCGTTCGACGCCACATGGAGCTCGTCCGCCACGGCCGAAATCGACTGCTCCAGCCCCTTCCGTTCGGCCAGTGGCCGGACCAGCGCGAGGAAGTCCGGCAGCTCACGCGACAGCTGCGCCTTGCGGCGCCGGCCCATCGAGCTGAGATACTCGGTCGGGAAGATGTAGCCGACGAAAGCGAGCGGCAGGGCGGTGATCAGCGCGATCCCGAACAGTGGGGTGAGGGCGATGCCGATCCCAAGAATCGCGATCGCGAGGACGAGCTTTGCGGCGTAGACCTCGGCCGGCGTGAGCGTGGCCGGATCGATTCCGGCCCGGACGATGTCGCGCTCGCTCACCTGCGAGGCGAGCGCCGGCATCCGGGCCGCGAGGCGCGAGGCGACCGGCGCGAGGACGCGCTCCCACCAGGGCCGCTCGGCGACGACCAGACGCTCATAGCGCTCGCGCGACAGGACGCTCGCTCGGACAGCGTCGAGTTTGGGCTGCGGCGGGAAGAGCCACGGGTCGAAGATCGCCATGAGCAGGCCGAGCACCGCGACTCCCGTCGCGATCGAGCTCAGGAGGACGAGGTCCATCGGCTACGCCTCCAACCGCGTCACGCGCCACGAGAGAACGATGCCGGCGACCTCGAGGAGGACCGCCGTCGGCAGGAGGACGAGTTGCCCCAGGGTGGTCGACGTGACGGGCGCGATGAGCTCGGGGTTGACGGCCATCAGGTACAGGAACATCGCCGGGATCACGATCGCCAGGATCGCGGCCTGGAGACGGAGGCCCTTGCTCTCGGCCGCTGCCTGGCGCGCGATCGCGCGGTTCGCCCGGGCGGCCTCGGCCAGTGAGGCGAGGACCTCGCCGGCCGCCGACGCCGGCTGCTGGGTCCGGGCGGCGACGATGAGCGCGTCGTACACGAGCCGCAGGTTCCGGCTTGCCTGCCGGCCACGGACCACGAGCAGGGCGTCGCCGAGGGGCTCGTTGGCGTAGTAGCGGGCGATCGCCTCGTCGAAGTCCGAGCGCACCCAGCGGTGACGAGCAACCTCCGAGGCGGCGGTGAAGAGATCGGGATACGTCCCACCCGCGGCCGCCCGGTTGACCATGGCCCGCAGCACACGGGGCGCCTCATCATCAGCCGCTCGCGCTTCGGCGCCGACGAGATACTGGAGGTACGCGCGCGGGAGCAGGAGGCCGAGCCCAACCCCGACGGCCGCGACGAGCGGCGACAGCAGCAACCCGAGCAGCCCCAGGACGAACGGGCCAACGACGCTGAGCGCGATCAGCGTCCGCGGGGAGAGTTCGAGGCGGGCCCGGGCGAGAACCTCCGCCGCATCGGTGACCCGCCGCGACCTCCAGGCGCGGATCTGCTCACCGACACGCGGCTCATCGGTCGACGGGCCCGGGAAGAGCGCCATGAGGCCGAAGAAGACCGCGACGCCGGTGAGGATCGCGGACAGCAGGACGGTGTCCATCGCTAGCCCTCGAGCTCCATCCGCGCCGCCAGCCGGTCCGGCGGTTGCCACCCCTCAGTCGCGACCCAGCGGACTTCGTCCGCGCCGTCGGTCCGCTCGCCCCGAAAGACATCGACGAGGCGGTAGCCGCCGTCATTGGCGACGCCATCGAGGGCGGCGATCTGGCGGACCAGCCGGCGGCCCGAGCGAAGCCGCCGGAGGACGACGACCAGGTCGAAGACGCGGGCGATGTACGAGCGCAGGTCCGTCACGGTCAGGTCGCGCATCGACTGGCGGGCGAGGAGCTCGATCCGGAAAAGGGCATCCTCGGCCGAGCTCGCGTGGATCGTCGTCGCCGAACCGTCGTGTCCGGTGTGGAGGGCCTGGAGCGTGTAGAAGGCCTCCTTCGGAAGGCGGATCTCTCCGACGATGAGCCGGTCGGGGCGCATCCGGAGCGCGTTGGCAACGAGATCACCGACGTCGAGGAGTCGGCTCTCGGCCTCCCCAGTGACAAGGTCGTGGGGGTGGATCGTCTCGAGATTGAAGCGGTCGGGGTTTTCCAGCGCCAGCTCGGCCGTGTCCTCGACCACGCCGACCCGTTCGGATGGGTCGAACAGATCGGTCAACGAGCGAAGGAGGGTCGTCTTGCCGGCGCCCGTTTCACCGGCGACGAGGACGTTCGCCTTCGCGCGGACCATGCGGCTAAGGAAATCGGCCATCTCGGGGCTCATGCCGCCGTCGGTTACCCAGTCGCGGCCATGCCGACCTCCGGGCACGAGGTCGAGCCGGAGGCGGTTGAACTTCCGGATCGACAGATATGGCCCACCGACCGGCGGGATGACCGCGTTGACCCGCGACCCATCCGGCATCCGCGCGTCGACGATCGGATGGGCGACGGAGAGCTCCCGCCCGGCGAGGGCGGCTATCCGCTCGGCGATCTCGATGAGTTCGCGGGCCGAGCCCAGGACCACGTCGGTCGCTTCCAGACGGCCGGCACGTTCAGCGAAGATCTCGTCTGGCGCGTTGACGAGAATGTCCGAGATCTCGGGGTCGTCGACGAGCGGCTGCAACCGCCCCAGTCCGCAGATGGCCGCCTCGACCGCGGCGACCATCGCCGGCGTCGCCGAAAGCTCGAGCTCCGGATCTTCGAGAATCGCACCGATCGCCGCACGGACCGTGGCCTCGCGCTCCGGATTCCGATCGAACGGGTTCAGTGTCTCGGGCGGCAGCCGAGCGACGAGGCGCTGACGGATGGCGCCGAGCGTCCGGGCGCTCACGGGCAGATGGTCGCGCAGCTCGCTCGCCAGATCGGTCATGACCGTCCGCCTCGGGCCCGGAGGAGTCGCCGCACCGTCGAGACCACGCCGTGGAAGCGGTGATCGCTCGATGACGGGATGCCTGGGAACAGGGGCCAGGCCGCCGTCGCGAGCGGTCGAAGGACGTGCTCCGCGTCCGGATCATCCGTCCACGCCGGGACACCTCGGTCGCCGGCAGTATCAAACGCCTCCAGGCGCGGCACGGTCGCCACGATCGGGACCTGTTCCCCGTCGGCGAGCGTCGGCAGCGAACCCTCGTCGGATGCCTCGTTCGCGACGAGACCGAGCTTGCGCCCGGCGCCAAGGGCGCGAACGTAGGAGGTGATCCGCAGCACATCGGGCAGCGCCTCGACCCGCGGGGTCACGACGCCGAGCACGACATCGGCCTGGCCGATCAGGTGGCGGTGCCCGTCCTCGAGTTGTGTCCCGAGGTCGACCACGACGAGTTGGAATCCCGCCTGCTCGGCCGCGTCGAGAATCGCGGCGGCGTCGATGGGACCGAACGGAAGCTCGGGACCCAATCCCTGCAGCGGCAGTTGCGGCAGCGACAGCAGCCTCACCCCGAAGCGAGTCTCGACTGCCCGTTTCTCGAAGGTCAGCGAATCGGGCCAGTCGTAGCGGGTCAGGAGACGCGAGACCTCCGTTGGATCGAGCCCGAGCCGCAGGTGGGCCGCCGGGTTGGTCCGGGACGCATCAAGGAGCAGCACCCGGACGGGGCGCTCCTCGCTATCGAGCGTTCGGTACCTGGCGCGCGAGCCGACCAGCGACGCCGCCTCGACGGCGAGCGTCGTCTTGCCGACGCCGCCGGCAAACGACAAGAGGCAGACGACATGAAGCCGGCCGAGCAGGTGCGGGACAGGTGGGGGCGGATCGGCCTCGAGATCGGGTCGTTCCGGACCGACGAGGCGCAGGCGGGGTCGAGGCGAGGGCGCAGCTGGTGTTGCCGGCGGCGCCTCTCGCTCCTCGACGGTCTCGGGGACGGTCGATTCGGTCATCGGCGGGTAGACCTCTGCTCCCGCAGTATCGTCCCGGCCGCTTATCTGCGACTTATCTGGAGTCTCAAGTGTTGCGTTCCAGCACCGCGAATCGCGGCGGTAGCGGACCGCTCGGACAATCCAGCGATAGGCGGGTTCGCCCCGGACTGGAAGCGCCGCGGCGAGGGCGATGGGTCCCGCGCCGACGAGGACGAGGACAAGCCGGATCGGCTCCCAGATCGGGAGTGCGTTGAGGATCGCGGCCACGAGGACGGCCATCGCGCAGATGCCGAGCTGGACTGCCGTGAGCCCGAAGGCGATCGGCTCGTCGCGGACCGCGTTCTCGGGGACCTCGACGAGGCCACGTTCGTTCATGTCTCGGTCCGGAGCGGTCCTGGCCCGGACATGGCGGCCGGGATGAGGACGAACGGCAGCACGAACATGAGCAGTGCACAGCCGGTGGCAAGGCCGAGCAGCGCGTTCGTATCACCCACCGTCGGCGGGTTCCCGTCGGGGCCGATGTGCCCAAGCGCTTCGAGGCTGAAGAGGACGAAGACGATCGTCCAGGCGAACCGGACGACGAGGATCGCGAGGAGGACCTTCAACCAGCCGTTCGTGATCCGCTGAGTCGCCGGCAGCGCGTAGGCGGCGAGGCAGATCGGCCCGACGAGGATCAGGAGGCGCTCGATGGCCGACAGCGCCCCGTTGACCATCTGAAGGAACGTCATCAGCACGGTCGCCGCAAGGCCGGCCGACAGCCACGCGCCGTCGTTCCAGTTGTTCGGGCCCTCGCTGATCCGGGGATCGAAGCTCGCCTTCTGGAGGACCTCGAAGACACCACCCTCAGCCGGCCAGGCGTCGGAGCCCCCGACCGCGTCGCCGGGTATCGAGACACCGACCATCGCCAGGTCGGTGGCGGTGACGAACTGGGCGAGGACAGAGGCGAGGAAGATCCCGAGGATCGACAACGTCGCACCTACGACGAAGCGGGGCGTGATCGCCCGGGCGGTGTAGGCCGACTCTCCCGTCGTCCGGCTGGTCATGATCAGGTAGCCGAGGATCATCCCGCCGAGGGTGAGCAGCGGGATCGTGATGAGCAGGATCTTGCCGTACAGGCCCGTGATCACATCGTCGGCCAGCGGGTCGATCGGCGTCAGGGCCCGCCCGCGCAGGCTATCGAGCGCGGCGCGGTTGGCGTCGGTCAGGCGGTTCGACCACCAGATCGTCAGGTCGCGGATCGGGTCGCCGATGATCGGCAGGTCGCCGCGCGGAAGATCGGCGGCCTCGGTCTCTACTACGGTCGCCGGAGGTGGTGCCTCCGGCGCAGTGGGCGTATGGCCCAGAACGGTGAGACCGAGGCCACCCAACGCCATGGCCACGAGGAGGAGCGCCGCCGGCGCGATGGGCGTCGGTCCGGCGACATGAAGGCGCGCCTTGGGCAGGTGTGGCCGGATTCGTGAGATCGTCGCCATCGGGCCACCACTCAGAACGGCGTTTCGATGAGCCCGTAGGCGACGGCGATCGCGGTGATCGTGCTGACGATCACGCCGGCGAGGACCATCCAGACGAGGCCCATGACCCCGTTCGTGATCCGCTTCTGGGCGCGGTGCTCGGCCTCCTGGTTCGCGCCCGCGAGCGTCTTCTCGATGCCGCCCCAGACGATGACGGCGCCGCAGATCGCGATGCCAAGGCCGATCGCGATTGCCACGAGCGTCGCGATCATCTTGGTGACCGGCGCCAGGGCCTCCTGGGCACCCGGCGGCACGGGATCGGCGGCGAAGACTGGCCCGACCCACATGAGCAGCAGGAGAGTCGCAGCTAAGCCCGCGATGAGCGGCAGATAAGCGGCAGCGAAGGCACGGGTGAGCGGACGCATGGAGGGCTCCTCAGCCGACTGCCGATCCGGTCGCGGTTCTAGGAGCCTCGCGGAACCGACTTACGAAGTCGACGATCTCGGGCAGCTCGGCCGTCGCGAGGTCGAGCCCGGCCGTGCGGAACCAGGCGACGACGCGGGACAGCTTCCGGAGGCGGTAATACTCGGCCGGGGTGATGAAGAAGCCGACGTACTTTCCGCTCGAGTAGATCGCGGTCGGACGCCCCTCGCCTACCTCATCGAGGATCGATGCAACGCGGCGCTGGATCTCGGTGATGCCGATCGTGCGTGGGATCTCGAGGACCTGGCGCCGCTCGCGGGCGAGTCGACGGGCGGCGGCGCCGCTCGGGCGCTCGCCCCCGGCGAGCAGCGACCCGAGCGAGCTCGTGTCGTCGGCGAGCTCGGGATAGATGTCGAGCCCGTGGAGGGCCGAGAACGACCGCTCGATCGCCACCCAGCGCGCAACCTCGTCGCCGGCGATCAGGACGGCGGCGGGTTCGCCGTGCTGGAAGATCATGACCGGCGTCCCGGCCTGGGCGTAGGCGATCCCGAGCCGGGCCTTGTCGCGCAGCTCGTGGACCGCCATCGTCCGCAGCTCGCCCGTGATCACAGCTCGTCTCCTGGTCGCCATTCGACGGGCAGCGGCTCGAGGACGGCTGTGCCCACGCCATACCAGGTGATCAGGACGGCCTTCCGGCGGCCCTCGGCCAGCAGGTCGCGCATGTTGCGCCAGAGGAGCGTGGCCGACCGCCGCTCGCTCATCTCGCCGTCGCGGGGAGGACGGAGGATGGCGACGGGGCGGCCGTGGCGGAGGACGATGAAGGTCTCGCCGCGCGACGCCCGGGCCAAGCAGATGCCCGGTTGCCGTCGAAGCGCGCCGCTCGGGATGGTCTGTTCCATGGCCACGACGCTACCACCGGCGTCGGCCTGATTCAAGGTAGTTAAGTGTATTGTTTAGTGTATTGTGGCGTAGCACTTCGCAACACCGTCCCCGAGCAGCACGGGCGAGACCGGGGCGCTTACCCGGCGGCAGAGGCGCGAATGTGCGGCAGGTGAGGAGGCCCCATACCCCGCTCAGACCGGAAGCGGTGCCTACGAGCGGCAGAACCTAGCGGTAGGTCCCTGGCCATCGTCGTGGGTCGTAGTCGAAACAAATGTGTACCGGGACCTCGTTTCTGCCACCTATCACTCCTCCCTACCCGAGTTGACCAAGGGTCACGCGTACAGCGGCGCTGCCGCTCGCGTGATCCGCTTCAAGGTTGCTCGGATGTCGTAGAGAACGTCATCGGCGGGCATCGCCGGATCGCGGTTGACCATCTCGTAGGACAGCGCGATCGCGTATTCGGAGAAAGCGATTTCGTATGAGAGCCTCCGAAACGAGATGCTCTCGATGCCTTCGTGGCTCAACGCAGCGGCCACGACGGGATGGTCCTTGTTGATGATGATAGTCATCGCCGGCGAGTCGTAGAGCGACCGATCTTCCTCCTCGCCGAGGTTTCGGAAGTCGACACTGAATCCCCCACGGGGCCTCTTCCTTTGGCCTTGACCGCCCGCTGGCGAGACGACGTCGTCCCCCTCCAGGTCTCGCTGTCCAAGTTTCGGGATCGAAGGTGGCTGCCGGTGGGTTCCACCCTGGCCATCACCTTCGTCGGTCGGCTTGTCGACCGTACCCGGTTCGTCGATTCCCTCCACCCAGAGGTCAGGCTCGGCGTCGCCGCCCGCACCACCACCGGCGCCAGCGGCAGCCGCTCCCGAGCGACTGGTAGCCGTCCGGATATCCCGAAGCCGCTGCATCTGGGTCTTGAAGTCCTGGTTGAGCAGCTCGGCGAGATCGTCGGCCTGCCGAGCGAGCCGGCGCGCCTCCTCTTCCTCGCGGGCACTGCGCTCCTCGCCCAGTAGCTCCTGACGGACCTGTTCCAGTTTCGAGCCCAGGAAGCCAACGAGCACCGCTACAACCGGGTGGCGTGGGTTAAGGGAGAGAGACCTCGATGGGTCGAATGGCTCCAAAGGCGTCTCGAACGTCTCGAGGGCCGGGACGTCGGTCTCGCCGAAAAGGTAATTGCCAAACTCCTTTGCCTCGAGCCCGCCCTTCTCAATCGCGACGAGGTTGCCTGGCCCAGCGAGTACAGCGACTCCCTGCTCCCAGTCGCGAAGCGGCCTGGTGGAAGCGTGAATGACGAGGGTGACTCCACCAAGCGTCGCAGCCTGCTTCTCGTTGGGTGTGAACGAGTAGGTTTTCCGGATCGGCGGGGCGTGGTACTCGCATACGTGGGAGTTGACCGCAACGACGGGATTGGTCCCGCGAAAAGCAGAGAGATTTCGCTCGATGTATTCGATGATCGCGGCCTTGTCGACGCGCGTGATCACCAGATCATCGACCGTGATGACCGTTCCGTTCGGTTCCTCGACCTGCTCGTTCTTAACCTGCCAGTCGGGCCTGATCGCCTCCCCGCCCGAACTCTCGATTGCCGCCCGGGTGAGCTCGACCACGTTGCGCAGGCCGTCGCGGACGGTGTCAACACGAAGGACGTTGGCAATCCCGAAAGCAGCGCTCTTCCCTGTTCCCCACTTTCCACGACCGAGCCGACCCGCGCGTCGGTCGAGGTTCTCCCCATGCATCGTGAAGAAATGCCCGAGGTGCTCCTCGTCCATACCGGCGCCGTTGTCGGAAATCGTGATCGACTTCGGCTTGACCGTGACCTCGACCTTCGGTTGGGTACCCGCATCGACGTACTGGAGGGAATTGACAACGTATTCCCAGACGACGGGGGCTTCGGTCTTGAACTGGGCGGCCTGCGCGAGCACATCGCGCCCAACGTGCGATCGAACGAGCAGGTCAGTGGCGGCATCGCTCATATCGTTCTCAGTCCTCTCGTAGCGCGATCGTCGCGATCGCATCGATGAATGGCCGCAGCTCGGAGTCGGCTTCGAACATCTCGCGTAGGCGATTGACTTTCAGCTCCCGGGCTCGCCCAACGACGTATCGGTCGATCCGAAATAGGTCGTGCGCAGCATCTCGAGAGACCGGTCCCGCGGCCCCGGTCAACTGCCACTGGGACCAGGCCGGGCTTGTCACGACACGGGCGCGCTCGCGTTGCCAGCGCTGCTCGTCGATGGATCCCGCTCTGCGATCCTCGCGGTTCTTGGTTAGATCGCGACTGAGCAGGACATCCGCACGTGACTCGCACCATCGCTGCCCCGCCGGCGTCAGGGACCAGCCGCTCTTGCCCTTTCCGCTCACGAGCGCGCCGTTCTCGCGCTTACGCGCGTCAGATAGCGCCACACGGACGAGCTCGAGGTTGATCTGATCAGGAAACTTTCGCCACGAGAAGCGGCCTGGGGCTATCGCGTGGGCCTGAACTGCGACGTCCTCCGTGTCGACGACCGTGCTGGCACCGCCCAGGACAAAGAGGGCTAGGGCGACGACTTCGGGGGCGGTGACCTGAGCTGTCAATGATTTTCCTCGACTTCCACGGCGCGAGCCGCTACTGTACGCCCAGTGGATACCGATCGCAACCGAGAAACTTCTGGAAACGACTTGACGCCTGCGTCCGGCTGGGGGACGCCATCGCTTCCTCTCCTGCCGACGGCGCTCGCACACGCGCTCACCGGTATCGAGGTGCCAGGCTGGCTTGCCGACATCCTGGGGGGTCGCGGTGCGACGGTCGACGCGCTCGCCGGCGACGTCTGGTCGGTTCTACCTTCCGACGGAGCAAGTCGGGAGCGTGTCAGGAACTACGTCTTGGACCTCATCCAGGAGAGGTCGGGTGAGCTGGCGGGGGTGCTAATCGGACGCGGTGGTTTCGACGCAATCGAACCCCTGCTTCTGCACGTCTCAGCTCGCTCGCGTCACTCAATGATCCGGGCAGGACTGTTCCGAGATCCGGCCCGGGTGGGCTCGCTCCGCTTTGGGGACCTGCTCGATCAGCGAAATGTCGGTCCACGGACTGCAATCGAGGTGGCCGCGATCCTGGATGCCGCCGGCGATGGGCCTGCGACGGGCGGCGGCCCAATGCTGGCGACCGCATCGCCGCCAGCCCCTCCCCCTTGGGGCGAACCTGGGAGCCCCCTCCTCCCGGTCGGTCTCCGACGGGCGTTGGCGGACGAGAGGCTGCCCGACTGGATTCGAGACGATCTGCGGCTTCCCCCCGACGCGACGCCCGCATCTCTTGATGCATCGGTCTGGCGCGGTCTCGATGTCCTGCCCACCCGCGTGCGGCGATTCCTCCTCAATTTGGTCGCATACCGGATCGACATTGTCCGGCAGGTCCCCTTGATCGAAACCGGATGGCCCGACTCGGTCGATCCTGCGTCGGTCCCCTGGCCAACGCGTGTGCTGAATGCACTCAGCCGGGAAGGGCTCCTGGACCCACGCCGGCTCGAAAGGATCACGTATGGCGATCTGCTCGACATCCCTGCCCTCGGGGTGAAGAGCGTCCTGGAATTCGCCGCGATCGCGGAGCTTGTGACAAGTGGAGAAGGAGCGGACGTGGTCGATCACACAGCTATCGATGACCTCGCTGCCGCTGCCGACGAGGACTGGGCAGACCGACTCCGAGCTGATGACCCACGCTTCCGTGACGTTGCCCCGGTCTATGTGGGGTCGCTCGCCGGACTATTCGAGGACGCGCTGAGCAACCCCAACGGTGCTCGCGCCCATGCCGTGAGTAGGTCACTTCCGAAGATTCGAAATCGCGCTGCCGATATCGCCGCGGAGCCGCTCGATCTCGCTTTCGAGAGGCTCCTCCGAAGCGTCGGCGCGACTCGTCGAGAGATCGAAATCGTCAAGGCGCGAGTAGGGTGGAACGAGGCCGGACCGCTGACACTACAAGACGTTGGCGACGCCTTCGATCTCACCCGCGAGCGCGTCCGCCAGATCACCGCGAAGGTCTTCGACAGATTGACGCCAACCTATCTGCCCCAGTTGGAGGTCGCGATCCAGGAGCTCGAGGCCGCGGCGCCGATCGGTGTCGCGGACGCTCGACGTCGGCTCGTGGAGAAGGGCGTGAGCTCGTCGCCTCTCGATCCGCGCGGCCTCGTGGCCGTTGCATCGCTGCTCGGCTACGAGGCCGGCTTCCACATCGACGCTCGCGAAGGCAGCCTGTGGCTCCTCCCCGCGGGTAAACCGGGAACCGCAGTTATTTTCTCGGCCGCGCGCAAGGCAGCTGGGAGAGTGGGGGTTTCGAACGT
>JBKKDM010000062.1:0-20833 GCA_046707905.1 Candidatus Limnocylindrales bacterium
GCCTTGAGGCGCTCCTCGAACTCACCTCGGAACTTGGCGCCGGCGATGAGGGCGCCCAGGTCAAGCGCGACGACCTTCTTGTTGTTGAGCGACTCCGGGGTGTCGCCGCGGATGATCCGCTGCGCGAGGCCCTCGGCGATCGCCGTCTTGCCGACCCCCGGCTCGCCGATGAGGACCGGGTTGTTCTTGGTCCGGCGCGACAGCACCTGGATGACCCGCCGGATCTCGTCGTCGCGCCCGATGACCGGGTCGAGCTTGCCGGCGCGGGCGTCCGCCGTGAGGTCGCGGCCGTACTTCTCGAGGGCCTGGTAGGTGCCCTCGGGGTTCGGCGAGGTCACGCGCTGGCCGCCCCGGATCGACTGGAGGGCCGTGAGGAGCTGCTCCTTGCCCGCGTTGTGGCGCTCGAGCAGCCGCTGGCTCTCGCCACCGACCTCCGCGACGCCCAGCAGGAGGTGCTCCGTGGAGACGTACTCGTCGCCCAGGCGGCGAGCCTCCTCCTTCGCTCGATCGATGACGCGCTTCGCCCGGGGATCCAGCGTCAGCGAGCCGCCCTGGATCTTGGCCCGCTTGGCGAGGATCCCGGACAGCTCGTCGCGGAACGCCGGGAGGTCCACGCCGAGGCGTCGAAGCGTCTCCGCGGGCACGCCGTCGTCCGGTTCGAGGAGCGCGGACAGGATGTGCTCGGCGTCGAGCACGGGGCTCTGGAGCCGCTCCGCGAGCTGCTGGGCGGCGAGGACGGCCTCCTGGGCCTTTTCGGTGAATCGGTCGAGCTGCATCGTTGCCTCTGGGTCAGGCCCGCGGATCGGGCTGGTCGGCGAGGTCCAGGAACTGCGTGGCCGCGGTTTTGCCCTCGTCGGATAGGTCGGTTGGGAGGACGACTCGGACGCGGACAAAGAAATCGCCCGTCGTGTCGCCCTTGAAGGCCGGCATGCCCTGGCCCTTCAATCGGAAGGTCCGGCCGCTCTGGGTCGCCTCGGGCAGCTTGAGCAGGACCCTGCCCTTCAGCGTCCCGACCGGGATCTCGCCCCCGAGGAGCGCCTCGCGCAGGGTCACCGGGACCTCGCGCTCCAGGTCGTCGCCGCGGCGGGTGAACACCGGATGGGGCTTCATCTTCGTGACCACGATCAGGTCGCGGCCGCCGGGCCCCTTGCCCGTGAGCCGGATCCGGCTGCCCGCTCCCGCGCCGCGCGGGATCGTCACCTCGAGCCGCTTGCCCTCGATCTCGACGATCCGGCTCGTGCCGTGAAACGCCTCCTCGAGGGACAGCTCCGCGGTGACCTCGATCGGTTGGGGCCTGGCCCGCGTCGCGCCGGCGGAGCCGACACGGGAGCGGGCGCCGCCAGTGCGCGCGCCGCTGGCCGCGCCGGCCATGCCGAGCCGCGAGAGGAGATCGTCCATCGACTCGCCGTTGCCCGCGAAGGCCTCCGGCTCGCCGGCCGCGGCCGCCTCGTCGCCGAACATCATCCGGAAGAAGTCCGAGAACGCGCCGGGGTCGCCGCTGGTGCGGAACTCGTAGCGGACACCCCCGGCGCCCGCGCGACCACCCCCACCGCCGGCGCCCGAGCCCCCGTACCCGAATCCGGCGAACGGGTTGCCGCCGCCGAATGGGCTGCCGGAAGCCCCGCCCGCCGCCGCGCCGGCGCGGGCGTAGGCCTCCCAATCACGCCCGAACTGGTCGTACTTGGATCGCTTGGCCGGATCCGACAGGACCGCATTTGCCTCGTTGATCTCCTTGAACCGCCGCTCGGCGAGCTTGTCGCCGGCGTGCTTGTCCGGATGGCTCTCGCGGGCAAGCTTCCGAAAGGCCTTCTTGATGTCGGCCTGGGACGCGGTCCTCGGGACCCCGAGGGTCTTGTAGTAGTCCTGGAACTCCGGCTGGCTCGCCATCGACCCCTCGCTACCCGGAGACCACCACGGTCGGCTGGTCCGGCGGGAAGTTCGGCCGCGGCATGGGCGTCTCGGCTGCAGGCTCCTTCACAGGCTCGACGGCCGGGGCCTTCGGGGCGGCCGCCAGCGGCTTGGGCCGCCGGCGGAGCGCCACGTCGAGAACCTGCTCCATCGACTCCACGGGAACGAGCTTGAGGGTCTTGCGGATCTCTTCGGGGATGTCCCGGAGATCCTTCTCGTTCTTCTTCGGGAACATGACGAGCTTCGCGCCCGCGAGGTGGGCGGCAAGCATCTTGCTCTTGAGCCCACCGATCGGGAGCACGCGCCCGCGAAGCGTGATCTCGCCCGTCATCGCCAGGTCCTTGCGGACCGGGATCCCGGTGAACGCGGAGACCATGGCCGTGGCCATCGTGATCCCGGCCGAGGGCCCGTCCTTGGGGATGCCACCCGCCGGCACGTGGATGTGCAGGGTCTGCTTCTCGAAGGTGTCGCGCGGGATCCCGAGCTCCGTCGCGTGGGTCCGGATCCACGACAGGCCGGCTCGCGCCGACTCGCGCATGACCTCGCCCAGCTGGCCGGTGAGGATGAAGTCCTCCTTGCCGTCCATCCGGGTGACCTCGATCGCGACGACGTCGCCGCCGACCTCGGTCACGACCAGGCCCGTCGCCGAGCCGGTCTGGTCCTCGGGCTCCAGCTCGCCGTACTCGAACCGCGGCGGCCCGAGGTACTCGTTCAGCTTCTTCTTGTCGACGATCGTCTTGCGCTTGCGCCCCTCGGCGACCGTGCGCGCGACCTTGCGCATGATGTTCGCCAGCTCGCGCTCGAGGTTCCGGACGCCGGCCTCCTTGGTGTAGGCCTGGACGAGCTCGGTCATGGCCTCGTCGGTGATCTCGATGTTCCTGGGCTTGAGGCCGTGGTTCTCCATCTGCTTACGGATGAGGAACCGCTTCCCGATCTCGATCTTCTCCTGCTGGGTGTAGCCCGGCAGCTGGATGATCTCCATCCGGTCGCGGAGGGCCATCGGGATGGGGTCGATGAGGTTGCCGGTCGCGACGAACAGCACCTTGCTGAGGTCGAACGGCACCTCCAGGTAGTTGTCCTGGAAGCTGTTGTTCTGCTCCGGGTCGAGGACCTCGAGCAGGGCCGATGACGGGTCGCCACGGAAGTCCATGCCGACCTTGTCGATCTCGTCCAGCATGAACACCGGGTTGTTCGTGCCCGCGGTCTTGATGTTCTGGATGATCCGGCCGGGCAGCGCGCCGATGTAGGTCCGGCGGTGGCCGCGGATCTCCGCCTCGTCGTGGATGCCGCCGAGGCTCATCCGAACGAACTTCCGGCCCATGGCCCGGGCGATCGACTTGCCGAGCGACGTCTTGCCGACGCCCGGCGGGCCCACGAGGGCCAGGATCGGGCTCCGGATGGTGTCAGCGAGAGCGCGAACCGCGAGGTACTCGAGGATCCGCTCCTTGACCTTCTCGAGGCCGTAGTGATCCTCGTCGAGGATCTTGGCGGCCTCCTTGATGTCGTGGAGGTCCTCCGTGGTGACGTTCCACGGCAGCCCCACCAGCCAGTCGACGTAGGTCCGGATCACGCCGACCTCGGGTGAGGCGGAGGGGATCCGGCTCATCCGGTCGACTTCCTTGAGGGCCCGGGCCTTGACCTCCTCGGGCATCCCGGCCTGCTCGATCTTCTCGCGCAGCTCGTTGACGTCCGCCTGCTGCGGGTCCTCCTCGTTCAGCTCGCGCTGAATCGCCTTCATCTGCTCGCGGAGGATGTACTCGCGCTGGGTCTTGTCCATCTCGGACTTGACCTCGGACTGGATCCGGCCCTTGAGCTCGTGGACCTCGATCTGGTGCGCGAGGAAGGCCGAGGCGATGCGGAGGCGCTCGGCGACGTCGATCGTCTCCAGGAGCTCCTGGCGCTGCTCCGTGGTCATGTCCGGGGAGTACGCGGTCATATCGGCGAGGAGCCCGGGCTCGGTGATGTTGCGGGCGGCGACGGCCGCCTCGGGCGGCACGGGCGCGCCGACCTGGACGTACTGCTCGACCTGCGCCTGGACCGAGCGCATCAGCGCCTGGACCTCGACGTCGTCGGACGGCTGCTCGGTCAGCTCCTCGACCCGGGCTCGGATGAAGGGCTCGGTCTGGGCGAAGCCGTGGAGGCGCATCCGGCCCTGGCCCTGGATGATCGCGCGGACGGTGCCGTCCTGGAGCTGGACGACCTGGGCGATCTTGGCGACGGTGCCGACGGCGAACAGCTGGGACGTCTCGGTGATGTCCTCCTGGTCGGCCTGGCGCTGGGTGACCAGCGCGATTCGGCCGCCCTCGGCCACGGCGGCGTTCAGGGCGGCGACGCTCTTGTCGCGGCCGACCTGGAGCGGGACGATCATCTCCGGGAAGATCACGGTCTCGCGGAGCGCCACGAGCGGCAGCTCGGTGATCGTGATGGTGTTCTGGTCGTCCGGGTTGGATGCTCGCTTCGGCATCGGTTCTCCTACGGGTTCGCTGGTGCTAGGGCTTGGCGGCCGGGGCGGCCGCTGCCTTCGGCGATTTGATGGCGGTTGGTGTGTCGGTCGTCTCGGTCACGGGCGGCTCCTGTGCCGCCACGCCTTCGCTATAGAGGCGCTCGAGGATCCTGGTGCCCAGTCGCTCCTCGAGCTCGAAGAGAATCCGGACGCCGGCGAGATTGACGCCCAGGTTCTGCGTCAGGTGGCGGATCCACATGACGCGTCGGACGTCGTTCTCCGAGTACAGACGGATGTTGGTCGGCGTTCGCGCCGGACAGATCAGGCCCTCTTCTTCGTAGATCCGCAGGGTTCGCGGATGCACGCTGACGATGCTCGCCGCCACGCTGATCACGTAGACGGGTCGCTCGGGGTCTCGGTCCGGCCGGCGGAACGCCACTGTGGTCTGCTCCGGTCGCCTAGGCCCGGGGCTCGGCGGGCTGGGCGCTGGATGGCTCGGCATGACCATTGGACACGGCCGAGATCTTGATCGTGCGGGGCTTGACCTGCTCCGCCTTCGGGATCTCGAGTCGAAGGATGCCGTTCTCGAACGTGGCGTTGGCCTTGTCCGGCTCCAGTCCGTTCGGAAGGGTCACCGAGCGGCTGAAGCTGCCGCGCCGGATCTCCTGGACCACGTAGCTGCCCTGCTCGGCGGTCCGCTCGTCGGCGGTCTTGCCGGCGATCGTCACCGTGCCGTTCTCGACCGTGATGTCCACGTCCTCGGGACGAATCCCGGGGAGCGCGGCCTCGATCGTCAGCGCGTCAGCCGTCGTGGTCACATCGAGCGGTAGCGCCGGCCCGTCGAGACCGCCCGACAGCCAGCGTGATGGACGGAAGTCGTCATCGAAAAGGCGGTCCATCGCCTGGCGAAGCGTCAGCATCTCCCCGAATGGCGATGGCCGGCGTACGAGCGTCATGATTTCGCACACCTCCATGGTGTAGGTCCTCCCCGACGACCTTCGCCGGGCACGTGCCAAATCCTAGAAACCTGACAACGCCATTGTCAAGAGTCTGACGGGTTTCGATTTCTGAATCGTTCGACGCAGGGGCTCCAGCGGCGCGCCGCCGAACGACACCCGCGCGACCTCCACGGTCCCGCAATGACGTTGGGCAGTCCGTACAGCTTGTCCGTCAGCCGCCATCCCCGACGATCGTCAGGCCCAAGCTCGTATTCCGAGGTGCCCACGTGAGTGGACCCGTGATCGTCAACAACCGCGACAACAACAACGGCCTGCTGCTCGGCATCGTCCTCACGATCGTCGTGCTGGCCGGCGTCTGGTACTTCATCTTCGGCCCGGGAGCCGGCAACGGTGGCGGCAACGGCAACGGCGGGGACAACAACCCGGTGCCGACGATCGCCGTCCCCGAGGGCTCCTAGCCCGGACAACTTCGGAGGACGCTCAGTCCTCCCGTAGCGCTCCGCACCGACCGAAGCCCGAGGAGCTGCGAGGCCCTCGGGCTACCTGCGTCTCAGTCTTCGCTCGGCTACTGACTAGCCCAATCGCCGAGATGCCCTGTCCATGCCTGGGCGTCAAGAACCCAGCGCAGAGGACTCCGGACCTCCGTCTCTTGCCTCGGTTGATGCCTGGGAGTCAACAAACCAGGGCGGAAAGGTCCCAGATCTCCGGCTTCATGCCCCGGTTCATGCCTGGGAGTCAAGAAACCGAACGGACCGCGCTGCTTCGTTGGCCTTCCGGCCCAATTGGCGCCTGACAGTCAAGATGCGGCATGGGGCGTCCTCGGACAGGTTCGCCTCCTGCGCCGTGGTCGCCCCGGTCGCCGCGGCGGACCAAAGAGCCAGCCTCAGCCGGCGCGCCCCTCGGCGCTGCCGATCAGCTGCTCGTGAAGCAGTCGCTCGCAGTCGGCCTTGCCGATCGCGATGACCTTGTCGCCCTCCTTGAGGACCGTGTCCGGCCGCAGCGGCGTGGCGACGCCGCCGCGGACGACGGCGAAGAGCGCGCACTCCTCCGGGATGACGAGGTCGGCCGGCGTACGCCCGACTGCCGGTGAGTCGGCCTGGAGCTGCGCCTCGATGATCCCGAGGTTGCTGTCCAGCTGCGCCAGGTGCAGGAGCTCGTGGACGGGGATGTCCTGCTCGATCGAGCCGAGGGCCATCCGGGTCGGGCTGATGATCTCGTCGACCCCGAGATGCCGGAACAGCTGCTCGTTCTTCGGGTTGTTCACCCGGGCGATCGTCTTGGGCACGTCGAAGTGATGCTTCGCCATCTGGCAGATGACGAGGTTGTCCTCGTCGTCGCCGGTGACGGCCGCCACGATGTCCGCGCGGTTGGAGCCGGCCTCGCCGAGGTACTTGCCCTCGCAGCCGTCGTGGGGGACGACGATCGAGCCGAGCTCGTCGACGATCTGGGCCGCGCGGGCCCGGTCCTTCTCCATGAGCACGACCTCGTGGCCGTTCTCGACCAGTTCCTTGGTGAGGTAGTAGCCGACCTTGCCGCCGCCGACAACGAGCACGAACATCGTTCAGGCCTCCGGGCGGCTGGAGACGGGTTGCGCGCCGAGTCGCGGCGCGGCGCCGGCCCCGGCACCATCCGGCTCGTCGGCGTGGACGTGCGGCACGGGCGCGATGACCGAGGGCATGCCGGTCGGCCGCTGCGACAGGAAGGCCAGGATGGCGTCGCTGAGCATCGTCGTCCGGCAGACCGTCGCGATTCCAAGCTCCGCATAGGCCGCCGCACGCACCGGGTCGTTGATCTTCGCGAGGGCCTTGCCGACCGACAGCTTCTCCATCGCGACCTGGGCCGCCATGACGTTGCGGTTGTCGCCCTCGGTCAGCGCGAGGAAGGCCTCGGCGCCCTCCGCACCGGCCTTGCGCAGGACATCCTCGTCCGTGCCGTCGCCGCGGATCGCCTGGCCCTTGAACTCGCCCGACAGGCGATCGAACGCCCGCGTCGACGTGTCGACGACGATGACCTCGTTGCCGCCGTTGTCGAACGCCTCGGCCAGGGCCGCGCCGACGCGACCACAGCCCACGATCACGACCTTCACCGGGCCTCCTTGCGGCCGCTCGCGGCGACCGGAACCTGCGGCACCTCGTCCGGGATCGGCTCGCGGACGACCCAGACCTCGCACGGTGCGTGCTTCAGCACGTAGGGAATGGTGCGCCCGATCGCGAAATCGCCACCGAATCGCTTGCGATACGGCAGGCCGACCACGAGCAGGTCGGCCTCCCGCTCCGTGGCTTCGTCGACGAGCGCCGCGCCGACCTCGCGGGCCTGCAGCAGGACCGGCTCGAGGCGCATCTTGCGCTGTTCGGCCTGGAGCTCCGCCCGATCGAGGATCTTCTGGGCCTCGTCGGAGCGTGACGCGATGGCCGCGTCGAGGGGCAGCGAGAAGCCGACCTCGACGATGTGGACGCCGACGAGCTCCGCGTGGCTGGGCTTGCCGGCGTCGGCCGCGAGGCGAACGATCCGATCGTCGCAGCTGCCGCCGTTGACCGCGAGGATGGCGCGCCGGAAGGCGCCGGATTGTGGCTCGGTCACCTGGTTGGGCTGCCTCGCGATGAGTTTGGTGGGGGAGGGCCACGATACCACCGCGACCCGCGCCTAGAGCCCGACCCCCAGGCGCGCGGCGAGCGAGGCCGGCAGGCCGGCGTGGCGCATGGCGCGCTGCACGGCAGCGATGTCGTAGGCCACGCGGTGCCACGTGATCCGGTCCGACGCCGGCTCCCAGATGAGATACGACGCGTCGGGGTCGCCGTCTCGGGGCTGTCCGACGCTTCCCGGGTTCACGAGCGCCCGCCGGCCCGCGAGCTCCAGGGCGGCGCCGGGCCGTCCGCGCAGCAGCGCCAGCCGACCATCCTCCTCGACGAAGGCGACCGGAATGTGGGTATGGCCGTGGAGGCCGATCCGCGCCTCCGCCGCCAGCGCGTCGAGGTTCGCGCGGGCGATCGCCCCCGACGTGACGTACTCCCAGAGCGGCTCGCGATGGCTCCCGTGGACGAGATCGCAGGCGCCCTCGGTGCGGCGGTCGGGGAGCGCCGCCAGCCACTCGACGGTCGCCGGGGAGATGGCGCCGCGAGTCCACTCCATGGCTCGTCGCGCCTCGGGGTTGAACCACTCGATCTCGGAGCCGCCACACGCGGCCGCGTCGTGGTTGCCGCGGACGCCGATCGCGCCGATCTCGCGCAGTCGCTCGACCACCGCGTCCGGCTCGGGGCCGTAGCCGACGATGTCGCCGAGCTGCCAGACGGCATCGACCCGGCCCGCGTCGGCGAGGACCGCATCCAGCGCCGGCAGGTTGGCGTGGATGTCGGAGAGTACGGCGATCCGCATGGGCAACCGAGGCTAGCAGGGCCCAGACGCGCGTCGGAGGCGGTGCTCAGGGCGCCCGTGCCGCCTCCTCGGGGCAAGGGTGCCGGGAGCGCCGCCTCCGGCGTCTCGGGTTCGGCCTGGGCATCGGTCTGGCGCGGTCCGTTCGGTTCGCGGTCGAGTCTCCCCGAACCCCTCCCGGATCACGCTCCCCGGATGAAATCCCCGGCGCGGATGCCGGATGTTGCCCCCGTCCGCCGCGAGCGTCAACCGGGTTATCCACCGATCTTCCAGGGTCGTGTCGATCGTGGATAACTCCCGGATCCATGTCGCTGATCGTGGATTGAGGTCGACTTCTCGCGCCCTGGGCAGTCGGTGCCGAGCCGCCGTGCCGCCGTGTCACCGAGTCGGGATCCGTACAGATCGCGATGACTGACATCCATGAGATCGAGCCCGAACGCCTCGGATCCGCCTTGTGCGGCTCGAGTGATGTCTAGCAGTCATGAACCGGCCGCGAGGGACCTGAATCTGCCGCCCGCGGCGCGGATGATGTCCGGCAGTCATAAGCCGCCGCCACGGAGCCCCTGAGCGGGTTGCGCTCCACTCGCCGCGACCTACGAACGGGTGGCGCTCCGGACCGGCCGGCCCAGCGTTCTCCGGACCACGTCGACGACCTCCTCGACGTAGCGGTCCGCCTCGCCGTTCGCCGCGGCCGTGCGAACGCAGCCCTGGACGTGGTCCTCGAGGACGAGCATCGACAGCGAATCGACCGCCGCCCGCAACGCGCTCGTCTGCTGGAGGATGTCCACGCAGTACTCCTCCCGCTCGATCATCCGGCTGATGCCCCGGACCTGGCCCTCGATCCTGGCGAGACGCCGGACGAGCTGGGCCTTGTCCCGGGTGTAGCTGTGGCGGAAGTGATCGGCGCCGTCGCGCTCGGCATTCGGCTGCGCGGTGGCCTCTGGGCTGGACATGGGCGCGATGATACTCCCGGGGGGTATCCGGGACAAGGCAGACCGCGGGGGCGCTCGATCGGAGGACCGGGTACACTCGCGCTTGGATGGATCCGCTGGATCACCGCCTCACGCTCCCGGACGGGCTTCGATGCACCGTCTGCGACGAGCGCGTCCCCGCCGAACGGCTCCGCCTCCTCGCCTGGCGCGACGAGCTCGTCTTTCTCCAGATCGATTGCGGCTCATGCCTCAGCACGAGCCTCGGGTTCGTCGTGTCCGGCACCGGGGACGGGCCGGTGGAGCGGCCGGAGCGGCCACCCATCAGCTCGGACGACGTCCTCGACATGCACCAGTTCCTCGCCTCCTGGCGCGGTGACCTGAGCGGGCTCCTCGAGAGCGGCCGCGGGCGCCCCGAACCGAGCCGGTGACCGGAGCCCCGGAGGCGACAGGAACGCCTCGCGACGACGATCGGGCGGCAGCGGCTGCCACCGCGGCCCGGGAGCCGATCGAGGTCGCGCCGACGGCGCCCGCGAGCGCCGTGGACGCCACCCGCTTCGCGCACGCCAGCGAGGCGGAGATGGCTCGGATCCTCGACTTCTACGCGGTCCGATGGGACTACGAGCCGACGACCTTCCCGATCCTCTGGAACCTCGAGGGCGAGGTCGTCGAGAGCTTCGCGCCCGACTTCTACCTGCCCGACCTTGATCTCTTCCTCGAGATGACGACGCTCAAGCAGCGCCTCGTCCGCAAGAAGAACCGCAAGCTGCGCCGGCTCCGAGAGCTCTACCCGGACATCCGGATCAAGCTCTTCTACGCCCGTGACTTCCGGGCGATGATGCTCAAATACGGCCGCCTCGGCCTCGCCGCGTCGCTGTCGGGCACGCCGGGCCAGGTCGTGCCGGTTCGGCCCCCGGTGATCGAGCCCGTCAGTGCGGCGGCCGTCGACGTCACCGAGCCCGCGACCATCGAGGACCTCATCCCGGTCGCGGAGGTGGCGATCGATGCCACCGACGCGCCGTCCGGCCGGATCGATCTTCCGGCCGTTTCGACCGAGGTCCCCGTTCCCGCCGCCCCGCGCGCGACGCCCCGCACGCGCCCGGGCCGCCGGCGACGCCGCGCCGCAGTCCCAACCCGGGCGGCCGGGGCGGAACGGGAGAGCGGTGCATGAGGACGATGGTCGACCAATCAGCGGACATTGGGGAGATCCTCCTGACGGAGGAGCAGATCCAGTCGAAGGTCGCGGAGCTCGGCGGCCAGATCACGCTCGACATGAATGGGCGGCAGCTGACGCTCGTCAGCGTCCTCAAGGGCTCCCTGCCGTTCATGGCCGACCTGATGCGGGCGATCGACCTGCCCCTGCGGATCGACCTCATGGAGGTCTCGTCGTACGGCGGGGCCACGACCGAATCCTCGGGCCTCGTCCGGATCCTGAAGGACCTGTCGTCGAGCATCGAGGGCGAGGACGTCCTGATCGTCGAGGACATCATCGACACCGGCCTGACCCTGAACTATCTGATCCGCTACCTGCGCGGCAAGAACCCCGCCTCGCTCCGGATCTGCACCCTCCTGGACAAGCCGGCTCGGCGCCTCGTTGAGATCGATGTCGACTACACCGGCTTCACGATCCCGGACCAGTTCGTGGTCGGCTACGGCCTCGACTACGGCGAGCTGTACCGCAACCTGCGATTCGTGGGCGTCCTGCGCCCCGAGGTGTACAGCGAGGAGTGAGGCGGGCAGGGCACCGATGACGAGGGTCGCAGGAACGATGGCAAAGGTCGCCTCGAGATGACCATGCACCGCCGGCCGGTAGGCCGGACGAGACTGCTCGCCGCGATCGGGGCGCTGTTGATGCTCGGCGGCTGTTTCCTGCCGTGGTGGACGCGTGGCGGTGCCGCCGGACAGCTGACGGCGCTGAGCGGCAATGCGTTCGAAGGCATGGGCATCGTGGTCTTCGCCGCCGCGATCGCGACGCTCGCCCTGGTGACCCTGCCGTATGCCACCGAGCGGCCCGTCGCCGTCGACCGCTGGAGCAGCTACGCGCTGATCGCGGCGGCCGGCTGGCTGGCCTTTGGCTACCGGATCGTGGAGCTGGGCTCGGTGAACGCGTTCAGCTTCGGGGAGCCGGCCGACATCGTCACGAACATTCCCGGCCTGTGGCTGTCTGGGATCGGCCTGGTGGTCCTCGCTCGCGCGACCTACGAGATGCTGGGAGAGCCGCGCCTGCGCTGACTGCTGGCGCACGCGCCGCGCGAGGCGGCAGGTTGCCGCTTGACACCCGGACCGTCGCGATGGAGCCTGCCACGGTGAGGCCCCCGGAACGTCCGATCGAGCGCCCGGTCCTGACGCCGATCGGTCGACGCCAGGGACCGGGTTGGGGAACGCTCGGGGTGGCCCTGGTGGTCATGACGACGCTTGGGGTGCTCGGTCGATTTGTCCCGACACCCGAGGCCGCCGCGCCCCCGGCCAGCTCGGTCGCAGGGGCCCCGGTCGCCGGCGCCACGCTGGTGAGCCCATTCAGCGACGTTCTCTATCGACGTACGACCGAGGTCGCCGTGCAGGGAACGGCTCCCGCCGCGACCATGAAGGTCGACATCGTCGTCATCGTCGACGGACGGCAGATCGGCGAGACCCAGCTCGCTGTCGACCCTGCCGGGGGGTTTGGCGGGCTCGTGCCGATCATCCCGCCAAAGGCGAGGTCGGTGGCCGTGCTCGAGGTCCGGGATCCCGCGACCGGCGGGCGCTTGCTGGCCCAGGCGTCGTTCGCGGTGCAGGCCAACTCGCTGATCCTCCCGCGGGAGCCGTCGATGCTGCGCGGCACGGCGGGCTCGACCATGATCGTGGACGTTCTCATCTACGGACCGTTGAAGGAGGTCCGCGGTCTCCTGACATCCGTCGACGGACGCCTCATCGCCTCGGGATCCACGCGTGTCGGGCCGCCCGTCGCGGGGGTCGGCTGGCCGCGAACCATCGTGCTGGAGCTGGAGATCCCCCTCGAGCGGGTGCCAGCGCTGGTCCGCCTCCACGTCATGGCGATCGACCGGGCAGGGACGGAGCTGGAGCACATCGACGCCAACGTGGTCCTCTCGAACACCTGAACCAGGTCGCGACCCGAGCGCGCGGTGGGCTCAGGCGCCCAGGTAGGCCTTCATGACCTCGGGGTTCGTGGCCAGGGATGCGGCGTCGTCAGCCAGCACGATCTCGCCGGTCTGCATGATGTAGCCACGTTGCGCGAGCCCGAGCGCCATCAGCGCGTTCTGCTCGACCAGGAGGACCGTCGTTCCCTGGGCGTTGATGTTCTGGATGATGTCGAAGATCTGCTCGACGAGGATGGGCGCAAGGCCCATCGAGGGCTCGTCGAGGAGAATCAGCTTGGGCCGGGCCATCAGGGCGCGCCCGATCGCCAGCATCTGCTGCTCGCCGCCCGACAACGTCCCGCCGGCCTGGACGAGGCGATCCCGGAGACGCGGAAAGAGGCCCAGCACCCGCTCGAAGTCGGCATCGAGGTCCGGGCCCTTCTTGCGCTGGAAGGCACCCATCTCGAGGTTCTCGCGAACCGACATGCGGGGGAAGATGCGGCGACCTTCGGGCGATTGGGTGATGCCGAGGCCCACGACCTGGTCGGCGCGCAGCCCATCGATCCGCTTGCCCGCGAAGTGGACTTCGCCCGTACGCGGACGGAGCAGGCCCGAGATCGTCTTCAGGGTCGTCGACTTTCCGGCCCCGTTGGCGCCGATGAGGGTGACGATCTCGCCCTCGTCGACCGTCAGGCTCACGCCCTTGAGGGCATGGATGTTGCCGTAGTAGGCGTTGACGTCGCGCAGCTCCAGGAGGGCCATCGTCAAGTCCGTCCTGCGGCGCCGCGGCCGAGGTAGGCCTCGATCACCTTCGGGTCTGCCCGGACGTGGGCCGGCGTGCCCTCCGCGATCTTCTCGCCGTGGTCGAGCACGGTGACCTGGTCGCTGACGCCCATCACGACCTTCATGTCGTGCTCGATGAGCAGGATCGTGAGCCCCAGCTTGGTCTGGAGAACCCGGACGAAGTCCATCAGCTGCCGGGTCTCCTCAGGATTCATGCCGGCGGTGGGCTCGTCGAGCAGGAGCAGCTTCGGATTCGTGGCGAGGGCTCGGGCGATCTCCAGGCGTCGCTGGTCGCCGTATGGGAGGTTCCGCGCCAGGGACTTCGACCGCTTCCTGAGGCCGACGAGGTCGAGCAGCTCGTGGGCCTGCGCCAGCGCGTCGGCCTCCTCCTTGATGATCGATGGCCGTCGCAGGATCGCCTGCCACCAGCGGCCGGCGAGACGGTGGTGGAGGCCGACCAGAACGTTCTCCTCGGCGGTCATGTTGCCGAACAGCCGGATGTTCTGGAAGGTCCTGCCGATGCCCAGGCGGACGACCTCGTGGGGCTTGCGGCCCGTCAGCTCGGTGCCGTCGAACTCGATCGACCCCGTCGTGGGGACGTAGAGGCCGGTGATCATGTTGAAGAACGTGGTCTTACCTGCCCCATTGGGCCCGATGAGGCTGGCGATCACGCCCCGCGGGATCCTGAAGTCGACGCTGCTGACCGCCAGCAGCCCGCCGAAGCGTTTCGAGCAGTTGGTGGCCACGAGCAGGTCGTCCCGGCCGACGGGATTCGTCGGGGCGACGGCGGTGGCGGTCACCGGCGATCCCCTGCCCGATCATCGCCGTCGGGAGCGTCCGTCTTCGCCGAGGCCGCGTCGGCGTCGTCAGCGGCTTCGGCGTCAGCGGCTTCGACGTCGGACGGGAATTCGATCTCCAGGACCTCTTCCTCCGCCAGCGACAGCTCGGTCGCGCTCACCGCGGTGACGTCTGCGGACACACCGATGCCGTGCATCTCCGCTTTTGCGTGCTCGACGGGGAACAGGCCCTCGGGCCGGCGGACCATCATGACCGCCAGCACGATGCCGAAGATCAGGAAGTTGAAGGTCACGAGGTTGAACTCGCGGAGAAATTCGATGCCCGTGGCGACGCCGATGGACTGCAGCGGAGGGTTGACGAACTGGCTGGCCCAGGCCAGCAGGGTCAGGTTCACGTATTGCACGGCGAACGCCCCGATGACCACGCCGCGGAGCGATCCGATGCCCCCGAGGATGATGATCACGACGACCAGGATCGAGACCGCGAAGTTGAAGCTCTCCGCGAAGATCGCGGTCTGGTACGCCCCGGTGAAGGCGCCGGCGAAGCCTGAGAAGCTGGCCCCCAGCGAGAAGGCCAGGAGCTTCGTGGTGACCGTGTTGATGCCCATCGCCGCGGCCGCGGTCTCGTCCTCGCGGATGGCCATCCATGCCCGCCCGAGCTTGGAGTCGCGGAGGCGGACGCAGATCAGGTACGTGATGATCAGGAGCGTCAGGATCAGGTAGAAGGAGAAGACCGGATTCTGGTTCGAGAAGATGATTTCCTGACCGCCCGGAAGCGGGATCGTCGGTGGGTCGATCGGGTTGATGCCGACATTGCCGCCGGTCAGGTTGGCGTTCGGCCCGACCAGAATCGTGCCGCCGAGGAATGCCGGTAGCGCGATGGTGATGTCGCCCAGGTTCCGGAACACGATCCGGACGATCTCGCCGAATCCCAGCGTCACGATCGCGAGATAGTCGCCGCGGAGCCGGAGCGTCGGAGCACCGAGCAGCACGCCCCACAGGGCGGCGACCGCGACCGCGATCAGGACGACGATCCACCAGCTGATGTGGATTCCGAAGTGGCCCGAGGCGAGAAAGGCCGTCGTGTACGCCCCGATCGCGTAGAACGCGACATAACCCAGATCGAGGAGGCCCGCGAAGCCCATGACGATGTTGAGGCCCAGGGCCAGGATCGCGAACGTGCAGCAGACGATCAGAACCGCAGTACCGGGCCAGGGAAACCAGGGAGCCGCCGCCTCCAGCGATCGATACGCGAGGGGATAGACGACGGCCAGGATCAGGATGATGACGATCAGCACCCGATTCCGTCGACGGGGGTCGCCCTTGGCGAAGCCACTGGGCACGAACGACCGCCGGGCGGTGCGTGGGGTGGCCATCAGGCGCGGTCCGACTGCTTCTCGGCCAGCAGGCCCGTCGGGCGGAAGACCAGG
Source organism: Candidatus Limnocylindrales bacterium (assembly GCA_046707905.1). Classification (GTDB taxonomy): domain Bacteria; phylum Chloroflexota; class Limnocylindria; order Limnocylindrales; family CSP1-4; genus UBA5189. Next base: position 15,696 of record JBKKDM010000062.1, read on the forward strand.
ACGAGGATCAGCAGCGAGAAGACGATGACGCTCGTCCAGCGCGCCTCCAGGAAGCGGTCCGAGAGCGCCCCGATGATCCCGATCACGATCCCGCCGAGCGTCGCTCCCGTGAGGTTCCCGATCCCGCCGAGGACCGCGGCGGTGAACGACAGCAGGCCGAACTGGAATCCGAGCTGGAAGAACGTCTGGCCGTAGTACAGGGCGACGACCATGCCGGCCGCGCCAGCCAGCGCTCCGGCGATCAGGAAGGTCAGGGAGATCGTGCGGTTTACGTCAATGCCCATGAGCCCGGAGGCCTCGCGATCCTGGGCGGTGGCCCGCATCGCCTTGCCCTGTCGCGTGCTGCCGACGAACCAGCGGAGCAGGAGCAGGAGGGGGATCGTGATCGCGATCACGGCCACCTCGTCGATGCCGAACCAGGGCGTCCCGCTCGGGAACGACACGAGGTTCGCACGCGGCAGGATCGGCTCCACCGCTCGCTGCGAGGGACCCAGGAGGACGAGGCCAACGTTCTGGAGGACGAAGGACATGCCGATGGCGCTGATCAGGGGCGCCAACCTGGGCGCGCTGCGTAAGGGCCGATAGGCGAGGCGTTCGATGCTGGCGTTGATCCCTGCGGTCAGCACCATCACGAACGGCAGGGCTGCGAGGGTCAACAGCAGCGCCATGACCGAGGAGGTCTCGATGCCCATGGTCTCGATCGCGAACTCGAGGGCGAAGTACGTAAAGGCCGTGCCCAGCATGAAGACATCGGCGTGGGCGAAATTGATCAGCTCCAGAATCCCGTACACCAGGGTGTAGCCGATCGCGATCATGGCGATGATCAGGCCGTTCGTCAGGCCGATGGTCAGCGCCTTGGTGAGTTCCTCCAACGCACCCTCTCCTCAGCGTTGCCGAAGCTCTGGATACTGTAACGGCCGGCCGCGCGGGACTTTTGAACCCCGTGCGGCCGGCCGTTAGATTACGGCGCTGGGAGCGCCGGCTACTTGATGATCTTGTTGAAGACGAAGTCGCGCTCGCCCGCGTCGTTGGGGCCGATGATCAGGCCGGACATCTCGGTCAGGCTGGTGTCGCCTGCCTCGTTGAACGACCACGTCCCCAGGATGCCAGCGAAGTCCTTGGTCGCCTTGACCTCGTCGAGCACCAGCGCGCGGAGCGCGAGGATGTCGGCGGGGTTCTTGGCGGCGGCCCGCTCGATCGCGGCAAGGAGGACCTTGGCCGACTCGTACGCGTAGGCCGTGTAGCCCTCGACCGGGTTGTTCGGGTACTTCGCCGTGTACTTGTCGACGAACTCCTTGCCCGGGCCGGTGAGCTGGCTCGGCGGAACCGCGCCGGTCGTGATGTAGGTGCCGTCGGCGGCGGCCTCGGCGGCCGCGAGGAACTCGGACTCGTAGACGCCGTCCGGGCCCATCAGCGCCACATCCGGCATCGCGTCGCGCAGGTCGCGCCACAACTGGCCGGCGTTGTTCTGGGTGATGCCACCGTAGTACACGAGGTCCACGTTGGCGGCCTTGATCTTGTCGGCGAGGGCCTTGTAGTCCGTGGCCTTGCCGTCGATGCCGTCACGGCCAGTGACCGTCAGGCCGTTGTTGGGGGCTTCCGATGCGAACACGTCGGCCAGGCCCTTGCCGTAGACCTCGGTGTCGTCGACGACCCAGACGGTTTTGAAGCCGAGCTGGTTCGCCCAGAGGGCGCCCGCCTTGCCCTGGAGCAAGTCATTCGGGATGACGCGGTGGTAGTTCCGCTTGCAGCCGTTCGGGTAGTACTTCTCCGGCTCGCCGGGCTCGAACGGCTGGGTCAGGCCCACGCCCGTGTTGGCCGCGCTGATCATGACGATGCCCTTGGCACACAGGATCGGGATCGACAGCTTGGCTGCGCCCGAGTTCAGGGTGCCCAGGTACCCAACGAGCTTGTCGTTCGCGACAGCATCGTTGGCGTTCTTGATCTCGGTCGCCTCGTCCCACTTGCCGGCGGCGGCGGTCGAGTCGTCCTTGTCGACGTAGTTGATCGTGTAGCCGCCGACCTTGCCACCGACTTCTTCGATGGCCATCTTGATGGCGTTGACCATCGTGTCGGTCTGGGCCTTGCTCGAACCCTGCCGCGGCAGCGACGACCAGATGTCGATCGTGCCCTTGTCGCCGGTGCCCGGCGTCGTAGCGCACGCCGACAAGGCGAGCACCGCTACGGTGGCCAGGGCCAAAACTTTGAGCTTCATCCAGTTTCCTCCTCGAAACGATCGTCCGGTAGACCCGGATCGATCCTCGGTCAAGTCCCCCGCGACCTCCAGAGCCGGTCCTTTGCTGCGGGCCGCTGCCTCTTCCGGCATTCCCTTCCGGTGGTACCTCGACTCGGGGCCGAGGTCGGGAGGAACGCGGTAGGTGGCGCGCGGCTGCCGCGAATCAGAGGCGGCTCCGAACGGCGCGCAGGTGGCCGCCGAAGCGATGACGTATGATAGGGACCGGCGCACCGATTGCAAGGCCGGTGGTTCGCGACCCGGGATGATTTCTGACGCGCTTCATGCGTCCCTCCCGTGCGGTCCCGGAACCCGGCGGTCAGGTCGGCCACGGTCGCGACGACAGGGGATCGGTTCAGCGCCTCCGTACGAACAGGGGAGCACCCCAGCGCGTGGAGTACAGGGTCCGAGCGGCCCGGATCACGGACATCGAGGCACTCGTCGCTCTCAGCGGCGATCGCCTGGGTGACCTCACGTCCGGCCCACTGGGACACGCGGACCTCCTGCGCCAGCTCGTCTTTCTTCCCCACGCCACCGTCCTGGTTGCCGAGAGCAAGCGGGACATCGTCGGCGGCGCCGTGCTCGCGATCCGGCCTTCGGTTCGCGCCGGCGGGTACGTCGGAACCATCGATCTGCTCGCCGTCGACCCGGCGGGCGCACCGGACGCCGTGAGCGACAGCCTCATCGAGGAATGCCTCAGGTCGGCGGCCAACAAGGGATGTGCGTCGGTCGAGGCGCCGCAGCCGGACGACCCGGCAGAGCATGTGCGCTGGGAGCGCCAGGGCTTCGTCGACGAGCAGCCGATTCTCCGGCGAACCGTCGATCCAGCCGGGCGCCGGCGCTGACCAGGGCGCGCGCCATTCGGCGCAGCGGCCCGGGATTGGAATAGGAGACAGGGTGGGCAAGAACGTCGCCGTCTTCGTGGACGTGGCGAACATCTTCTACGCGGCCAAGGCGGCCGGAGTGGACATCGATTACGTCACGCTGCTGAAGGCGTCGAGCGCCGGGCGAGATCTCGTGCGCGCCTACGCATACACGGGCCTTGACCCGGACAACGAGAACCAGCGGAACTTCCACGACTTCCTGCGCCGCAGCGGCTACAAGGTCGTGAGCAAGGACATCCGCAAGTACGGCGACGGCAAGGTCAAGGCGAACCTCGACATCGAGCTCGTCGTCGACATGATGAAGACCGCCAGGAACCTGGACATCGCGATCGTGGTGTCGGGCGACGGCGACTTCGCGCCGGCCATCCGGGCCGTACAGGAGCAGGGCGTCCGCGTCGAGGTCGTCAGCTTCCGGGGCAACACGTCCTCCGACCTGATGGACGTCGCGGACCAGTTCACCGACATCACCCAGGTCGCGAAGGTCGAGAAGGGCTCGTCCCGCTCGGGCCGCCGTGTCGCCGCGGACGACGATCTCTCGATGACCGAGGTGCCCGACAAGCAGTCCGAAGGCACCGGCGAGCGAACGCGTGGCGGTCGCGGCCGGACCCGACGGACCGTGGCGACGACGACGACCAGCGGCACACGTGGCCGCTCCCGCTCCGTGGCGGCACCCGTGCGCGCGGCGCGCGACGATGCTGCGGAGCCGCGCGACGCGTCGGACGCGCCGATCGTGGTCCTGCCGGGCGAGAAGCTGTCCCGCGCCGCCGCACGACCGGCGGCGCTGGCTGACGACATCGACCTCGACGCTGATGACCTCTTCGACGGTGACGTCGACGAGGGCGACGACGAGGGCGTTCCGGGATCCGCAGCTGCCTCCGGGGAGGGGGGCGAGTCCGCCGAGCTCGGCGAGCTGGGCGAGGACGGACTGCCCCGTCGTCGCCGCCGCCGCGGCGGACGTGGTCGCGGTCGGGGCCGTGGACGTGATGGCGCAGCGGAGGACGGCCAGTACGCGCCGGCCGCCGAGCGTGGCGCTGGTGGCGATCGCGCCGCGGGTGGCGATCGCGCCGCGGTTGGCGATCGCGCCGCCGAACCTGAGTCCGCGGAGGACGAGCCGGAGGTCGCGCCGCGAACGACTCGTCGTTCCGCGTCGACGTTTGGATCCGTCTGGGATTCGCAGATCGGCGCGCCGACGAGCACCCGGCGCGAGCCCATCGTCGATGACGAGGAGGATCTCGACGAGCCCGCCATCCCCGAGTACCTCCTGACCGAGCGTCGCCAGCGCGACGCCGGCCGAGGCCGTGGTGGTGGTGCCGGGCGGGGTCGCGGCGGCGCGTACGCGGCCGCGCTCGACCGGGAGCGTTTCGGCGGTGGGCGCGGCAGCACGCCGTCTCGCTTCGCCCAGCCGGCGCCGACACGCGATGCCGGCTACGGCCGGCCCGATCGCGACCGGGGTGGCCGGAACGACCGCGATCGCGGCGGCGACCGCAACCGGCAGGCCTTCCGAGAGGTGCCTCGACCGGCCCCTCGCGGATCGGGCGACGAGCCCTGGAGCGAGGTCCCGCCGGAGATCGAAGCGATGCTGCGGGCCCAGATGGGCTCCCGGCCGCCCGAGCCCCGGCGATCGGCACCGTCCGCGGCCCAAACCGAGCCGGCGCCGCTGACTGGTTCGGGGTCGGGCGCCGACGCCCTCCTGCCGGACGAGGCCGCGCCCGTTCGTCGGACGCGAACGCGGCGCACCGCGTCGGAGACCGAGGCCGCGACCACGGAGGCGGGCACCACCGAGGTGGCCGCACCGGCCGTCAAGGCCGCGCGCAGCCGGACCCGCAAGCCGGCTGCCGACGCCGAGACGACCTCGGAGCCGACGGACGCCACGGCGACGCCGACGACCGGCACGACCCGGACGCGGAGCACCCGCGGCGCCACGTCGACCCGGACCACGACCCGCCGCAGCACCGCGGCCGCAACCGCGGCCCCTGACGCCACGGCTCCGGACGCCGGGGACGGCGAGGCTGCCGCGACTC
>JBKKDM010000063.1:0-20197 GCA_046707905.1 Candidatus Limnocylindrales bacterium
ACCGGGGCGACCGTGAGTCGGGAGACCGCGATGCCGGGCAGGGGTAAGGTCGGCGGCCACGGCCGCGGCAAGGGTCACGGCGGGGGCGATCCCGGTGGCGTGCGCGAGACGGACCGGGGTCGAGCCGATGGGCCGGGCCGCAGCGAGTGGGCGCCGGGTCACCTGAAGAGGGATGCGGGCGGCGCCGCGTCCGCCAGGGACTTCGCACCGGGCCATGGTGGTGAGGCGCCTGGCCGGCGTGGCGACGACGGCCGTCCGGCCGGCGGTCGCGGCGCTCAGGACGAGGCCGACCCGCTGACCTGATCGCTTGGTCGCACGTAGAGCGCGACCTGCCAGATGAACGTCCGATCGATCTCGCGACGCTTGAAGCCTCCGCACGTGAGGATGTTGTCGAGCTCCGTCTCGCTGTGGACGTACCAGCGCGTCGAGTCGCGGGTCAGGCGGCCCCAGGCGGCGAGAACGGCCGCGGCAATGCCGTTCCACCACCGATCGCGGGGATAGACGAGGCCGACCATCCGCCTGGCGCGGAGCACGACGTCACCAAGCAGGAGCGGCAGGTCGGCGTTGCAGCACACGACCTTGTCCAGGGTGACGATGTCCGCGGACCCCACCTCGTCCGCGAGGTCCGTCAGCGTTCCGATCCGGTGGCTCGTGCGATCTGCGAACCCCCGCCGATCCGCCTCGGAACGCGCGATCGCCACGTAGGCCTCCGAGGCATCCACCGACGTGGCGGTCCCGAGGCCAGAAGCAAGCAGCTCGAGCTGGATCGCGCCGACGCCGCCCCCGATGTCGAGGAGGCTCGCGCCCTCGATCCCCTCGGCCCGGATCGCGTCGATCAACGCCCGCGTCACGGAGCCCGGGCCTTCCCGGCGGTACGAACGGAGGTCGTCGTCGGCGTCCTTGGTTGAGAACGTGTTGACGCAGCCGCAGGAACAGGGTTCGCGATCAGGCACGCCGACAGTCTCGCGCGATCAGTGGTCCGGTGTCACTCCCGTCGCCAGACCACCTCGCCGCCTTCGATCTCGTCCGTCGCCACGAGGCCGGCCCGCTCGGCGACCATCGCGGACGCGACGTGCCGCGGGTTCACGTGGGCCGTGATCGTCTGGACGCCCGACGCCTCGAGCCACCGGACCATGCTGATCGCCGCCTCGCTGGCGTAGCCGCGACCCTGCCATGGCGTTCCGAGGATCCAGGCGACGTCGGCCAAACCGCCGTTGTCCGACACCGTCGCCTGGACGTGTCCGACGAGCGCGCCGTCCGCCACGAGCCGGATTGCCCAGTTGTGCCAGGCCTCGCCGGGGCGCGGCGGACCAGCGATCCATCTGGCGTACAGGTCGCGGAGCTCTCCCGGGGTCGGCGGAGCGCCGCCGATGAACTCGTAGAGCGCCGCGTTGGAAAGTGCGGTCGCCATCTCCTCGGCGTCGTCGGTTCGCAGCGGGAGGAGGCGGAGGCGATCCGTCTCGATGGTCGGCGTGGGATCGGGCGACGGCATGACGCCGACAGCATGGGCTACGAGGCGCGGGCGAGCTTGGGCTCGGGCTCCAGGATCGGATCCATGGGCACCGCCGGTCCCGCTGAAACCCCCTCGGCGTCGGCGGGCGGCCGATCGGCGCGTCGAACGCCGCGAACGGCCGGCAGCAAGAGGACCAGCAGGCACGGCACGCTCGAGATCGTTGCGAAGAGGAACAGCGCGTTCATTGTCCCGATTGCCTCCGCCAGCGGGCCGGCGAGCGCCGCCCCGAGCGGGAAGAACAACAGCGAGACCATCCAGTCGTACGAGCTGACCCGCGAGAGGCTCCGGGCCGGGACCTGGGTCTGAACCGTGGTGTGCCAGATCGTGTCGCCGAGCGAGCTGGCCGCCGAGGCCACCAGCACGAATCCGAGCACGATCAACAGCGGCGGCGTCGTGGACAGGCCCAGCAGGCGGAGCGCGTTGAACGCCATCAGCGCGAAGACGACGATCAGGGGCCGCGCCGGCTTCCAGCGAAGGGCCGCGCCTCCGCCGAGGAGCCCGCCGAACCCGAACATCGCGACGACCAGACCCCAGTCGGCCGCGCCCCCGTAGTGCTCGTTCATGGCGATCGGGCCGAGGACCAGGAACGACGCAAACGAGAGGTTCATGAGCGAGAACGCCGCGAGCGACGGCGGCAGCCACCGACGCCCGATGACCTCGCGCCACCCCACACGCAGATCCGCAAGGAACGAGCCGTGGGCCGCGCGCGGTGCGAGGCGGAGCTTGAGCGAGACGAGCGCCGCGGCGCTGATGAGGAACGAGATCGCGTCGATGGCAAAGACCCACCCCGCTCCGATGATGAGCACGAGCAAGCCGGACACCACCGGGCCGAACAGCTGGGCCGTCGACTGCGACAGGTTGAGCATCGCGTTCGCCTGCTGGATTCGATCGGCGCTGACCGCTTCCGGGACCAGGCCGGTCGAGGCCGGCTGGAAGAACGCCGTGGAGGCCCCCGAGACGAAGGCCATCAGCATGAACAGCGGCACGGATGCGTTGCCGGTCAGGACGGCGGTCGCGAGCGTGAGCTGGGCCGCTGCCCGAACGAGGTCGGCGGCGATCATCACCGCGCGGCGCGGGAGTCGGTCGGCCCAGACCCCACCGATGAGCAGGAAGATCACGCTCGGCAGCGAGTAGCTCGCGAGGACCAGGCCGAGGTCGGTCCCCGACCCGCCCAGTCCGATCACCGCGAAGGCCAGCGCTACGAAGGCCAGCGAGTCGCCCACGGTGGACGCTGTGCGCCCCACCCAAAGGTGCCGGAAATTCCGCTCCTGGAGGGGCCCGAACCGTTCCACGCTTGCCTCGACTTCGTGCCATTCGACCTTAAGTGACTTTACGTCGAATGATTCGATGTCAAGATACGTGGGCTGTCAAGCCCTCGTTGGGTGGGGGGTTCTTCCTCAGCCGCGTCTGGATCGCGGGCCCGGTCGGGGGCCTGGTGCGGAGCGAGACTGTCAGCCAGCCCCCGCCGCGTCTTTGGCCAATGCAGTCTCGGCACTCGCCTTGGCAGCGATCCGCTCGGCGAGGTCCTCCGCCGCCTCGGAGATGGCCAGGACGCGACGATCGGCGGGCTCGAGCTTTGCCTTCCGCTCCTCGAGCTCCTTGAGGGCCGCGGCGTCGGCGGCGATGTCCTCCGAGGTCGCGCGCAGGTCTTGCGCGACCTCGCTCATGTCTCGCTCGGAATCCATCGCCCCTCCCGGTACACGTACCACGTCGTGGCTTCCGTGGCGAGGCCACGTTCACGAACGGTGGCGAGAGGGTACCGGACCCGGAGGGCCGCTTCCATCGCCATTGCGTCTTCGGGAGCGGCGTCGAGCTGCGCTTCGGCGAACGCGACGAACTCGACGTCGGACCGAGGATTGACGATGAGGATCGGCCGCGGCACGCGTAACAACCTATCGCGAAAACCTATCGATGTTGCGCGCGGAGAGGCGGCCGGCCATTGCAGCCACGCTGCGTCGGCGTGCGGAGCGTCAGGCGCCGGCTCCGTTGCCTCGCATTGCGCGGAAGACCTGCTGGTAGGCGGCCCGGAACCGTTCGATCTCCTCCTCGATCCCATGCCGTTCCGGTGCGTCGGGCGCGATCGTCTCGAGCTGGCGCTCGGCCGCTCGCCAGCGCGCCAGGACCTCGCCGGCGCTGTAGACGACCGACGGGGCGTCGATCGGCTCGTCGACCTTGCGAAGGATCGCGACATACGTCCCATCCGGCATCGCGGTGATTCCGAAGCCCACGCGGACCGTCGACCCGTCGAGCCTTCTGAGGGTCGCGGACCCGACCATGTCGGGCCGACCCGAGGCTTCCCAGTCCCGCCGAAAGGCCTCCTGCTCCTCGTCGGACTGCGGCTCCGCGGCGAAGGCCCCGGGTGGAGCCGCGCGGAGCTCATCGAGGCTCAGCTCATACAGGGCCAGCGCCTCGGAATTGGCGTCGATGATGGCGCCGGCGGCGTCCAGTGTGATGCGCGGGTCGTCCATTACGTGCGGATCATACGGGTGGAACTTGCGACCGCAACAGGCACCGTTGCCCGGCGGCACCGACGCCTCTGTGTGCAGCCGAGCGCTACGTGGTCTCCGCAAGCGCCCGCCGGATGGCCGCTTGCTAGCCGGGCCCGGGTCCTGCACGAACAGGTGCCCGTAGCGCGACGACCTCGACAGGGTCGGACCTGCCGCGCACGCTCAGCGTCCGGCGCTCGGCGGACGACGAGTCCACTCCCGACGCATCGGCGGCCTCGATCGACACCAGGAGCTCACCGGCAGCCGCTTCGCTTGCGAGGCGCGCGGTCGTGTTCACCGCATCGCCGAGCGCCGTGAAGTCGCTGACCGTTCCCGAGGCGCCGGTCGATCCGACGAACGCGGTCCCCGTGTGGACGGCCGCACCGACGGGAATGGGCCCATCCTCGCTCGCGTCGGCCGCGCCGACCGCCTCGAGGAGCGCTCGCGCCGCCGCAACGGCCGCGGCGGCGTGGGCCTCGCCGCTGATTCCGGCGAAGAACAGCCCGATGGCCTCGTCGCCGACGAACTTGTCGAGCATGCCCTCATTGCCGAGGATCGCCGCCGACGACAAGCGGTAGAACCGGTCGAGGTAGGCGCGGTACTCGGTGGGATTCATCCGTTCGCCGATGCCCGTCGAGCCACGGATGTCGGCGAACAGGAGGCTTACCGGGATCTCGGCTCCAAAGACGCCCATCTTGTTAAGGCTCTTGATGCACGAGCCGCAGATCGAGGGGTTCCCCGGGAACCGGGCGAAGCCGAGGTGCCGGAGGACCGCGCCACCGGGACCCTCGAACGGAGCCGCACAGAGCTTGCAGTGGGGGTCGGCCGGGATGCGCCGCATGAACCGCCGGAAGCGGGCCGCGTTCGGGTCCTCGCCCGAGAGGAACCCCCGCATCGCCTCTTCGGGAGTGGCAGGCTTCGGCATCGCGCCGTCATCGTACTCGCGGCTGTTCCGGGTCGATCCTGACGAGATATGCCGCCTGGAGCCTCCCGAGGGCGGTGACGCCATGCACCCCCTTCCGACACGCGGCTCGGCGGCAAGGTTCGGTGAAATCTGGCGACGCTACGTTCGACTCGCTCCGCGCCCGAAAACCGGACCTTGCCCGGGCGCGGAGCACCAGCTCGGGACCTCCTGGCTACCCGCCGGGACCGCGGACTCGTCGCCGGATCAGGAGCGGTGACCTTCGCGAGGCGGACCAGATGTGCTTGGGAGTTGGTCGGGGCGGCGGGATTCGAACCCACGACCACCAGTCCCCCAGACTGGTGCGCTACCAGACTGCGCCACGCCCCGACGCGACGACGGAGTCTAGCAGGGGCAGGTCGCCGGACCCGAGTAGCCGAGCCGACGGGCGGACCGGCGCATGCCATCCTTCCGGCCGATGCGCGAGCAGCTCCACGTCGTCCTCACCGTCGCCCGAGACCGCACGATGGCGCGGATCTCCGTGGCGTACCTGGGCTACAACATGGCCGAGCACGCCACCTGGATCGCGATCATCGTCTACGCCTATGGCATCGGTGGCGCCGGGTTCGCCGGGTTCGCGGCCCTGATCCAGCTCGTGCCGGCCGGGTTCATCGCCCCATTCGCGGCGTATGCGGGCGACCGCTTCCGGCACGACCGGATGCTCGTGGTGGGGTACGCGATCCAAGCCCTGACGATGGCCGCGACGGCGGCAGCGCTGTACCTCGAGACCCCTGTCGCGGTCACCTTGCTCGTCGCGACCTCGGCCGCCATCGCCGTCACCCTCACCCGCCCCGTGCAGGGCGTCCTGCTGCCCGCGATCACGCATAGCCCCGCCGACCTCACCGCAGCGAACACCGTGTCCGGGCTCGTCGAAGGGGTCGGGCTGTTCCTCGGGCCGCTCGTCGCAGGGCTATTGCTGGTGCGCTCGGAACCCGGCGACGTCTTCGCGGCGTTTGCGGCATGGAGCGTCGCCAACGTGCTCCTCGTCTGCCGGCTGGAGGTCGTGCCGGGCCACATCCACGCCGAGCCCAATTCGGCCCGCGAGCTCATCCGCGAGGTTTTCGGCGGCGTGACCTCGGTTCGACGCGATCGCGGGGTTCTCGCGATCGTCTCGCTCCTGACCATGGCCATGGTCGTCTTTGGGGCGCTGGACATCCTGTATGTCGCGGTCGCGATCGACCTCTTCGCAGCCGGCGAGTCCTGGGCCGGTTACCTCTACGCGGCATTCGGGCTTGGCGCCATCGGCGGGGTGTTCTGGGCGGTGCGGCTGGTGGGACGGCGTCGCCTGACGCCGGCGTTCGCCGCGAGCGGCCTGATCAACGGCCTCGCGGTGGCTGCTGTCGCCGCGGTCCCGGGCGTCGGAGCGGCGGTCGCGATGCTCGCACTGAGCGGTGCCGCCTCTACCGTCAACACGGTCGCCGGCCGGAGCCTCCTGCAGCGGGCCGCGCCCGAGGCCATCCTGGCGCGGGTCTTTGGCCTGCTTGAAGGCCTGGCGATGTTCGCGCTCGCGCTGGGCTCCATCGTGACAGGGTTGATCATCCAGGCGGTCGACATCCGGACGGCGCTCGTCATCGCAGGCCTGACGCTCCCGTTGCTGACCCTCGCGACCTGGCGACACCTCGGTTCCATCGACCGGCACGCGAAGGCGCCAGATCCGGAGGCCCTCACGCTCCTTCAGCAGCTGCCGATCTTCGCCCCGCTGTCGGCGCCGTCGATGGAGCGGATCCTGGCGGAGCTCACATGGGCGGAGGCTCCAGCCGGGCACGTGCTCATTCGCGAAGGCGATCTGGGGCGACATTTCTACGTCCTGGCAGAGGGGCGAGTTCGGGTCTCGCAGGGTGAAATGGACCTCGGCGCTCGGGGACCCGGGGCAGGACTCGGCGAGATCGCGTTGCTCCGGGACGTTCCGCGGACGGCCACCGTGACGGCGCTCACGCCGCTCCGGTATCTGACGATCGAGCGGGGGCGGTTCCTCGAGGCGGTGACCGGACACTTCGAGAGCCGGCGCGAGGTAGAGCAAATGGCTGACCGCCACGTCGGCGGGACTGTCGGCGGGACCGCGTAGCCGGGTCGGGTTCAGGCCTGGCTGGAGCGGACCTCGAGGCCGTCGATCCAGCGTTGGAAGTCGGCCAGCTCGTCCTTGGACTCCCTCGAGAGCAGGTCGATCAGGCAGCGCTGCACGCTCTTGCCCTCGAACAGCGCGTTGTGGACCTCCTGGGCGATCGGCATCTCGACGCCGTAGCGCTCCGCGAGCGCGAGCGCCGCGTCGACCGTGTAGGCGCCCTCGGCGACGCCCGGGAGGATCGCCTCGATCTCCGCCCATTTCCGGCCGTCCGCCAGCTTGTCGCCGAGCTGGTGGTTGCGGGAGAGCTTGGAGCCGCAGGTGGCGATCACGTCGCCGATGCCGGCCAGACCCGCGAAGGTCAGCGGGTTCGCGCCGGCGGCAATCCCGAGCCGGGTCATCTCCGCCAGGCCGCGGGTCATCAGTCCGGCCTTGCCGTTGTCGCCGAACCCGAGGCCGTCTGCGGCGCCGGCGGCGATGGCGACGACGTTCTTGAGCGCGCCGCACAGCTCCACGCCGACGACATCGCGGTTCGTGTAGAGCCGGAAGGCTCGGCGGCTGAGCCGCTCGACGACGCGTTCCCCAAGGTCCGGATCGGTCGACGCCACCACCGCAGACGCCGGCAGGCCGCGGGCAATCTCGTGCGCGAGATTCGGGCCGGAGAGCGCCGCGACGCGCGCGGGGTCGATCCCGGCGGCGTCTGCGATGACCTCGGTCATGCGCAGGAGCGTCCCCCGCTCGATGCCCTTGACGACGGAGAGCACGTCGGCGGATGGCGAGAGCGACTTGCGCACGCGGCCCATGACCTCGCGCACGTGCGCCGACGGAACGGCCACGATCACGAGGTCGGCCACCCCGGCGAGCCGTCGAGGATCGGCCGTGAGTTGGATCCGCGGCGAGAGCTCGATCCCGGGCAGGCGCTTGTGGTTGGTCCGGGTCTTCTCCAGGTGCTCCGCCGTCTCGGCCGAGCGGGTGACCAACAGCACGGGCTCCGATTGCGCGACCAATACCGCGAGCGTCGTGCCCCAGGCGCCGCTCCCGATCACGGCGACCCGAGCGGGTCCGTCCTCGCCTGCGGACCCAGCCTCCGTCAACGCTCGGTTCGCGGTCATCTCGCGGTGCGCTTCGCAGGCTTCCGGCCCTTCTTGGGCACGATCGCAGGCCGGGACTCGCGCTTCGTGGGCCGCTCGGTCGACATGCGGGCCCGGCGCGGCTCGCGCACGGTCGCTCGCTCACGGAAGACGAGGCGGATCGGCGTCCCCAGGAACGAGAACTCCTCGCGGAGCCGGTTCTCGAGGTAGCGGCGATAGGAGAAGTGGACCGAGCCCGCGTCGCGGGCGAAGAACACGAACGTGGGCGGCGCGACGGCGACCTGGGTGGCGTAGAACAGCTTCGGTCGCCGGCCCTTCACCATCGGAGGCTCCTGGCGTGCCGACGCCTCGCCGACGAGGCGGTTTAAGGCCCCGGTCGGGACTCGGCGCCAGCGCTCCGCCCAGACGTCGACCGCCAGCTCGAGGACGCGCTCCACGCGCTGGCCGGTCTTGGCCGAGATCGAGACGATCGGCGCGAAGTCCAGGAACGGCGCCTCGTGCCGGATCCACTCGACGTAGGTGTCGAACGTGCTCCCGGTCTTCTCCTCGACCGCGTCCCACTTGTTGACCGCGACGACGAGCCCCCGGCCCTCCTCGACCACGAACCCGGCGATGTGCATGTCCTGGGCCGTGAGGCCGTCCACGGCATCGACCAGGAGGACCGCGACGTCGGCGCGCGAGATCGCCCGGAACGATCGCAGGGTCGAGTACCGTTCGGCCGCCCGCCCGCCCGCGACCCGGCCGCGCCGCCGGATGCCGGCAGTGTCGATGAGGACGATCTCGGTCCGGCCCCACGGGAGCGTCGTGTCGATCGCGTCGCGGGTCGTGCCAGGGACATCCGAGACGATCATCCGGTCCTGCTTCAGGAGCGCGTTGAGCAGGCTCGACTTGCCGACGTTCGGCCGCCCGACGAACGCGATGGCCGGGGCATCGTCCGAATCGCTCGCGATCTGCGCATCCCAGCGCTTGGCGGCCTCATCGACGACGTCCTCGGTCGTCTCGTCGAACGCGGGCTCCTCGCCGTCACCGTCGAGCTCGTCGTCCTCGCCGACGACGTAGGCCTCCAGGCGTCCCGCCTCCACGTCCCGAGAGAACGCGTCCGCTTCGTCCTCGCGCTGCTTGCGCGCGAGCTCCGCCTCGGATTCGGGCGGCAGGACCAGCACCACCTCGTCGAGCAGGTCAGCCACACCGCGGCCGTGGATCGCCGCGATCGGATAGGTGTGCTCCCACCCGAGCCCATAGAACTCCGCGGCCTCGAGCTCCCGCCGCGCGTTGTCGCTCTTGTTGACGGCGACGAGAACAGGCGCCTTCGCGCGCCGCAGGACCTCGGCCGCCTCCTGGTCGGCAGGCGTGATCCCCGAGATCGCGTCGACGACAAACACGATGACGTCTGCCTCGGAGATCGCGATCCGGGCCTGGTCCTGGACGCGAGCCTCGATCGGGTCGTCCGTGTCGACCTCGAGGCCGCCCGTGTCGACCACCATGAACCGGCGGGCGTTCCAGGTGGACTCGCCGTAGAGGCGGTCGCGGGTCGTTCGGGCGCGGTCCTCCACGATCGCGGCCCGCTCGCCGACGATCCGGTTGAACAGCGTCGACTTCCCGACGTTCGGCCTCCCGACGATCGCGACGATCGGGATGCCGGCCCTGGCGGCCACTCGACCGCCCTAGCTGGCCGCTGGGAGGGTCGCGGGGCTCGGAAGCGAGGTGGTACGACCGGCCGGTGTCGCGGCGAGGGCGAACGCGGCGTCCGCCAGCTCGGTGGCCCTGGCCGTGGCCTCCGGCGTGCCCGCGATCTGGAGGATTCGTTCGGCGACGGCGTGGAGGTCCTCGATCGGCGTCGACGTCCCGCCGGTCACCCCGACGATCGTCGCGCCCTCGAATTTCGCCGGTTCGAGGTCCTTCACCGACTCGATCTGGACGGCCTTGGTGCCGGCGATCCCGCAGAGGCGCGTGAGCTCCTTGGTGTTGGCGCTCGACCGCCCGCCGACCACCACCATCAGGTCGACCTCGCGGGCCGCCTCGAGCGTGTCCTCCTGGCGCCGGATGGTCACCGGGCAGACCGTGTTGACGATCTTCAGCTCGTGGCTCCGCGAGACCATGAAGGCCGCGAGCTTCTCGAACTTCCAGGGCGGCTGGGTCGACTGCGAGATCAGCGCCATCTTTTTCTTGCGCGGGATCTGGTCCCAGTCCTCTTCCTCGTCGACGACAATCGCGTTCGGCGCGAAGCCGAGGAGACCGATGACCTCGGGGTGCTTCGGCGTGCCGAGGAGCACGATCGTGTAGCCCTCCTCGACGAGCTTCACGATCTCCTTTTGCTCCTGGATGACCCAGGTGCAGGTGCCGTCGATGACCTCGAGACCTCGGGCCGCCGCCCGGTCCATCACGTCGGGGCGAACGCCGTGGGCACGAATGACGACGGCCGAGCCGTGGTCGACGTCATCGAGCGTGTCGACCGTCTTGATCCCGAGGCCTTGGAGGTCGCGAATGACGCCCTCGTTATGGACGACCTGGCCGAGGGTGTGCGTCGCCTTGCCTGCTGCGCTTGCCTCCTTGGCCATGTCGATGGCCTCGCGAACGCCATAGCAGAAGCCCGTTCGCTTCGCGATCCGGATTTCCGAGACGGTGCCGCCGATCGTATCCATACCGGCTCAAGTATCCCACGAGGACCTTCAGTGACCCTTACCATCGAATTGCAACGTCGGCCTCGTAGGATCCGAACCCACAGCGACCGCGCGGCGACGGGATCAGCAAGGGGGAGGAGACCATGCTTGCCCGGACCGTGAGGCAGATCCCGCGAGCCATCGCCCTGAGCCTCGCGGTCGCTGCGTGCGCCGCGCCCGGCCCGGCGGTGCCATCGGCCTCGTCGCCGGGATCGCCGTCATCAGCGGCGCCCACGGTCGTGAAGACCCCGCCGGTCACCCTCATGCCGCCCGCACCAACTCCACTGAACCCGGCGCCGGCGAAGATGCTGGGCAAGTGGTCGACCGAGTTCGCGGAGGACGACATCGCGACGCTGACGATCACGGCGACGAGGATCAAGATTGTGCGCTTCGGAAGTGCGGACTTGCGCCTGGAGGTCTTCGGCGACGAGCTGGTGCTGTCCCACAGCCAGCTGTGCGCGGGCGAGGGCCGCTACGCCTGGTCCATCGACGGCGACACGCTGCGATTCGATTCCGTCACCCCCGATCCCTGCGACGGACGGGCGAAGTCGTTTGATGGCGTGACATACACGCGCGACCGGACGTAGCGGCCCCCGCCGCGCGGTTGGAACGGATTGCCGGACCTTCGCGTGAGGCAGCGTTGCAACCCGCTGCAACGCTGGCACAACGGGTGGGTTCCAGCCTCCGCTGGAGCGTCGAACGTTTCGGCGCAATCGGAGGAATGGCCATGCCCGTCACGTTCATCTCCATCGCCCTCGCGCTCTGCCTCGCTGGTCCCGTCTCCGCGGGCGATCAGGTCCCATTCAAGGGAACGCTCGCCGGAACCGCCTCGATCACGCCGCTCACGCCCCCGATGGTCGCTGTGCGGATCGAGGCCAGCGGGACCGCGACCTACCTCGGTCGCTTCAGCCTCGAGGCGCCGCATGTCGTCAACCAGGCGACGCTGACAGCCGTCGGGACCTACCTCATCACCGCAGCGAACGGCGATACGATCACGGCCGACCTCGCCGGCACGGCCACGATGGTCGAGCCGCCGAACGTCGTCGCGATCACGGAGACGGCGACGGTCACCGGCGGCACGGGGCGCTTCGCGAGCGCGACCGGGAGCATCCAGGTCGAGCGTGTCTTCAACCGGGCTACCGGAGTGACGACGGGCACGATGCAGGGCTGGATCTCCCTCGCCCGATAGACCAACTTCGTCCGAGCCGTCCTACCCTCCGCCTCGAGCCGTCTGGCCACGCCGGACGACGAGGCGGAGGGAGGCATCGCACGGAGATCAGCGCCGGAAGCCTCGACATCGGCCTGCTGGGCCCCATCCGGGTCCTGCGCGAAGGCGTCCCGGTCGAGATCGGGGGCGTTCGCCCACAGACCCTCCTCGCGATGCTGGCGCTGCAGGCAGGTTCGCCCGTCTCGCTGGATGCCCTGACCGACGAGCTCTGGCGCGGCGAGCCTCCGGCCGGCTCCCCCACCACCCTCCGCCCCTACGTCTCGCGCCTTCGGACGGCTCTGGGCACATCGGCGCCGATCGAACGGCGGTCCACCGGCTACGTCCTGGACGTGCCGCGCGACTGGGTCGACGTCGTGCGGTTCGATTCGGGGGTGCGCGTCGGGCGCCAGCTGCTCGACGGCGGTCGATCCCGCCGCGCTGCGGCCGTCCTTCGAGAGACCCTGGACCTCTCGCGTGGACTGCCCTTCACCGGTCTCCCCGCCGACGGGACATTCCGGGCCGAGGCAGTCCGCCTCGAAGAGCTGCGGCTCCACGCCCTCGAATCACGGATTGAGGCGGACCTTGCCTCCGGTCGCGCGGACGAGCTGGTCGACGAGCTGGAGGGACTGCTCTCCGAGCATCCCTTCCGCGAGCGCCTGTGGCATCACCTCATGCTCGCCCTGTATCGCGCCGGCCGCCAGGCAGACGCCCTTGCCGCCTCCCACCGGGCCCGGGCGGCCCTCGACGAGCAGCTCGGGATCGAGCCGGGCGAAGAGCTCCAGGCGCTTGAGGCTGCAATCCTGCGGCAGGAGGTGCCGAGGAGGGCCAACCCGCGTCAGCCGATGCTCGGGGTTCCCGCGCCGCTCACGAGCTTCGTCGGACGATCGAAGGAGGTCGCCGAGCTCGTCGCGCTGCTCAAGCGCGTGCGGCTCGTGACCCTCGTCGGCGTCGGCGGCGTCGGCAAGACGCGCCTGTCAATCGAGACCGCCGGGCGCGCGCTCGAGGAGACCGTGGACGCGGTCGCGTTCGTGGACCTCGCTGCGCTGGCGAACCCGTCGCACCTGGCGGCGCAGGTCGCGGCGTCGATTGGAATCCCCGAAGGGCCTGCCGAGCAGCTGGGAGCCGCGCTCGCGGAGCACCTCGGCTCGTCAAGCGTCCTCCTGGTGCTCGACAACTGTGAGCATCTTCGCGAGGCGGCCGCAGCTCTTGCCCACGACCTCTTGCGCGCGTCGCCGGACCTTCGGATCCTCGCGACCAGTCGGGAGGTGCTGGACGTCGCCGGAGAGGCGACGTTCCAGGTTCAGCCGCTGGACGAGAGCGACGCACTCCGCCTCCTGTTCGATCGCGCGACGCTGACGCGCCACAACCTGCGCGTTGACGATGCAGCTTTGGCGACGGGGGCGCGAATTTGTCGCGATCTGGATGGACTTCCACTCGCGATCGAGCTGGCCGCCGCCCGCACGAAGGCCCTGTCGCTCGAGGAGGTCGCGGGTCGCCTGCAGGATCGGTTCCAGTTCCTCGTCGCCTGGCGCCGCCTGTCCTCCGCGCGCCACCGGACGCTGCGCGAGGCGATGGACTGGAGCCACGAGCTGCTCGCTCCTGACGAGCAACGACTGCTGGCCCGCATGTCCGTCTTCCCGGCCGGGGCGTCCCGGGAATCCGTCGCCGCCGTCGCGATGGACGGCGATCAGGACGAGGCCGAGCGCCTCCTCGAGCGACTCGTCGACGCCTCGCTGGTTGTCCCGATCCAGCATCAGCTCGGCACCCGATATCGCCTTCTCGAGACGGTCCGGGAATACGCGGCGGACCACCTTCCCCCAAAGGATGTCGCCGAGCTCCGTCTGGCCCACGCCGGACACGCGCTCGTCCTGGCGGATTCGATGAACCTCGGGCTTGAAGGCGCGAGCCACGCGTGTCGGTTCGACCTCGCCCGTGTGGAGCTGCCGTCGATCCGAGCGGCGATCCATTGGGCGGCGGACGCGGACCTCCCCCTCGCGGTCGCCATCGCGTGCGCGCTCGAGCGCTTCTGGGCATTCACCCAGCCACGCGAGGGCATCACGATCTTCGACGCCCTCCTGGCGCACGACGTGCTGTCCGATGCCAATCGGGCTCGGGCCCTGCGTTGCCGCGGCGGCTGCCGCTATGCGTCCGGGGACTTTGCCGGCGGCGTCGAGGACTACGAACTGGCGCTCGCGATCCACCGACAGCTGGACGACCGGGCACACCAGGCGCACCTGACGATGCGCATCGCGATGGAAGCGTTGCGCATGGGCGACAGTGCGCTCGCTCGGTGCCTCCTCGACGAAGCAGCCGCCGTCGGCGGCGACGAGCGCTTCCCGCCAGATCGGTATGTGGGCCTCGAGGCCGAGGCCGACCTGGCATTCGCAGAGGGTCGGGACGACGAGGGATTCGGCCTGCTCGAGCTCGCCGGGCAGCGCGCCTCCGAGGCCGGGGACATCGTTTGGCGGCTTGACAGTCTCCAGGTGACCGCCGACCGCGCCAGCGAGCTGGGCAGGTTCGCCATTGCCGAGCGGGCAGGTCGCGAGGCGCTCGCGCTGGCGCGCGAGATCGCCGTCCGGCCTTCGGTGATCTTCGGCCTGGCGATCCTCGCCCGCCTCGCCGGCGAAGCCTCCGTGCATCGACGCGCCGGCAGGCTCTGGGGCGGGATCGAGGCCGAGGTCGTGCGCGGCGGCCGGGTCGGTCAGTGGGAGGATGAGGCGGAGGCAAGACGCGCATATCTCGCGAACCTGGGCGGCGCGGCGTTCGAGGCAGGCGTCCTGGAGGGCCGAGGCCTCTCGCTCGAGTTGGCGGTCGACGAGGCCCTTCTCGAGGCGTAGCGACGGGCGCGCCGAGAGATCAGCCGGGGGTTGTGTCGTTCGCTTTCGCATAGACGCCGCGCTGGCGCGGCGGGAGCAGCGCAGCGATCCTGGTCATAAGGAGGCGGGTGGCGGCTTCGGTGGCCTGCCGGCCTTTCGTGGGCGTGCCCGCGGCGAGCAGCTCGTCGGTGACCTTGAACGGCGTGCCGTAGCGAACCGTCACGCGCTTGCCGGCCTTCGGCAGGAGGCTGCCGCGCGGCCACATCCGGTCGCTGTCGACAACGGCTACCGGAAGCACCGGGGCGCCACTCCGGAGGGCGAGCATCCCGGCGCCATCGCGGACCTCCTGGAGCCCGCCGTCACGGCTTCGGGTCCCCTCCGGGAAGAGCGCCAGCACCTGGCCGGCCTCCAGGATGCGCATCGCGGAGCGGAAGGCCTCGAGGTCGGCGGCCCCGCGGTCGACGGGATGGATGGCCGCGATCCGGAACGCCCACCCGGCCGGGCCCCACTCGAGCAGCTCGCGCTTGCCGAGCCAGTTCAGCGGCCGGTCGATGTCCCGGCTCAGGAACGAGCCGACCAGCACCGGGTCGGCGCTCGATGCGTGGTTGGCGACGACGATGAGCGGCCCCGTCCTCGGGATCGCGTCGAGGTCACCCTCGATCCGAAACCTGGCGATCGCGCGGACGATGCCGCGACAGACCGCGGTCCCCAACCGATAGAGCAGGCCGCGGTGGGTCGCGACCTGGGTCGGCTTGATCGGCCGACGCTCGCGCCTTGGCGTTCTGGAGCGACGCGGCGCGTCGGTCGGCAGCGCGTCCTCTGCAGGTGCGCCAGGCTCCCCCACCCGCCGGATGACCTCGACGACCTCCGCGACCGTCTGCTCGAAGGTGTTTCCATCCGTCCGCAACGCGACGGCGTCGTCGGCCTTTCGGAGCGGCGCCGTATCCCGGGTCGAGTCCAGGAGGTCCCGCCGTCGAAGCTCTTCCAGGATCTCGATTCCATCCGGGCTGGCCGGATCGACACCGCGCTCAACCGCGCGCCGCCGGGCCCGTTCCTCGACCGAGGCGTCCAGATAGAGCTTCAGGTCCGCATCGGGCAGCACGATCGTTCCGACGTCGCGACCGGCCATGATGATCCGGCCCGGGAGGGCCAGCGCTCGCTGGCGTTCGAGCAGGGCGAGCCGCAGCTCGGCAACCGCCGCGTAGGCCGACACGGCGACATCGACCTCGGGTGATCGGACCTCGGCCGTTCGATCGAGGCCATCGATCGCGACATGCGCCAGCCGGCCGTCCCCGTCGTCGAGCAGCTCGATCTCTTGAACCAGCGGCACGAGGGCGTCATGGGACGTCGCCTCGATGCCGCGGTGGATCCCCAGCCAGGTCACCGCCCGATAGAGCAATCCCGTGTCGCAGAAGCGGTACCCGAGCTCCTTCGCCGCCGCCGCGCCCACGCTGCTCTTGCCCGAGGACGCCGGGCCGTCGAGCGCGACGATGATGCCGCGCGGGGCCTTGCGGCGCGGCGAAGTCACCCCGGATTCCATCCCGCGGAGGATAGCGGCGCTCGCGCGACGAATGGGTTGCCGCAGCAATGCACTGAGCTCGGGGGCCGGCGAGGCCCGTACCATCGGCAGCCCGTGGCCACGGAGAGGCATTCGAACGTCGATCTCCGCGTGCTGGGGACCGTCGAGGTCCTCCACGACGGCGTTCCCCTGCCCGTCGGTGGACCACGACAACGGACCCTGCTGGCGCTTTTGGCGCTCGAGCCCGGGCGGCTCGTGGCCGCGAGCCGGCTGGTCGACGAAATCTGGGCCGGCGAGCCCCCGGCTGGAGCGGAGACGACGCTTCGCAGCTACGTATCGCGGCTCCGCGCCACGCTGGGTCAGGGCGCGCCGATCAGGAGCTCGTCCGCCGCGTACATGCTCGAGGTCGACCCCGAAACCATCGACGCGCGCCGCTTCGAGCGCCTCGTCCGCGACGCCGAGGCTGCGCTGTCGCGCCGCAAAGCCCGAGGCGCGCGGGACCTCGCCACCGCCGCCCTGTCGATGTGGCGCGGCCCGGCCTACGGCGAGCAGGGAACGCACGGCACACTCCGAGTCGAGGCCGAGCGCCTCGATGCCCTGCGGCTGCGGGCGACGGAGCTGCGGCTCGAGGCCTCGCTCGCCCTCGGCGAGGCCGTGGCACTCGTCGACGAGCTCGAGGTCCTCGTGGCGCGCCACCCCTATCGCGAGGGCTTCTGGCGGCAGCTGATGCTGGCGCTCTATCGGGCAGAGCGACAGGCCGACGCCCTGGCTGCGTACCAGCGAGCCCGGGAGCAGCTCGCGGAGCACCTCGGGCTCGATCCCGGGGAGGAGCTCGAGCGGCTCCAGCAGCAGATCCTTCGTCAGGAGGTGCCGCCCGCGATGGCGCCGGAGGCCCGGCACAACCTCCCGGCGCCGCTGACCGCCTTCATTGGCCGGACCGCCGAGCTGGCCGCCGTCGGTGCGCTCCTCGATCGCCACCGTCTCGTGACCCTCGTCGGCATCGGCGGTGTCGGGAAGACCCGACTGGCCCTCGAATCGGCCCGACCTCGGGTCGCAGACCACCCGGACGGTGTGTTCTTCGTCGACCTCGCGCCGCTCGCGGAGCCGGCCCTGCTGGCCGGACACATCGCGGAGGCCATGGCGGTCCGCGAACAGCCGAGCGTCTCCGGGATCGACCGCCTGCTCAGCCACCTCCGAACGTCTGACGCCCTGCTCGTGCTCGACAACTGCGAGCACCTCCGGGCAGCGTGCGCAGACTTGTCAGCGCGCCTGCTCGCGGCCTCCCCGGGGCTGCGGATCCTGGCGACCAGCCGCGAGGTCCTCGGCGTCTCTGGTGAGGCCGAATTTGCCGTTCCACCGCTCGGCCTGCCGGCCGAA
This sequence comes from Candidatus Limnocylindrales bacterium, assembly GCA_046707905.1. GTDB lineage: Bacteria > Chloroflexota > Limnocylindria > Limnocylindrales > CSP1-4 > UBA5189. The sequence goes on from JBKKDM010000063.1 coordinate 17,693, forward strand.
TCGTCGACGGGCCGCGATGCGCGCGATTCGGAGGCCGTCCGCCTGTTCCTCGCCCGAGCGCGCGAGGCACGGCCGGGCATTGCCGACGACGACGAGACGATCGAGACGATCGCGAGGATCTGCGCCGACCTAGATGGGCTCCCCTTGGGCATCGAGCTGGCGGCGGCCAGAGCACGAGCGCTGTCTCCCACGGAGATCGGGCTGCGCATCCGCGACCGGTTCCGCTTCCTCGTGTCATGGCGCCGGCTCGCAACTGCTCGACACAGGACGCTTCGCGAGGCCATGGACTGGAGCTATGGGCTCCTGGAGCTGGAGGAGCAATCGGTCCTGCGAGCCTTGTCCGTCTTCGTGGGCGGCTTCACGCTCGCGGCTGTTGCGGCCATCTCGACCGATGGCGACGAGGACCGGGCGCTCCGATGCCTCGAGCGCCTCGTCGAGGCATCGCTGGTCGCCGTGGATTCCACGAATGCGGAAACGCGCTACACGATCCTCGAGACGGTTCGCCAGTACGGGGCCGAGCACCTCGAGGCCGCCGGAGAGCGCGACGAGCTCCGGCGGCGCCACGCCGAGTACTTCACCGCCTTCGCGGAGGCCGTCTGGCTTCCGGTGCGGACCTCGGCCGCGCGGGTGGAGGGTCCATGGCTTGACCGGTTCGCACGGGATCGCGAGAACCTCCGGGCGGCCCTCCCGTGGCAGGAGGAGGCGTCGGCCTTCGACGCCATGCTCCGGGTCGCCGAGGCGCTGTGGTGGTTCTGGTGGATCCGCGGGGAGCTCACCGAGGGCCGGGCCTGGCTCGGGATGGCCCTCGATGGAGCCACCGGCAGTGAAAAGAACCTGCGCGGCCTCGCCCATCTCGGGCTTGGCGGCCTCTCGTGGGCCCAGGGCGATCTCGATGCCGCCGAGGAGCATGCAATGTCGGCGCAGGCGCACTTTGCGGCCGTCGGGAACACGCTCCAGGAGGGCAGCGCCCTGAACACGCTCGGCGTCGTCGCGTACAGCAGACGGGACAACGCCCAGGCTCGATTCTTCCACGAGGCGTCGATCGCGAAGTTTCGGTCTGCCAGCGCGACAGATCCCAGCCTTCTGGGCAGGATCGCCATCGCCATCGACAACCTCGGCACCGTCTCACTCGAGCTCGGCGAGTCGGACGCCGCGCTGGCCCAGTACCAGGAAGCCCTGGAGCTGAATCGTGCCCGGGCCGACGGCGAGGGGATCGCGATGAACGAGTTGCACATCGCGATCGTCGAGGCCCTCGCGGGGCATCTCGAGGAGGCACGGGCGCTGCTGGCACGAGCGCTCGCGGTGTACGCGTCCGTCGGCTTCCACCACTACGCCGCGGAGTGTCTCGAGACGGCGTCGATCGTCGCGAACGGCGAGGACACGCCCGAGGAGGCCGTGTTCCTCCTGGGCGTGGCGACCCGGCTCCGCGACGATGCCAGCGCGCCGCCGGTGCCGATCCTGGCCCGAATCCGCGAGCGCGAGGCCGACCGCGCCCGCGCCGCGCTGGGTCTCGATCGGTTCGGCGCCGTCACGACGGAGGCCAGGACGATGCCGCTCGAGGCCGCGTTTCACCGGGCCCAATCCTTCCTCGGGCGGGCGCGCGCCGGCAGCTGAGACGCGAACGCCGTGGGGCGCCAAGCCGCTATTGCGCATCTGCTCAATTACGGTACGCTCGACGGGTCGTGATGCTCGCCTCCGAGCCCCAGACCGTGCCCCGCCCGGAGTCCCAGCCGGAGATCCGCCTCGAGCGCCTGACGAAGCGGTTCGGCGAGGTCGTCGCGGTCGACGATGTCTCGCTCACGATCGAGAGCGGCGAGTTCTTCTCGCTCCTGGGCCCGTCCGGCTGCGGCAAGACGACGACCCTCCGGATGATCGGCGGCTTCGACCTCCCGACGAGCGGCCGTATCGATCTGCGGGGCCACGACGTGACCCGCGACCCGCCCGACAAGCGGCCGGTCAACATGGTCTTCCAGAGCTATGCCCTGTTCCCCCATCTGGACGTTGCCGGAAACATCGCGTTCGGGCTCAAGCGCAGAGGCGTGGACGCCGGTGAGATCCGGCGCCGGACCGGCGAGGTCCTGGAGCTCGTCAACCTGCCCGGCTACGAGAAGCGCCGGACGAACGAGATGTCCGGCGGCCAGCAGCAGCGAATCGCGCTCGCGAGGGCGCTCGTCAACCAGCCCCACGTGCTGCTGCTGGACGAGCCCCTGGGCGCCCTCGACCTCAAGCTCCGGAAGCGCCTCCAGTTGGAGCTGAAACGGATCCAGATGGAGATCGGGATCACGTTCGTCTACGTGACCCACGATCAGGAGGAGGCGCTCGCGATGTCGGACCGGGTCGCCGTGATGAACGGAGGCCGGATCGAGCAGCTCGCACCGCCCGGCGAGATCTACGACTCGCCGGCGAGCAAGTTCGTCGCGGACTTCATCGGCGAGACGAACTTCATCCGGCTCAACGGGTCGGTGGTCGCCGTCCGGCCCGAGCAGCTGCGAATCTCACGCGGCC
>JBKKDM010000064.1:0-15302 GCA_046707905.1 Candidatus Limnocylindrales bacterium
GGTCGAGGATCAGGGTGACGCGCAGGTCGCGGCGGACGCGGCCATCGACGGTCAGGTCCCAGGCCGAGACGCCGTCGCGTTCGACGCGGGCGCCGGCGCGAGTGAGTGCTCGGCGAGCCAGGCCTCGATGGCCTCCGGGGTGATCGGGGGCATGGCGCGAGAGTCTACCCGGTGCCTCAGGCGAGGAGGCGAGTCGAGCCGAAGGAGGGACGTGAGCACGGCTGCGATCGCACTTCGTCGTGCGTGAGCAGCCGCGCGGAGCGGCCCGACGCACGGATCGGCCGCATCCTCGCCCGAGGTCAGCTGGCGGACGCGGCCTCCACGGGCTCGCGCACCACGCGAACCTTGCGTGTCGCGGTCGACGGCTCGACCGAGCCGCCGCTCTTGACGACGCGGCTCTTGTAGTCGCTGTTCTTCACGCCGCCGCCGATCTTGACGTTGCGCCCGAGGCGGGCGGCGCGAGGCACGATCGACTGCTTCCCGACGACGGTGATCCCGGTGTTGAGCCGGCCCGGTTCCTGGCGGTTCGGGGGTCCGTCGTACGGGCCCTCACCCACGATCGCGCCCTGCCCGACGACGACCTCCTTGTCGAGGATCGCGCGATCGACGACCGCGCCGGCCCGGATGACCGAGTCGAACATCACGATCGAATCCCGCACGACCGCGCCGACGTCGACCCGGACTCCCGGCGAGAGGACGCTGTTCACGACGGTGCCGTCGATGACGCAGCCGTGGCTGATCAGGCTGCGGTGGATCTGGGCCGTCGCGCCGACCTTCGCCGGGGCGCGCTCCTCGGACCGGGTGTGGATGACCCACTCGGGGTCGTACATGTCCAGCTCCGGCCGGTCCTCGACGAGTGCGAGGTTGGTCTCCCAGTAGGACTGGATCGTCCCGACGTCCTGCCAGTAGCCGCTGTAGCGGTAGCCGAAGACGCGCGCCCCGCCATCAAGCATCGCGGGGACGACGTTGGCGCCGAAGTCGACGAGCTCCTCGCTCAGCCAGCGACGCAGGGCCCGCTTCGAGAAGACGTAGACGCCCATCGACGCGAGGTCGCTCTTGGGCTGCTTGGGCTTCTCCTGCCACTCCGTCACGCGGTCGGACTCGTCCATCGCGAGGATGCCCATCCGGCTGGCGTCCGCGAGCGGCACGCGGCGAACGGCGACGGTCACGTCGGCGCGGTGCCGCCGGTGGGCCTGGACGAACGGCTGGTAGTCCATCTTGTAGATGTGGTCACCGGCCAGGACGACGATCGTGTCCGCTGGCGAGCGCTCGATGATGTTCATGTTGCGGAGGACCGCGTCGGCGGTCCCGCGGTACCACTCGGCGACGCGGCCGCGCGAGATGTACGGCTGGAGGAGCTTCACGCCACCCCGGCTGCGGTCGAGGTCCCAGGGCCGCCCGAGGCCGATGTGGTCGTTGAGCGAGTGCGGGTTGTACTGGGTCAGGACGAGGACGTTGTCGATGTCCGAGTTGACGCAGTTCGACAGCGTGAAGTCGATGATCCGGTACTTGCCGCCGAAGGGGACGGCGGGCTTCGCGCGCACGGACGAGAGGATCGAGAGGCGCTCGCCTTCACCGCCGGCGAGGATCACCGCCATCGTCCGCTTCACGTGCCCTCCCGTCGCGAAATAGCTCGCGGAGCGTGGGGTCACTCCCTTCGTGAATCGTAGCACCGGGCATGTTTCCGCCCGATCAGCGGCCAGAGGTGCCCATGAACGGCGCGTTTCTGTCAGATAGGCATCGAGTGACTCGTCGTCTGTCGGTGGCGGACAACGAGTCACCCAGTGACTCCGTGGCGAAAGTCCGCGGGCACTCCACGCTCAGCCGTACGGGCGCTGGTCGGTTCGACGGTGACGAAGAGTCACAGAATGACGATGTGACGGAAATGGAGCCCCGGGCGCCAAGGTCCAGGGGTTCGGGCACCGGGCCGCGGATCAGCGCGGGAGGAACAGCCTCGGGTTCGTCCACGCGCCGTCGAGCTGCACGGCCCAGTGGAGGTGCGGGCCAGTGGAGAAGCCGGTCGTGCCCTCGAAGGCGATGAGCTGGCCCTTGGCCACCGATTGACCCGCCCGCACGACCGGCTGCTTGACATTGTCGACGTGGCCGTACCAGCTGACGAGCTTGGAGGAGTGGGCGATGATCACGACCCAGGCGGAGTCGTAGGGGCTGCGGCCCGCGATCAGGACCTTGCCCGCCGCCGCGGCGTAGATCGGCGTGTACTTGGCATTGACGAGGTCGATCCCGCGATGGAAGTGGGCGCAGTCCCCGACCCGCGGATTCCACGACAGGCCGGTGCAGCCGAACTCCTGCGAGACCCGCCCCGCCATCGGCCAGCGGAACGTGCCGTTGAACTCCGACGGGATCCCGCCCTTGGCGATCTGCTCCCGGATGAGCCGGTTGATGAGCGATTCGAGCTTGCGGTTGGCCTCGATCTGCCGCGCGAGGCTGCCGGCAAGCTTCTTCTTGTCCGCGGCCATCTTGGCGTAGGCCGCCTGCTGGGCCTTCAGCAGCCGCTCGGTCTCGGCCTCGAGGCGGGCCAGCTCCTTGCGGGCCGCGGCCAGCTCCGCCATCTGCTTGTCGAGGACCTTCTTCGAATCCCTCGCGAGCTGGTGGAGCTCCTTGGTCTGCACTCGGGCCATCTCGACGTTGGCGCGGAGGACCTTGAGGACCTCCTGGTCGGCGACGATCTGCTGGGCGAGCTCGCGGTCCTGTTCGGCGAAGTCGAGGTGGTAGCCGACGTTGGTCAGGACGTCGGTGAAGTCCCCGCCGGCGAGGAACGTCTCGAGCATCGAGGTCCGGTCGGTGTCGTAGGCCTCGACGATGCGCGAGGCGAGGATGACCTTGCGGGCCTCCAGCTCGGCTGTCTTGCGGACCTCCTCGGCGACGATCCGCTCGAGCTCGGCGTCGAGGCGGCCGGCCGTGGCCGAGATCTCGTCGACCGCGTTCGCGCTTCTGGCGACGTCGACGGTCATCGCGACGATCTGGGTCTTGACCGTGAGGAGGTTGGCGTTGAGCTCGGCAAGCGTGTTCTTCGTCCGGCCGATCTTCGCGGACAGGTTCGCCTGGCTCGCGGACAGGCTCCGGATGGAGGACTTCTGCCGCGCGATCAGCTCCTCGAGCTGCTTCTGGCGCTCATAGGCATCGTCGAGCTCGTCGGCCCGGGCGGGATTGGCCGGCGTCGACGTGAACATGCCGCCGAACGCGGTGAATCCGACGACGAGGAGGAGGAGGCCCCGCGCGAACCGATGCGTGCGGGGACGCGATCCGGCCCTCCGAACGGTCCGATCAGGCATGGAGCGGCGCACCGAGCAGCGTCATCATCGTGCGGGCGTGGCCTCTCGCGCTGGGGTCGCGGTTGGTTTGTCCGCTGGAAAGATCGACGTCCCGCAGGGCATTGCATGGACGACTACCGGCCAACGTTCGGCAGGATACTGCAATACGTCCAACCGAAAACCCCGTACGTTCGTCACGGCCGGGAGATGACGAGGATGGACCACAGCGTGCCGGCAATCAAGAAGGGACCGTACGGAACGAAACTCTTCAGCGAGAGTCGCCGGATGAAGACCAGGATCGCGACGATGATCCCCGCGGCGATCGCGCCCGCCACGAGGCCAAAGAAGAGGTTCGCCGCCCCCGCGAACAGGCCGACGCTGACCAGCAGCTTCAGGTCGCCCTCGCCGATCGCGCCGCTCCCGAATGGGATCGCCAGCGCGAACAGCCCCAACGGCACGAGCACCGCCGCCGCGGCGGCCCAGGCCAGATCCTCGACGGTTGGGACGAAGGGGCTCGCGCCCACGGCGTATACGACGATCGCGTAGACGACGAGCGGGTACGTCAGGACGTTCGGCAAGAGGCGCTGGTCGAGGTCGATCGCGAAGAGCACGACCAGTACCGCGACATAGGGAAAGACCACCCCGATCTCGCGGAGGTCCCCACCGAATCTCGCCACCGTGGCCGCGAAGGCGAGCCCGCCGACGACGGTGACGATCGGCGTCCGCCAGTCGCGGGCCCGGATCGAGCCGTCCTCGTGGACGGGCCAGCGCGCGGCGAGCCGGTCCGAGGCGTAGCCGAAGGCCAGCCCAAGCAGGCCGGCGAGGATGGCCGGCAGCCAAGCGGCCCCGGACCAGAGCGTGAGGTCGGTCACGCGGCGAGGATGGCGCGCGCGGTGCGGCGCCGCACCGGCCCGATGGTCCCGGTGGTCCCGGTGGTCAGCCCTTCGCGCCGGCCAGCGCCAGCTCGACCAGGGTCGCGTGGGCCACGCCGGTGGAGCCTCGCGCCGCGAACGGCAGGTGCTTCCGGAAGTAGGCCGTGCCGGCGATGTCCAGGTGGACCCACGGCTTCGTCACGAACTCCTGGATGAACAGGGCGCTCTTCACGAGCCCGCCCTCGTTGTTTCGGGAGAAGTTGACGAGGTCGGCGTACCAGCTCTCCATGTCGGGCCGGTAGTCGTCGATGAGCGGCAGCTGCCAGTAGCGCTCGCCGGCCTTCGCGCCCGCCGCGAAGACCTCGTCGAGGAACGTCTGGGGCGTCCCGAACGCGCCACTCATCATGTCGCCGAGCGCTCGGGCGACGGCGCCGGTGAGCGTCGCGATGTCGACCAGGTGGGTCGCCCCCAGCCGCTCCGCATAGGTCAGGGCGTCGGCGAGGATCAGGCGACCCTCCGCGTCCGTGTTCGTGATGTCGACCGACTTGCCATTGAGGGCCTTGACGATGTCGCCGGGCCGGGTCGAGTGCGAGCCCGGCATGTTCTCGACCGCCGGCGCAAGGACCAGCAGCGGCGTCCCGGGCGCCAGGCGCGCGACGGTCGCCGCGGCCGCGATGACCGTGCAGGCCCCCGTCTTGTCCATCTTCATCTCCTCCATCCGGTCGGATGGCTTGATGGAGATGCCGCCGGAGTCGAAGCAGACGCCCTTGCCGACGATCGCGAGGTGCCGGCCCAGCTTGTCCTTCTCGCCGGCCTTGCCGGATCGCATGACGATCATCCGCGGCGGGTTGTCGCTCCCCCGCCCGACCGCCATGAACAGGCCCATGCCCATCTTGGTCGCCTTCTCGGGCCCGATGACGTCGATGAACAGCCCGTTGGCCTTGGCGATGCTGGAGGCCTCCTCGGCGAGGACCTCGGGGCTGACATCGTTGGAGCTGCGGTTCGAGAGGGTCCGGGCCATGTTGGCGCCCTCGCCGATCACGGCGCCCCGCTCCGCGGCCTTCTTCAGCGTCCCGGCATCTTCGCCGGGCGCCACGAGGATGAGCTCGTCGAGCTCGGGCGGGCCCTCGTCGTAGTCCTCGCGATAGATCGTCGCGGGGTCGTAGGTTCCTTCGACGACGCCGCGCGTCAGGAGCTCCGCGGCGGCTGCGGCACCGCCCTCGAGGGCCTCCGCGAGCGGGGTCACCCAGATGGCGAGGGTGCGGGCCTGGCGACCGGCGAGTCGCCGCTCTGCCGAGGCGCCGAGCTTCAGGACGGCCTCGCGATCCAGCGTGTCGGCGTCGCCGCCGAGGAGCGCCATGAGGCGCCCAGCTTTGATCTGGCCGGAGCTGCCGGCGCCCGCGAGGATGCTCTTGTAGCGCGTGCCTTTCAGCTCACCGAAGGTATTGAGCGAGGTCAGCTCACCGCCGGCGCGCTTGTCCAGCTCGCCGAGTGGCCCGCTGAACTTCGGCTGGCCGACGATCGGGACGGCGAGCACGTCCGCCTTGACATCCCACGGCTGGTCGGCGACGACACGTACTTGCACTGCAACCCCCTTGCGTGGTGGCGACCTGGTGCGCTTCTGGCGGGAGTGTAGGCGCGCGGCGGGCGCGACAGGGCGGCGGCGCGCGCGACAGTCGGACGACGTACGGCCGATCAGGCGGGCGGTGCCGACGCCTCCACGACCTCGACCAGCGCCTCGTCGAGACGGCCGTGGGCCTCGTCGATGGCGATGACGGCCTGGGTCAGGCCGTTCCGGGTGACCTCGCTGATGATCACGAGGATGGTTCGCCGGTCCGGCGGGAGCTGGTCGAAGGCGTCGCGCTCCTCGCGCCGTGCCGACTGGACCTCGACCGTGACCCGGCCCTTCGACTTGACGAGCGCGGCGTAGAGGTGCTGGAGCGCGAGGTCGTAGGCCCCGGTCCGTTCGATCCATTCGTCGAGGACGGTGTCCTCGGCCGCGACCAGCCTCGCCCGGAGGTCCTTGATGGTGCTCATCACCTCGAAGGCCTCGTCGATCGTCGCGACCGCGTCCTTGAACTGGCTGTTCAGGCCGTGCTGGATGGCGCTCACGACGGTCTCGTCGTGCTGGTTGATCAGCGCCGTCAGGCGGGCCGTGTCGCGAGCCCGCGCGGCCACCGTCTGCCAATTGCCGGCCAGCCCGGATGACGCCTCGACGGCGGCGAGGACCGCCGAGCGCCGGACGAGGATCGCATTGTTGTAGCGCATGGCCGCATCCGGCTCGGTGCCGGGCAGGTCCACGAGGGAGCCGCGAAGGGATTGCGATCGGACCTCGATCCCGGCAGCGATGGTGTCGCCGCGCTCGAGCGTGGCGTCAAGGAGCGCCGGGTCGGCGCTGGCAACCTCCTCGAGCGCCCGCTTGGCCTCAGCGGCCAGCTCTTCGACGTCCGCGGCGATCAGCTCGAGGTCCGCGCGGGCCGTGTCGAGTCGCGCGCCGAGCGCCGCGTCGCCGGCATGGGTCAGCTCGGCGCGGGCGGGGCTGCCGGGCGCATGCCAGGCGACGCCCACGAGACCCGCGGCGCTGGCAGCCAGGACCGCGAGGAGCACGCCCCAGAGGAGCCCGCGGATGGCGCCTCCGAATGACGGCGTGATGCGGACCGGCGCGCTCGACATGCGGCGCGGATCGTAGCATCGGTCCATGACGATCCCGACGACGCCCGATCTCGCGCGTATCCCCGATCCAGCGCTCGATCGCCTGCTCGAGGCGATGCCCAAGGCCGAGCTCCACCTCCACCTGGATGGCTCGCTGCGGGTCGGGACGGCGCTCGAGCTGGCGCGGACCCGCGGGGTCGACGCCCCCGGATCGTGGCGCGGGATGTTCGACGCGCTCGTGGCCCCGATGCCCTGCGTCGACCAGGCCGAGCTCCTGAAGGCCTTCGACCTCCCGATCGCGCTGCTGCAGGACGCCGAGGCGCTGGAGCGGATCACGGTCGAGCTGGTCGAGACGAAGGCGGCGGAGAACGTTCGCTACGTCGAGATCAAGTGGGGACCGTTGCTGCACGTCGCGAAGGGCCTCTGGCTCGAGGACGGGATCGAGGCGGTCATGCGTGGCGCCGAGGACGCGGGGGCTCGGACGGGGACGGTCGTGCGGCTGGTTGCCGTGGCGCTGCGATCCCACGACCCGGCCGACAACGTGCGGCTCGCCGAAGCGGCGTCGCGCTTCCGGGATCGGGGCCTGACGGGCTGGGATCTCGCGGGCCCAGAGGCCACGTTCCCCGATCCGCTCGCGCACGCCGAGGCGTTCGAGGCGGCGCGAGCGGGCGGCCTCCGGATCACTGTTCATGCGGGCGAATGGAACGGCGCGGCCCAGGTCTGGCGGGCGCTCGAGGTCGGCCCCGAGCGGATTGCGCACGGCCAGTCCGCGGCGGACGACGAGGCGCTCATCGCGGAGCTGCGCGAGCGTCGCGTCTGCCTCGACCTCTGCCCCACGTCGAACTACCAGGCAGGAGACGTGCCGTCGCTCGCCGAGCACGGGCTGGCGCTCCTCCACCGCGCCGGCGTGCCGGTGACGCTGTCCACCGATGACACGACGGTCTCCGACGTCTCGCTCACGGAGGAGTACGCCCGGGCCGTGCGCGACATCGGGCTGACGCTCCCGGAGCTCTGGGCCATCGATCGGTACGCCCTCGATGTCGCCTTTGCCGACGAGGCGACCCTCATGCCGCTGCGCCGGGAATTCGACGCCTGGGCCGCCGGAATCCCGGAGTTGACGTCAACCGAAGGGACCGCCGCCGGCGCACCTTGATCGCGGGGGCTTCGATCGATTCGCTACGCTCCGCGCGATGATCTGCCCGAACTGCTCGACCCAGAACGAGCCGGGACGCAAGTTCTGCGGCGAGTGCGGCACCCGACTCGCGGTCGCGTGTGCCAATTGCGGGACCGCGAACGCACCGGGGACGCGCTTCTGCGGGGAGTGCGGCACCGCGCTCGAGGCCGCGGCATCCGCGGGCCCTCGCGCTGGGGGTGACGGAACCCGCCCCGGGTCCCCGCCCTCCAACGTCCGGCCGGTCGAGGGCGCGGTCGCCGGTCCCATCGCCGAGCGTCGCCTCGTGACCGTGCTGTTCGCGGATCTCGTCGGCTTCACCTCGCTCTCGGAGGGCCGCGATCCGGAAGAGGTCCGGGAGCTCCTGTCCCGCTACTTCGACACTGCCCGGGAGCAGATCGAGCGCTACGGCGGCACGGTCGAGAAGTTCATCGGCGACGCCGTGATGGCCGTCTGGGGCGCCCCGACGGCCCACGAGGACGACGCCGAACGCGCGGTCCGCGCGGCCCTCGAGGTCGTCGACGCCGTGAAGGAGCTCGCGCCGGGTCTCCAGGCGCGTGCGGGCGTCCTGTCAGGTGAGGCAGCGGTGACTCTCGGCGCGCGCGGCCAGGGCATGGTCGCGGGAGATCTCGTCAACACCGCCTCGCGCCTCCAGTCCGCCGCCCAGCCGGGGATGGTCCTCGTCGGCGAGACGACCCAGCACGCGACCTCGAGCGCCATCGCCTACGAGCCCGCCGGCGAGCAGCTGCTCAAGGGCAAGGCCGCCCCGGTGACCGCGTACCGGGCCATTCGGGTCGTGGCGGAGCGAGGGGGACGCGGCCGCGGCGACCGTCTCGAGGCCCCGTTCGTCGGGCGCGATTCCGAGCTCCGTCTCCTCAAGGACCTGTTCCATGCCACGGCCCGCGAGAGCCGGGTCCGCCTGGTCTCGATCACCGGCCAGGGCGGCATCGGCAAGAGCCGGCTGGTGTGGGAGCTCAAGAAGTACGCCGACGGCGTCGCCGAGGATGTCTGGTGGCACGAGGGCCGCTCGCCGGCCTACGGCTCGGGCATCACGTTCTGGGCGCTCGGCGAGATGGTCCGTGCTCGGGCCCAGATCAACGAGACGGACGACCCGGCGACGACCCGCACGAAGCTCGGCGAGTCGGTCACGAGGTTCGTCTCGGAGGAGGCCGACCGGGAGCGCGTGGAGCGCGCGCTCCAGGCGCTGCTCGGCGTCGGTGATTCTGCGGGCGGCTCGCCCGGTGAGCTGTTCGGCGCGTGGCGGCTGTACTTCGAGCGGATGGCGGCCCAGGGCCTCCTCGTGATGGCGTTCGAGGACCTGCACTGGTCCGATCCCGGGCTCCTCGACTTCATCGACCACATGCTCGAATGGACCCGGAACGTTCCGATCCTGATCGTGACGCTGGCGCGGCCGGAGCTGCTCGAACGGCGACCCGACTGGGGCGCCGGACGCCGGAATTTCCTGGCGCTGGATCTCGAGCCGCTCACCGAGACGGCGATGCGCGAGTTGCTCGGCGGCTTCGTCCCGGGGCTGTCCGATGCCGCCGTTCGATCGATCGTCGCGCGAGCAGAAGGCATCCCGCTGTACGCCGTCGAGACCATCCGGATGCTGGTCGCCGACGGACGGCTTCGAGACCGCGACGGCGGCGGGTTCGAGCCCGTGGGCGAGCTCGGCGAGCTGGCGGTCCCCGACACGCTCCACGCCCTCATCGCGGCCCGCCTCGACAACCTCGACCCCGCGGAGCGGTCGCTCGTCCAGGACGCGGCGGTCCTCGGCCAGAGCTTCAGCCCGGCCGGCCTTGGCGCTGTTTCCGGCCTCGAGACTCCGGCGCTCACGGCACGACTTCGGACCCTGGTGAAGGCGGACCTCCTCATCGAGGAGCGCGACCCGAGATCCCCCGAACTCGGCCAGTACGCCTTCGTCCAGGCGTTGATCCGCGAGGTCGCGTACTCGACCCTGGCAATGAAGGATCGCCGCGCGCGCCACCTCGCCGCGGCCCGGTTCTTCGAGTCGCTGGGCGACGACGAGCTGGCCGGCGCGCTCGCCTCCCACTACCTCGCCGCGTATCGCGCTTCGCCGGGCGGTGAGGAGGCCGCGGCGCTGGCGACGCAGGCGCGCCTCGCGCTCCGTGGCGCAGCCGACCGCGCGGCAGCGCTGGGTGGCCAGCGCCAGGCGCTGTCGTTCCTCGAGCAGGCGATCGACATCACGACGGATGAAGAGGAGGTCGCCGACCTGCTCGAGCGGGCGATCGAGGCGGCCACGTTCGCGGCGATCTACGACACAGCCCTCGGCCTGTCACCTCGGCTCCAGGCGATCCGTGAGGCTGCCGGCGACCGGGTCGGGCTTGCCAACGCGTTGAGCCTCGAGAGCGAGGCCCTGTTCGGGATGCGCCAGCGGGAGCGCGCCGTCCAGGTCATCCAGGCGGCGCTGCCCCGGTTCGAGGACCTTGGCGACAGCCCAGCCCTCCTTCGGCTTGTGGCCAACCTCGCCAACGCCGCCGCGCTCACGCGGCAGTACGAGCTCGCTTCGCAGACCAGCGACCGCGCCCTCGGGATGGCCGAGCGCCTCGGCGACGCGGAGACGGCGGCGCGAATGCTCTCTGTCCGAGGGTCGATGGCCCAGTTCCGAGGCCGGCTCTGGGAGGCCATCGCCCTCGTCGAGGGAGCCCGGCGTCTCGCGGAGCAGCACGGGCTGACGACCATGGTCAATCGGGTCAATGGGGCGCTCTCGAATGTGTTGGCGCTCGACGATCCCATGGCCACCCTGGCAGTCGAGCGAGAGGTCATCGCGTACTCCCGCCGGCAGGGGCGGCGCGAGACCGAGATCGTCACCCTGGGCAACGCCGCCGAGGACGCGCGTCGGACCGGCGAGTGGGACTGGGTTTTCGCCGAGGTTGAGCGGTCGCGGCGGCCGGAGGCCTCGGGCGCGGATCAGCTGCTCGAGGTCGGTATCGGTGTCCTGCGGATCTACCGGGGCGAGATGGCCGACGACGAGCGCGAGGAGCTGGTGGCCCGAATCAGCGAAATCGACGATCAGGACGCATCGACGGCGGCCACCGACATCCGGGCCGTCGTCGGGTTGCTTGCCGGCGACTACGCCGCCGCCGTGCACGAGTGGACGATCCAGGCCAATGAGAGCGACCTCAACGCTCCCTACGCGCTGCCGAAGGCCGGGATCGCGGCCGTCCTCGGGGGTGATTCCGCCGCGGCCCAGGAAGCCCTCGACCGACTCGCAGCGCTGGGCGCCAGGGGCCGCGCGATCGAGGCCGACATGGGCACGGTCCGGGCCGGGATCCAGGCGCTGGCCGGCGATCGGGCCGCCGCGCTCGCTGGCTTCCGGACAGCCATCGCGGCCTACCGCGATCTCGGCCTGCCGTGGGACGAGGCCCTGCTGGGGCTGGCTGCGGCGTCGACGTTGGGCGTCGAGGATCCAGAGGTCGCGGGCTGGCTTGCGGAGGCGCGGGCCACGTTCGAACGACTCCGGACGAAGCCGATGGTCGCGATCGCGGACGGGCTGGCCGCCTCTGGCAGGCGGGAGCCGGAAGGAGGGACGGCGAAGGGCGCGCCGTCGGACGTCGTCGCGGGCACGCGGCGGGCTCAGGCGGAGGCCAGCTCCTCCAGCACCTGAGCGAGCTCCTTCGCGTCCCCGGCGACCTTGGTAGGGCGATCGGTGGATGGCAGGGCCTCCAGGGCAGCCCCGGTGGTCACGCCGGTCAGCATCAGCACCGATCGCGCACCCACTGCCCGCGCCGCCGCAAGGTCCGTGAGGATCCCGTCGCCGATGACGATGCCCTCCTTCGGGTCGCGCCCGACGGCGTGGGCCGCCTGCTCCATGAGGAGCGGCTCCGGCTTGCCGATCGTGATCGGCGCGACGGACGATGCGACCTCGATCGCCGCCACGATGGCGCCGGCACCGGGCCGCAACCCAACCTCGACCGGGTAGACCGGATCGCGGTTCGTGGCGATGAACAGCGCGCCGGCCCGAACGCAGTCGGCGGCCCCGGCGATCCGGAGGTACGTCATCTGCGGGTCGACACCGGCCACGACGGCCTGCACGCCGCCCGAGGCCGCGACGCCGTCGATGGCCTCCTTCGACATCCGTTCGGCCACGAAGCCCGCGTTCACCACCTCGAGCCCGACGTCGCGCAGCTCCCGGTCCAGCCCGCCGGCGCCGACGGCGAGGACGCGCCGGACCTCGGGGTGGCGCTCCTGGAGGTACAGGGCGGTGGCCCGTGGCGCGCTCACGATCCGATCCGGCGCGACGGGCGCGCCGAGCTCCGTCAGGCGCCGAACGTAGTCGGCTCGGTAGTGCATCGAGTTATTGGTGACGTAGACGACGTCGTCGCCCTGCGCGGCGCGGGCGGTCAGCACCTCGGCCACCCCGGGGACGGGGTCCTCACCGCGGTAGACGACGCCATCGAGGTCGACGAGCAGGAGCAGGGGCATCCGCGGATGCTAGCCGTTCGCGGTGGGCCGGCCACCACGCGCTAGGATCGCCCGATGCCTTCACCGATCGACTTCGACACCACCACCTCCGAGACCATCTGGATCGACGTCCCCAATGGCCGCCTGGCCGCCCAGGACGAGGGTGAGGGCCCGCCGGTCGTGCTCGTCCACTCGGCCGTGGTCAACCGGCGCTCGTGGAATGGTGTCGTGCCGGCCCTCGTCGCGGCCGGCTACCGCGTGATCCGCTGGGACATGCGCGGCTTCGGAGAGTCGAGCACGGAGGAAGTCTCGTACCAGCCGCACGCCGACGTCCTCGCCGTGATGGACCACTTCGGCGTCGGCAGGGCCGCGGTCGCGGGCAACTCGATGGGCGCGGCGTTCATGCTCGACGCCGTAATCGCGTCGCCCGAGCGCTTCGTCGCCTATGTCTGGGTCGGCGGCGGGATCGGCGGCTTTGACAAGAAGCCCTCGGCCGCCGAGGACGCGCTGTTCCAGGCCGAGTCGGATGCCGAGGATGCCAAGGATTGGGACCTCGCCGCCGAGCTCGACACGCGAATCTGGTTCGATGGCTGGCGCGATGGCGTGAATGAGCCGGCGTCCCGGACGGACCCGGCGGTCCGAGCCTCGATGAAGGCGATGGACCGCGAGCTCCTCGAGCCCGGACGCGTGTACGGCGAGTTCGACCGGATCTAGCCGCCGGCGCTCGATCGGCTCGAGACGGTCGCCGTGCCGACGCTGGTCGTGATCGGCGGCCTCGACACGTCGGGCACTCGATCGTCAGCGGAGGTCGTGGCCGAGCGCGTCCCCGGGGCCAGCATCGCCAGGATCCCCGAGGTCGCCCACATCGTCGGCATGGAGCAGCCGGACGAGCTCGCGGCCCTGATCGTGGAGCACCTCGCGCCGCTGCCGCGCTGGTCCTGATGCCGCCCCAGCGGCGGCGCCGACCGGGCGGACTGGCAGGTGGGGTCCCGATCGATTCGCGCGCGAGTGGCTGGTTCGCGCGGGCGACGGGACCTACCCCACCGGCAGCGAGCCCAGCCGTGCCGAGCGGCGCGCCGATCCCCGGGCCGGTCACCCCGCCCGGCACGATCTCGAGGGTCCTGATCGACGGCCGGAACGTCCAGCACGCGCTGGCCCGCGACCGGGGATCGTCGCTGCCGACGGCGGCCCTCGTCGCCCGCCTCCGCGCCGCCTTCGCCCGCCCCACGGAGGTCGAGCTGATCCTCGACGGTCACGCCGGTCGCAGCCCCCAGGGCCGGATGGCGCCCGGCCTGACGGTCGTGTTCACGAAGGGCTTCAGCGCCGACCAGGTCATCGGCGAGCGCGTCAGCGAGGCATTTCGGGACCTCGGCCCGGTCGAGGCCTGGTCCGTCGTGGTCGTGACCGACGATCGCGAGGTCCGAGCGCACGCGCGCTACAACGGCGTCCGCGTCGAGGGCACCGCCTGGCTCGGCGACCGGCTCCGCGGTGGCGCCGCGTCCGGCATCGGGCTGCCGCGCGCGCCCCGACCGCCCGGACGCCCGGGACCCAACGCAGCGTGAGGATCGAGCGGCTAGGATTTCCCCGATGTTCGACGCGATCGGCCAGCTCTTCCAGGGCATCATCGACTTCCTCGAGCCGATCATCCTTCCCGACTGGAAGGCGCTCGTCGACCTGTTCCCGATCCTCCTGCTGATCGGCGTCGTCGGCCCGCTGCTGTCCCTCGTCGTGCTCGGCTGGGTCATCTACTTTCTCGGCAAGCCGCGCTCGCGAATCCCGTATTCAGCGCCGGTCGCGCAGCCGGCCCAGATCGCCGAAGGTCGCCCGGTCTACCCCGCCGGCGAGCCGTACTGCGCGGTCCACCAGCTCGTCTACCCCTTCGGGGCAACCCGATGCGAGATCGACAAGCGCGATCTGGCGGTGATCTGTCCGAAGTGCTCGACCGGCCGCGCGGCGTACATCGATACCTGTGGCACCTGCGGGCTCGTCCTCAAGATCGACCGCGCCGTCCCGGCGCTGCGCCCGTCCGGCCCTCCTCCTGGAGGGGCGGCGGCCGCGTAGCCGCCGGAGCCGGCAACCAAACGCCTCTCGCGACCGTCACGGAGCCAGCATGGATCTCGAGTTCCTCACCCAGGCCCTCTTCGCGCTCGGGACGATCGTCCTCGCGTTCTCGTTCGCGGCGAGCGTCGGGCACGCCGTGATGCTGGCCAACGGGCGTCGAGCGCTCGCGGCCGCCGCGGCCTTCGTCAGCGGTCCCGTCAAGCCTGCCTGGGCCGGCGTCGCAACCGGCTCGTTCGTCCAGACGCGCTCCGCCATCGCCGCCGCGGGTCCCGCGGACTTCGCGGCGCCGTCACCGCTCTCCGGCGCGTCCCGCCGCCTGACCCTCCTGGCCTTCGGGGTCCTGGTGGCATCGATGGTCGTTCGGGGCGTGATCGTCGGGCGGGGGCCGTGGGGCAACCTGTTCGAGTTCTCGGTCGCCTTCGCGACGTCGATCCTGTTCGGCTACCTCGTCCTCGGGCGCCGCTACCCGATCGCCTCGATCGCCTTCATCCCGGTCGGCGTCGCGCTCGCGCTGGCGCTCTACGCGTCATCGCTGCCCAACGAGATCGAGCCGCTGGTGCCGGCGCTCCAGAACGCGCCGCTGCTGACGATCCATGTCGGGATGGCGGTGCTCAGCTACGGGATCTTCGCGACGAGCTTCACGGCCGGCGTCGGGTATCTGATCCAGGGCCAGAACGACCGATTCGCCTGGTTGCCGTCGCACAAGGTGCTGGACGAGGCGGCCTACCGGGCGGTGATCATCGGCTTCCCGATCTTCGCCACGATGATCATCCTGGGGTCGTGGTGGGCCTCGATCGCCTGGTCGCGCTACTGGGGCTGGGATCCCAAGGAGACCGCGGCCCTCGTGAC
>JBKKDM010000065.1:0-7714 GCA_046707905.1 Candidatus Limnocylindrales bacterium
CCGCTACGCGGATCCGGAAGCGGGCGGCTACGAGTTCGAGCGCTACCACCTCAACCGCTGGGTCAGCGCGCCGGAGCGATGGATCAGCGACGCCGCATGGGAGGCTCTGCGCGGCGCCGGCGAGCCACCGGACAAGACCCCGATCGCCATCGGCTTCGACGGCTCGGCCTCGCGCGACAACACGGCGCTGGTGGGATGCACGATCCCGGCTGCCGGCGAGAAGCCGCACCTGTTCGTCATCGGCACCTGGGTCCGGGATCCGCGCGATCCGAACTGGGTCGTGCCGCGCATCGAGGTCGACGCCCGCGTGGTGAAGGCGCTCGAGCGCTGGGACGTGAGGCGCATCGCCTGCGACCCTGCCGGCTGGACGTCGGAGATCCAGGCCTGGGCGGCCGAGCACGGCGTCGAGCTCATCGACATCGTGCCGCACACCGCCGAGCGCATGGCGGTCGCAGCTGACCGGATGCGCGCAGCGGCGCTCGATCGGCGCATCAGCCACGACGGCGACGCCGTGCTGGCCAGGAACATCGCCAACTGCCACACCCGCGAGACGCGCTGGGGCCTCTCGATCCGAAAGGACTTCCCGATGAGCCCCCGCAAGATCGACACCGCGGTGGCCGCGGTGCTCGCCTACGACGCCATCGGCGTGCCGGACGCGGAGCCGTCCGTGTACGAGACACGAGGACTCGCAACCGTCGGGAGGCGGGAATGATCGACCTCTCGGACGCTCACATCTATGGCGGCCTGGTCATCCTGGCGGTCGGCCTGGGCCTGATCCACGTGGGCATCGGCGTGGCTGCCTTCGGCGCCGGCCTGGTCGTGCTCGGCGCGGTGTACGCGATCGCCGCGGCGAACGAGCCGGAGTCTGCGCCGACTGAAGAGGGCGAGTGATGGGACTCACCACGCGCGCCACGAAGGCGATCATCCACCTGGGCGGCACCGGCGGCTGGAGCACGCCGACGTCGCACGACATCGTGTACGCCTCGCCATGGGAGACGAACAGCGAGGAAGCCGGCGTCCAGGTCACCGCCGCGGTGGCGATGACCTACATCCCGTTCTTCGCCGGCATCCGCCTCATCAGCGAGGACCTCGGCTCGCTGCCGTTCGGCGTGTACCGCGACCGGCCCGACGGCGGCAAGGAGAAGCGCACCGACCACCCGCTGCACTCGGTACTCCACGACCAGGCCAACCCGTACATGACCGCCATGAGCTGGCGCGAGGTCATCCAGGCACACTGCCTGACCTGGGGCAACGGCTACAGCGAGATCGAGTACGCCACCGACGGCTCGGTCATGTGGCTCTGGCCACTCCGGCCGGACCGAATGAGCGTCCATCTCGACACCGCGACGGGCAGGCCGTTCTACCGCTACATGCTGCTCAACGGCGAGACTAAGGACCTGCCGTGGCGCAAGGTCCATCACGTTCACGGTCTCGGCTACGACGGCCTGGTCGGGTACTCGATCATCGCCACGGCGCGGCGCGCGATCGGCATGGCCGTCGCCGGCGAGAAGTTCGCGTCGGGCTACATGAAGCGCGGCAACGTCCCGCCGGCGGTGCTGAAGGCGGCGCGCAGCTACACGCCCGAGGCGCTCGAGAACATCCGCGCCAGCTGGGACGAGCTCGACCATCGCAACCGCGTGGCGATCCTCGAGGAGGGCCTCGACTTCCAGGTCGTCGGCCTGCCGCCGAAGGACGTGCAGTTCATTGAGTCGGCGAACCACCTGCGCTCGCTGATGGCGACGTTGCTGCGGCTGCCACCGCACATGCTCAGCGACGTCACACGCTCGACGAGCTGGGGCACCGGCATCGAGCAGCAGGACATCGGCTACGTCAAGCACACCCTGCGGCCGTGGCTCGTCCGCCACGAGCAGGAAGCCAAGGCGCGCCTGCTGGTCGGCGACACCGACCACTACGTGCGGTTCACGCTCGACGCACTCCTCCGCGCCGACTCGAAGACGCGCTGGCAGAACTACGCGTCCGGCCTCGACCGGGGCGTCCTCAAGATCGACGAGGTCCGTGCCTGGGAGGAGCTCGACCCGCTGCCGAACGGCGAGGGCGCGCGCAACTTCGTGCCGCTCAACATGGCGCCGCTCGACCAGGTCGGCGAGATGACGATGGAGCAGCGCATCGCAGCCTACGGCACCCTCATTCGCGCCGGCGCCGAGCCGGCCTCCGCCTCGGAGGTCACCGACGTCGACGTCGAGCACACCGGCCTGGAGCCGGTAACGGTCGCCGAGCAAACGCGCAACGGCAACGGCGCTACGGCAGAGCCGGTGGTGCCTCGGTAGTCAGGCGTCCGCGCTTGCTCATCAGATCGACGAAGAGCGCGAGCTCGCCGGCGCAGCTCATGTGAACCGGCTGACCGCGATACGACGTGTAGGCCCACGTGCCGCACGCCACGCAGTGTCCCTCGGTCACCTTCGGCCAGTCGAGGTCGACCGATCCGGCGAGGCCGGGCGTCGAATGAATGAGGCGGCGTGCCTCTTCCCAAAGCGGGTTGACCTGGAATCCCTCGGGGATCTGGCCGGCCCGCTCCCACGCTTCCTTCGGGTCCCACTCGTGTGGCATCTGCCCGGGGAAGGCAGTCGGTCGTCTGGCCGGTAGGTCCATGAACGCAGCGTACATCAGCCGGGAGGCGAGATGCCTGATCGAACTCCAGTGATTCCCGCCGTGAAGTTCGCGGACGGCTCTGACCATGTGATCGAAGGCCTGGCGATCCCCTTCGGGAAGGATCTAGACGGTGAAGACTTCGGGCCGGACACCGATCTCGCCCTGGACTGGTTCCCCGACGAGGGGCGGCCATTCCTGTACCACCACGCCCTCGATCCCGAGATCAAGACGGCCGTCATCGGGCGTCAAACTGAGCGCTGGCAGGACGACGCCGGTCACTGGGTCCGCATCCAGCTAGACAAGCGGAGCAAGTACCTCGACCGCGTCCGTGAGCTCGTCAGCGCCGGGGGGCTCGGCTTCAGCTCGGGTGCCATGGGCCACCTGGTGCAGACGCGCAAGGACGGCCACATCGAGCGCTGGCCATGGGTCGAGCTCAGCGGTACTCCGACGCCGGCGCATCCGGGCGCGGCGCTGTACGCCGTCAAGACGACGGACGCGATCGAACACATCACCGCCGCGAAAGCGGCCATCCCCGCTCCCCTCAAGGAAGCCATCGACGAGTCGTTGGACACCTCGCTTGCCGGGCTGCCCTACGCCGATCATGCCGACCGCGTGCTGGCCGACATCAAGGCACTCGTCTCCCGCACGCAGGAGATCGCCGACCTGCGGGCCAAGGCCAAGCGACGCATCAGCGTCGCCACCCGCGACCGGTTGACGGTCGTGCGTGACCAGGCGCAGCAGGTCATCGGCGACATCGACGGCCTGCTGGTGGACTCCGAGCCGGTCGACGGTAAGGCGATCGACCAGGAGTACGCCCGGTTCCTGTTTGAGCAGGACCGCCTCAACGGGATGCCGGTCAACTAGCCGGCTTCACCCCCGCACCACGGAACCCGCCGGTGGCGGGTGACTCGTGCTGCCCACGAAAGGGACACCAATGGCAAGCGAACTGGTCCAGCTCCGCGAGGAGCGGGACGCGAAGGGCAAGGCCCTGTTCGACCTCTGGCAGGAGGCCGGCCCTGAGCGCGACGTCACAAAGATCAAGACCCTGGACGGTGACAACTCGGCGAAGTTCGCTGAGCTGAAGCACCGACGCGAGGAGCTCGACGCGATCGGAGTCAAGATCGAGGAGCTCGCCGCGGTTGAGACCGAGGCCGACGCCGGCATGGCGTACGTGCCCGGCACGAACCGGAAGAGCGCCGGCACGGCGATCGGCCCCGACCGCACCGACATGGCCGAGGCCCGTCCGGTCTCGGCCAACGTCAAGGCGCTGCTCGGCGAGTCGGCCGGGCTGAAGGCGCTGCGCGAGGGCGGCCTCAAGGGCCACCACGTGCTGTTCGAGATCGAGGATCCCGACAGCGCCGAGTCATTCCTGCAGGGAGTCAAGGCGACGATCGCCCTGACCGACATGGCGCCGCTGTCAGCTCGCCAGCCGACCATCGTGCCATCGGCGCAGAACCGGATCGTCGTCAGCGACCTGATGGCGCCCGGCACCACAGACTCGAACACCGTCTCCTACTTCGAGGAGCCGACCTTCACCAACGCCGCGGCCGAGACCGCGGAGGCCACGGCCAAGCCGGAGGGGACTCTCGACTTCACCGAGCGGACCGACACCGTCCGCAAGATCGCAACCTGGATCCCGATCACCGACGAGGCGCTGAACGACAACGCTCAGCTGCGCTCGTACGTCGAGGGTCGGCTGGTGTACATGGTGCGCCAGCGCGAGGAGCAGCAGCTCATCACGGGCAACGGCACCCCGCCGAACATCCAGGGCATCCTGAACCGGTCCGGCATCCAGACGCAGGCGAAGGGCGCCGACCCGACGCCGGACGCCTTCTTCAAGGCGTTCACCAAGGTCGCCGTGACCGGCGACGCGGATCCGGACGGCTTCGTCATCCACCCCAACGACTGGCAGGACGTGCGCCTGCTGCGGACGGCCGACGGGATCTACATCTTCGGCAACCCGAACGATGACATCCCGGTCCGGATGTGGGGCTACCCCGGCCGCGTGACGACCGGCATCACCGAGAACACCGGGCTGGTGGGCGCATTCCGCACCTACTCGCAGGTCTTCCGACGCGAGGGCCTGCGGGTCATCGCATCCACCGAGCACGCCTCCTTCTTCGTCGAGAACAAGGTGGCCCTGCTCGCCGAGACGCGCCTGGCGCTGGCCGTGTATCGGCCCGCGGCATTCGCCTCGGTCACGGGGATCTGAGCCATGCCGATCATCGAAACCTCCATTTCGGAAGGCACGCCGGGGCCACGGCTCAAGACGGCGAGGGGGATCTACTCCTTCGCCGTCGACGGCGGGGCGGTAAGCACCATCGCGCTGATGGGCGCGCTCAACATCCCGTCGGGAGCCACCATCGTCGGTGGGTTCGTGGACATCACGACGGCGCTGACGTCGGGTGGCGCCGCCACCATCGCTGTCCAGGTCGAGGCCGCCAACGACATCCTGACCGCTGTCGCGGTGGCGTCGTGGACGACCGGCCGCAAGAACATCCTGCCGGCCCTGACGAGCGGCGCGCTCACGGCCGCGACCACGGTGCGGACGACTGCCGCCCGCGACATCTCGATCGTGATCGCCGCCGCGGCGCTCACGGCCGGCGTGTGCAGCGTGGTCCTGTTCTACACCGATCCGCTGGCCTGATAGGAGAAACCCATGGCAACCAAGGCTGAGGCGCGTCCAGGCGTCTCCAAGTACGACGAGCAGCCGAAGAAGGTCACGACCGACGCGGCTCTCAACGAGGTCAGCCCCGACTCGTCGGCGGCTGCCTTCTCGTGGCTGGCTCACGATCTCGATCGGGTCCGCGCCCGTCGCGAGGAGCTCGGCTACGACGACAAGGAGCGGGCGCAGGAGGCCAGCCGCAAGGCCGAGCTCGCCGCTGCCGAGCGGCGCCTCGCCGCTCAGCAGGCGCAGGTCGAGGCCCTTCGGGGCCAGGTCGAGGCCGGCGACGACAAGCCGGCCAAGAAGTAGCCGTTCAGGGCCGGGGTACCCCTCTGCCCCGGCCCTGATCCACTGCCGGCCGACAACCTGTTAGGAGACACTCGAATGCATCTGCTTCGTCGGCACCCTAAGCCCCGAGTCGTGGTGCCAGAGAACTTTGGGCGCGTGGGGTCTGACGATGCCTGGGGCCTCAAGATCATGCGCGGCCGCGAGATGGTGGAGTCGGTGCGTCACGGCCCCAACGCCTGGCACGCCATGGTCGTGCACGCCGATGGTTCGTACGACGACCTCGGCGTCAGCTACAACCTGCTCACCAACTCGGGCCGCGACTTGATCGCCGCCGCCTACGGTTCGGTCGGTGTCAACGATGGCCTCAATGTCGCTACCGGGGCAACCGCCACGTCGCTGACCGATACCGGCTCCGCGTGGACCGTGGATGCCTACAAGGGCTGGACGGTCATCGCCGAGGAAGGCACCAATACCCCGGTGTTCGGCAACATCGGCAGCAACACCGCCACCGTCCTGACCATCGACGCATGGCGCAACGCCGACGACTCGGCGGGCACGACTCCAGCTGCGACGGCCAACTACTCGATCTACCCGACGCATCGTCCGCGCTACATGGCCTTGACCGAGAACGCTGCCGCCGCAGCCGCCACCGACACGGCCCTGACCGGCGAGCTCACCACCGGCGGCGCAGCCCGCGCACTGGCGACCTACGCCCACACCGCCGGCACGGCGACCTACACCATGTCCAAGACGTTCAGCATCACCGCGTCATTCCCGGCCATTCACAAGGGCGCGCTGTTCACGGCCTCGAATTCGACCGCCGCGGGAATCATGCCGTTCGTGGCTGTCCTCAACGCCGACGCCAACGTCATCAGCGGCGACAGCCTGGCCGTCACCGCGACAGTCACCCTCTCGTAGGAGCACGATGATGCCGAACAAGACCGCCGACACGATGACCGCCAAGGACTTGCCCGAGGGCACGCGGCCCGAGGAGTTCCTGACCGACGCTGGTCTGGCTGGCTTCTACGAGCGTGAGTTGGAATCCATGAAGGCCAACGACCCGCGCCGTGCGGAGGTCGCTGCCCAGGCAGCGCGTGCCAAGCTGGCGGCGCTCACGACCGAGGCGGCGCAGGCACAGGCCGAGGCGGACGGGTGAGACGTACCCTAGCCCTGCTCGGAGCCGTCGCACTCGCGGCGGCTTTCACATTCCCGTCCATGGCGGCCGCTCCGTGCGTGTTCATGGAAGCGCAGGGCTGGTGGAAGGGCACGACCGGCATCGGCTCTGCTGAGCCGTTCGGCGCCCACGTCCACGTCGGTACCTGTTTCCCGTGGGGCCAGCCTGTCTCCGGCACCGTTGAGCTGGACGTTCGCATCCTGCTGCACGACAACCCCGGCCAGCTGTATCGCATCCGCCCGCAGATCTGGTACGACGGCGGCAACGTGGTGCTCAACGAGGTCTATTACCGCCAGACCTTCCCCGGCGGGGACGGCGAGGTGTGGCAGCACATCAGCCTCGACACGACGCGGATCCCGTTCGACGGCCTCCAGGAGCTGCGTCTCTTCACCGAGGTGCGCCAGCCCGATGGCAAGGTGCAGTACGTCTCGACCGGCTGGGCGCTCGACATTGGCAACGGGAAGCCCGTCAACCATTACAAGCCCGATGCCCAGGCTCCGAGGTTCACCGAGGGCCGCGGCTGGTACAGCGGAGCCAACTACACCAACGCGCGCTTCGAGGACCTGGCCTTCCAGGCTCCCGTGTCCGGAGTGTGGACCCCCGACCTCAAGATGACCGCCGGCTCCGGTGGCGCATCGGTCACGGCGCACGCGGTGTACATCGACCCAGACTTCCACGCTGGGTCGGAGGGCATCGTCGTCAAGCAGGCCGCGGGCAAGTGGGACGGCGACGTAACGATCGACACCACCACCCTGACCAATGGTCCGCACCGTCTCGTCCTGCGCGCCGATGCTGCCATCTCCAGTGGGACCAACTCGGGCCTTCTGGTCATCCCGTTCACGGTAGCCAATCCGTGATCGTAGCCAAGGGCGTCATCACCGCCAGCACTACCAACGGCGCGACCTCGGTCGTCACGCCAACCGGTTTCTCGGCAGGCGAGCCGATGCGTTGGATTCAGGTATGGGCCGCCTATAATA
>JBKKDM010000066.1:0-12832 GCA_046707905.1 Candidatus Limnocylindrales bacterium
TTGGCCTGCTCGGCGTCCAGCAGGAGCCAGCCGCTCGACGTCTGCTCGACCGTGAAGCGCGCGTCGCTCGTGACGTACGTGCCCGCGCGCTCGCGCTTGAGCTTCTCCGGCGCCTCCGCGTCAGCCATGGTCGAAGCCTACCGGAGGCTAGTTGACGCGGCCCCCGGATCGCCGCCACGATCCCGCCATGCGCGACCCTGACAGCTCCCACGGCGGCGATCTGCCGGACCCCGGGAGGAGGCTCGGATCCGCCGGCGCGACCGCGACGCCGATGCCTCGGCGCGCGACCTGATGCGGCCGGGCATGGGCAAGGTCTTCAAGCAGATCCAGGACGCCCAGGCGAAAGCCGCCAAGGCACCGCCGAAGCGACGCCGGCGCGCCTAGGTGCGGGCCGTCACCGACGCCGCCCCTGGCGCCCGGCCGGCGGCTCGTCGTCCTCGGGGTCCAGGAGGCGGACGATCTCGGCGCGGAAGGGCTCGCCCTCGGGCCGGTCGCGGAGCCACAGCAGGTAGCCGGAATCCTTTCGCGCGATCTCCCCGATCGACCAGCCGTCGAAGATGCCGAACCGGAGCACCGGACCGGCCGGCCGACCTGGCGACTTCCCCATCGCGCCGGTCCAGAACGGGCGGTTCGAGTCGATCTCGTCCGCCGCGGCCTCGGCGCCGCCGACGGACGCCCCGCCGGGTCGGTTCGCGCGATCCCACTCGATCTTGCGGCCGGCATCCTTCAGGATCTCCCAGGCCTCGTTGAGCGCGCGCATCAGGTCGAGGCCCTTACCGCCAACGAGGTCGGGATGGGCCGTGCGGGCGCGGGCCACGTAGGCGGCCCGGATCTGTCGGATCGAAGCGTCCCGGGGTACTCCCAATACCTCGTACGGGTCTCGGGCATCGCTCACGGGCGGCTGTCGACACCCTCCCAGCGCCGGTCGACGACGAGGTGGATGATCGTCGGGCGATCCGAGACCAAAGCCTGGCGGAGCGCCGGCTCGAACGCCGCATCGTCCTCGACCCGAACGCCGCGGGCGCCGAGGGCCCGACCGGCCGCGGCGAAATCGATCGGTCCGAGATCGGTGGCGGAGGCGCTCTCGCCGTCGCGCCGATCCTGGTACGTCCGAATCATCCCGTAGCGCTGGTTGTCGAAGACGAGGACGATCGTGCGCAGCCCGGCGCGAACGGCCGTCTCGATCTCCGTGAGCGTCATCCCGAGCCCGCCGTCGCCCACGAGGGCCACCACGGCGCGATCGCGATGTACCAGGCCGGCCGCGATGGCCGCCGGGAGGCCGTAGCCCATCGCACCGGAGGTCGAGCCGAGGAACGTCCCCGGGCGCCGGAAGCGGAACCCCCGGGCCGCCCACGAGCCGAAGCTCCCGGCGTCGGTGGTGACGATGCCGTCGTCGGGCAGGAGCGCTCGGAGGGTCGTCACGACCTTCCCGGGATGCACGCCGGGGCCGGCCCAATCGTGGCCGTCGATGACGGTCGCCGCTTCGAAGGCGGCACGATCCTCGGCGTTCCTCGCGGACCGGGCGTCGGTGGACGCGGCGTCGAGCACGCCCCGCGACTCGAGACGGGCCACGGCGGCGCGGAGGAAGAGCCGCGCATCGGCCGTGATCGTGAGGTCGGCCGGCGGGAGGGTCGATGCGAGCTTACCGGGCGCGATGTCGACGTGGGCCCAACGCGTCCCCGGCGCCGGGATCGTCCAACCGTAGCTGGTGATCTCGCCGAGCCGCGAGCCGATGACGAGGATCGCGTCCGCGGCCGCGAGGCGCTCGCGGACCGTGGCGGGTGAGCCGTAGCCAGTCATGCCGAGGTACAGCGGGTTGTCGTTGGAGATCACGTCGCCGCGGCGCCACGAGGCGACGACCGGCACCCGGAGCAGCTCGGCGAGGCGCACCAGGTCGTTCGACGTCCGCGCCCGAAGGACGCCGGCCCCCGCGAGGATCACGGGTCGCTCCGCGCCGGCAAGGAGATGGAGGACGTCCCGCACCTGGTCTTCGGTGGGCCGCGGCGGCGGGACCCGCCCCAGCAGCGGCACGATTCCGGCCGGAACCTCGTGGTCGAGGAGGTCCTCGGCAACGGACAGCACGACCGGTCCCGGTCGGCCGTTGAGCGCCTGCTCGACCGCCTGCCCGGCAGCCTCGACCGCGGATGTGACGTCCGTCGGCTCGGCGGACCACTTCGCGAGCCGCCCGATCGATTCGGTGATGTCGATCTCCTGGAAGCCCTCACGGCCCCGCGCCGCCCGCTCGACCTGGCCAACGAAGGCGAACATCGGGCTCGAGTCGGCAAACGCGGTGTGGATGCCGATCGCGAGGTTGGTGCCCCCGACGGCGCGAGTGCCGATGCAGGCGGCGGGCCGGCCCGTCAGCTGGGCGTGGGCTTCGGCCATGAACGACGCCGCGCCCTCGTGCCGCGTCGCGACGATGTTGATCCCGACGGCCTCGAGGCCCTCGAGCAGGCCCAGGAAGCTCTCCCCTGGCACCGTGAAGGCCCAGCGGACGCCGGCCCGGCGAATCGCGTCCGCGAACATCCGGCCTACCGACATCGCTTCGGGCGCGGCAGGCTCGGGCTGGGCCTCCGGCTCGTCGGGTGTCTCGGCCTGGGCCTCGGTCGTCGTGTCGACGGCAGCCTCGGCGTCGGCATTGGCATCGGCGTCGGCGGGTGGCGCGTCGAGGAGGTCCGTCTCGCTCGCCGTTGCTTCGCTCGGATCCTCGCTCGGATCCGCGACCGGGTCCGTCATGGCACCACCGGTCCCGGGATCGAGGTGATGACGAGACTGAGGATCAGCATGACGACCACGATCGCCACCAGGACGCGCGACAGCAGCTGGGACGCCATCGCTCGCCCCTAGCGGTAGTTCTGAAACTGCAGCTCGACGACCTCGTCGAGGCCCCGGAGGCGCGCGATGACGCGCTGGAGATCGTCCTTGCTCTTGCCGGAGACACGGACTGCATCGCCCTGGATCTGCGACTTGACCTTCGGGAACTCGTCGCGGATCAACTTCTGGATCCGCTTCGCAAGGTCCTCGGGCAGGCCGCTTCGCAGCCCGATGCGCTGGCGCACCTTGTTGCCGCCCGCCGGCTCGACCGTCCCCCACTCGAAGACCTTGAGCGACAGCCCGCGGCGGACGGCCTTCGATTCGATGAGGTCGCGCACGGCCGTGGCCCGGAACTCGTCGTCGGTCAGCAGCACGAGCTCATCCTTGGCCTGCTGGAGGTCGACCGTCACGCCCCGGAAGTCATACCGCTGCTGGGTCTCGCGCCGAACCTGATCCAGCGCGTTGCGGAGCTCCTGGGCATCGAACTCGCTGACGACGTCGAACGAGACCTCGCCACTCATCGAAGGGTCGCCTCCTGGGCCGGCGCGGCGGATGCCCACACCGGAGCTGCGGATGATGTGAGGCGCCAGTATGCCTGTTCCCGCTCGCTCGGCAATGGGGCGGGTTACCGATCCGCTTCGAGAGCCTCCAGCAGCAGCTCGGCGATCCGGTAGCTCTTGCCGCCGCCCATGACGAGGACCGCGTCGCCGTCGGCGACGTTGCGGGCGAGCCAGGCCGCGGTCTCCTCGACCGACCCGGGCGCGTGGGCGGGAATGCCCGAGCGGCGCTGTCGGACCGCGGTGGCAAGGGCCTGCGAGGAGGTGATCGTCGTGTCCGGATCGCGGCTGGCCCAGATGTCGGCAACGGCGACGGCATCGGCCTCCGCGAGGGCATCCGCGAACTCGCCCAGCATCGCCGCGGTCCGATGGAACGTCAGCGGCTCGTAGACGGCCCAGATCCGCCGCGACGGCTCGCGCTGCCGGACGGCGGCCAGGGTGGCGCGGATGGCCGTCGGGTGGTGGCCGTAGTCGTCGTAGACCACGACTCCTCGGGCTTCGCCCTTGCGCTCGAGCCGCCGCCCGATGCCCGGAAAGCTGGCCACGCCCCACAGGAGCCGGTCGCCGATGGATGGATCGGGCGGGCCCAGGTCGACCGACAGCGCCGCCGCGAGCGCAACCAGCGCATTGGCCGCGTTGTGGTCCCCTGCCGCCGAGAGATGGACCCGGCGCGGGTCCGAGCCCAGGCCATGGATCTCGAGGACCAGCCCGTCCGGGTTTCGCTCGACGATCTCGCCGCCGAGCCGCGCATCCAGCAGGAGCGCGGAGCCCGCGTCGCCGCCGCCGGCCGCCTTGGCGCCCGAGAGCACCGTCGCGACGACGCGGCCCGACCGCGTCTGCTCGCCCTGGAGGCGGCCGAGGAGCTCCACGACCCCGGCATCCGCGAGGTTCGCGACCACGGTCGCGGCGGGGACGCGCGCCAGCCAGGCCTCGAAGGCGTCGATGACGGCCGCCCGATCGACGAACACGTCCGGGTGATCCCATTCGACCGTCGTGACGGCGGCGACGTCCGGGAAGTAGGCGTCGAAGTTGCCTGCGTACTCGTCGGCCTCCACGATGAACGGCTTCCCGGACCCGATCCGGGCGGTCGCCGGAATCCCACCTGACAGCGAGGCCGGGAGCAGCGCCCCGACGAACGCCGAGGGGTCCAGCCCCGCCTCCGCGAGGATCCACGTGAGCCAGCCGGCCGTGGTGCTCTTGCCATGGGTACCGGCGACCGCGACGAGCGTCCGGCCATGGGCCGCATCGGCGACCAGCTGCTGCCACGGCTCCAGCGCCACGCCGGCCCGGGCGGCTGCGAGGAGCTCGGGATGGTCCGGGGAGATCGCGGTGAGCGCCTTCGTCACCGAGAGCCGGTCCGGGCGGACGGCGGCGATGTGGGCCGGGTTGTGGACCCACTCGATCGGGATGCCGATAGCCTCGAGGGCCTGGGTGTACGGCGATGGCCCGCCGGGGTCGCAGCCGGTGACGATCGCGCCCGCGGCCCGGGCATGGAGGGCCGCCGCCGATGCGCCGGCGCCGGCGATCCCGAGGACGTGAATCCGCTCGCCGGGCTGGATCGGGCGTGACGCTCGAGCCGGCGCGAGCCGCCCGCCGAGCGCACGCAGCTCGCGCGCCATCAGAGTCCCTGCGTCGCGATCGCGATGAGCCACGCGATGGCCGCGAACGCCGCGCCTTCCCGCACGCCAGCGCGATCGCGGACGGCGCGATCCGGCTGGAGCTGCTTGTGCCGGACCGCGCTGTCGGTCGCGGTCGCGACCCCGATGTAGACAAGCCCGACCGGCTTGTCGGGCGTCCCGCCGTCTGGACCGGCGACGCCCGTGACCGCGACCGCGAGGTCAGAACCGAGTCGCACTCGCGCGCCGGTCGCCATCGCGACAGCAACCTCCCGGCTCACCGCGCCGTGCTGCTCGAGCAGCTCGCGAGGAACGTCGAGCAGCGTCTCCTTGACCGCGTTCGAGTACGAGACGACGCCACCCAGAAAATAGCCCGACGACCCGGGGACCTCGGTGATCGCGGCCGCGATGAGCCCGCCCGTGCAGGACTCCGCGACGGCCACCGTCAGGCCACGCTCGAGGCAGGCCTCCTGGAGGTGCCTGGCCAGGGCGACGAGGTCGCCGGGCACGTTGATGGAGGAGGCCCTACGCCCGCTGCGTCTTGACTGGGTCGGCGGGTGGAGCGAAGAGCCAGGTCTCCGGCACCCCGGACCTGCCCAGTGACCCGAGGCTCACCCCGTTGAGCGTGAACCGGGTGCTGCCCGACGAGCCGGTCCGAACCTCGACGGAGGTCTTGCCGGAGAAGGTCAGCGTCTTGCCGGCCGCGTGGACCTGCCCGGCCTGCGCGCCGACGAGCTTGCCGTCGACCCAGACCTTGATCCAGGCCGGGCCGCCGCGGATGCTGACCACGAGGTTCACGCCTTCGTAGGCGACAGTGATCGTCCGTGTCTGCGACGCCGTCTTGCCCTCCGTCGAGCTCGCGGTGACGGTGATCGCCCAGCGACCCGCGGTCAGGTCGAGGGGCGGGAACGAGAAGGTGCCATCGCCGGCGACGTCGACCGTGGCATCGGGGCTGGCCGTAGCGGCAGGGCCGGAGGGTGCGGCGGTCGGTGGCGCGGCCGAGGCCGGCGCCTCCCCCTCGGCGCCGAGGAAGCGCGCGGTGACGGCGACCGTCTTCGCGTTCGTCGTCGTGCCCTCGACGGCGATCGCGCCATTGCCGTAGGTCGTGCCCTCGACCGGTTGGAGAACGTTGAGCGTCGGCGCCTGGACGGCCAGGAACGGCACCTCGATGACGACCTCGCGAGGCGTCTCAGCCTCCTTGCCGGTCTCGGGGTTGCGGGCCGTGATCTCGAAGCGGTTCTGTCCGCGACGGAGGTCGACCTGGACGGTCCATTCCCCGCTCGCGAGCGCCGTGGCGTTCAGCTCGGCCCGGCCCGCGGCGGTGACGGTGACGATGGACCCGGGGCTGGTCATGCCGGCGAGTCGGTAGGTCGTCTCGTTCTCGTCGACCAGCAGGACCGCCGTCGCGGGGTTCGTGACAGTCAGGTCGGGGGGCTTCGAGTACCGCAGGAGCTGCGAGCCGAGGTAGACGAAGAACAGGACCACGCCGGCCGTCAGCAGCGCGGCGACCACGACGGACGGCGAGAAGTGCAGAGGCCGCTTGGGCTCCTCGAGGGGCCGCGGGGGCACGATGACCGCCTCCGGCGCGGTCTGCTCGCCGCGCTCCCGGCGCCATTGCCGAAGGACGTCCTCCGGGTCGAGCCCGAGGTAGATCGCGTAGTTCCGCAGGAAGCCCTTGGTGTAGACGGCCCCCGGGAGGTCTCGGTAGTCGCCTCGCTCGAGGGCGCTCAGGTAGCGAACCCGGATCTTGGTCTCGCGTTCCGCCCGCACGAGGTCCACGCCCTTGCGCTCGCGCGCGGTCGCCAGGCGATCGGGCAGGCTGGGGCCGGGATCGGCGATCTCGCGCTCGCTCCCGAAGCGCTGAGCCGTCCGGCGGGCGTGGTCCCTGGCGGTCATGCGCGAATGATCCCCCGTTCGCGCGCAACCATCCAATCAGTCATCCAGCGCATTGCCGTTGCGGGAGGTGATCCAGTTGTCCGGGCCGTACACGTGGCGGGGCGCGGCCGGCCTGGCGGGGTCCTGGGGCGAGACGATGCCGTACTGCTCCAGCTCGTCCATGACGCGGGCCGCGCGGGCAAATCCGAGCCGGAGCTTGGTCTGGAGGTACGAGGTCGAGGCCTTGTTGCTGGTCGTGACCAGCTCCGCCGCCTGGAGCGTGGCGTCGTCGACGCCGAGCTCGCGGAGCCAGCCGAACTTGCTGCCCCCGCCACCGTTCTCGTCGCCGGGATCGGCGTAGGCGAGGACCTCGTCGTCGTAGTCGGTCTGGCCGTTGGCCTGGTCCTTCCAGGACTGCACGATCACCGCGATCTCGGCGTCGGTCACGAACACGCCCTGGAGGCGCATCGGCCGCGGGAGGTCGGACGGCTGGTAGAGCATGTCGCCTCTTCCGATGAGGTCCTCGGCGCCGGGTGTGTCGAGGATCGTGCGCGAGTCGATCTGGGACGCCATCGCGAACGCGATTCGTGACGGGAAGTTGGCCTTGATCAGGCCGGTGACCACGTTGACCGAAGGCCGCTGCGTCGCGAGGACCATGTGAATGCCGGTGGCGCGGGCCTTCTGGGCGAGACGCACGATCGAATCCTCGACGTGCTTGCCCTCGCGCATCATCAGGTCGGCCAGCTCGTCGATCACGATGACGATGTAGGGCATCGGCGCGGTGGCCGGATCGCGGTTCTCGTTGTACGACCGGATGTTCCGGGCGGTCGCCGCCGCGAAGGCCTTGTAGCGGTCCTCCATCTCTCGGACTGCCCACTTGAGCGCCGACTTGGCCTCGTGCGGCTCGGTGAGGATCCGCTCCTTGAGGTGCGGGAGACCGTTGTACGAGGCGAGCTCGATCCGCTTGAGGTCGATCAGGATCATCCGGACGTCGTCGGGGGTGGCGTTGCAGAGGAGGCTCGTGATCAGCGCGTTGACCATCACGCTCTTGCCCGACCCGGTCGCGCCGGCGATGAGGAGGTGGGGCATCTTGGCGAGGTCCACGGCCTGGGCCCGACCGGCGACGTCCCGCCCGAGCGCGAACGTCAGCTTCGAGCCGGAGGCGGCGAAGTCGACTGACTCGAGGATTCCCCTGAGCGAGACGACGTTGAAGTCGCGATTCGGGATCTCGATCCCGACCGCGGCCTTGCCCGGGATGGGCGCCTCGATCCGCAGCGAGCGCGCGGCGAGGGCCATCGACAGGTCGTCGGCGAGGCCTTCGATGCGGCTGACCTTCACGTGGGGCGCCGGCTGGACCTCGTACTGTGTCACCACGGGGCCGGCGTTGCGACCGACGATCTTGGCCTCGATGTCGAAGCTCTTGAGCTTCTTGATGATCTGCTCCTCGGTCCAGCGGTGGGCGGCCTCCTCGCCACCGAGCGCCACCGGCTCCGGCGTGTCGTCGAGGAAGTCCTTGCCCGGGGCCGTGTAGCGGTTCGGGCGCCACGGGAGGTCGGGCTCGTCCTCGGCCTCGGTCCGGCGCGCGAGCGCGGCCGCCGTCGCGGCGTCGAGGTCCGGCGGCAGTCCGGGCCGGTCCTCGACGGCGGTCGCGGAGGCGCTTCTGGGCGGCGCGAAGGTTGCGGACGTCGGCGCCGGCGAGGACGAGCCCGGTGGTCGGTCCTCGCCCCAGATCCCGGTCTGGCCGGCGACGTCGCCGGTCGTCACGGCCACCTTGCCCCCACGGGGGCGGGCGCCGCCCCGGACGGATCCAGCGTCCGGCGTGGAACCGTTCCCGCCGCGAACCGGTCGATCCGGGCCGTCGGGCGGCTGGCCGGGCTCCCGACGGACGCTGTCCTTCGCGACCCCGCCGACCCACCGCGCCGTCGACGTCATGGGGCGGAGCAGCTGGCTCAGGCGCAGGTTGAACGCAATGAGGACGCCCGCGATCCCGAGGGCCAGGAGCAGCACGAACGCTCCGAGCGGCGTCACGAGGTCCGAGAGGCCGCCCGACATGAACTCGCCGACCAGGCCGCCGCCGGCTCCCGGCCTGTCTGGACGGGTCTCGCTCGCGGGCTGGACGATCGACGCGGCGCCGAGGAGTCCGACGTAAGCGATCACCACGCCGAGGAGCGTCAGGCCCCAGCCCGAGCCCGGCGCCTTGCCAGGCCCCCACTCGATGTACCAGCCGGTCACGAGCAGCAGGATCGGCAGCAGCCAGCGGAGGCTGCCGAACCAGGGTCCGACGTTCTCCTTGAACCACGTGGTGATCGAGCCCTCGCCCGGCAGGAATGCGATCAGCGTCACCGCGCCCAGCACCAGGAGCAGGATTCCGACGAGCGACCTGGCGACGTCCTTGCCGACGTCCGGCAGCCGGATCGACCCCACGCCAAGCCCGCTCCGCTTCCTCCGCGCCTGTCGGCGCCGCCGCGTCGCCACCTAGACCTCGACGACCACCGGGAAGACCATCGGGCGTCGCTTGGTCTGCTCGAACAGGAAACGCGACACCGCGTCCTTTATCTGGCTCTTCAGGAGCGCGATCTCGCTGATGTGCTCGCCGGGGTTCTCGACCGCCTCCATGACCCGCCGGATCGCCTCCTCGATCATCGGGTCCTGCTCGTTGCCGTGCACGAACCCGCGAGTGATGATCTCCGGGCGGCCGATGACGTTGCCGGTCTGCTTGTCGACGGTGACGACGACCATGAACATCCCGTCGTTCGCAAGGGCCCGCCGGTCGCGCAGGACGATCTCGCCGACGTCCCCGACCGAGAGTCCGTCCACGAACACGTAGCCGGCGGGGACGGGCTGGCCGCGACGGGCGGTGCCGTCGGCCCAGAACTCGATCGGCGTGCCGTTCTCGATGATGAAGACGTTCTCCGGGGCGACACCGGTGTCGACCGCCAGCCGGCCGTGGTGGACCTGCATCCGGAACTCGCCGTGCATCGGGATGAAGTACTTCGGGCGCACGAGGTTGAGCATCAGCTTCAGCTCTTCCTGGCTGGCGTGGCCCGAGACGTGGGCGTGGCGGATCGCGTGGTAGATGACGTTCGCGCCGGCCTTGAAGAGGTTGTCGATGGTGCGCGAGACGTATTCCTCGTTGCCGGGGATCGGGCTGGCGCTGAGGATCACGGTGTCGCCCGTCTCGATCTCGACGAAGCGGTGGTCGCGATTGGCCATCCGGGCCAGGCCCGACATCGGCTCGCCCTGGGAGCCGGTGGTCGCGATGACGATCTTGCCGTCCTGGACATCGCCGATCCGGTCCTTGGGCACGATCTGGTCCGAGGCGTACTTGAGGTACCCGAGCTCGCCCGCGATCCGAAAGTTCTGCTCCATCGACCGTCCGATGACGGCGACCTTGCGGTCGAAGGCCGCGGCCGCGTCCAGGACCTGCTGGATCCGGGCGATGTTGCTGGCGAAGGTCGCGATGATCACCCGGCCGCTGAGCGGCTCGATGATCTCCTTGAAGGCCTCGCCGACGGTTCGCTCCGAGGGCGTGTAGCCGGGGCTCTCCGCGCGGGTGGAGTCGGACAGCAGGCAGATCACGCCCTCGGCGCCCAGCTTGGCGATGATCGCGAAATCGGAGAGCTTGCCATCGACGGGCGTGTGGTCGAACTTGAAGTCGCCGGTGTGGACGATCGTCCCGACGGGCGTCCGCAGCGCGATGCCCATGGCGTCCGGGATCGAGTGGCCGACGCGGAACGGGATCGCCGTGAACGGCCCGATGGCGAGCTCGTCGCCGGGATCCAGGGGCAGGAGCGGGTTCGAGGTGAGCTTGTGCTCCTTGATCTTGATCCCGAGGAGGCCCCGGGCAAGCGTGGAGGCATAGACCGGCACGCCGGGGAAGTTCGGGAGGATGTAGGGCAGCCCGCCGACGTGGTCTTCGTGGGCGTGGGTGATGAGGAATGCCTTGACGTTGGCCTTGCGCTCGCGGAGGTAGGTGATGTCCGGGATGACGAGGTCGATGCCGTACATCTCCTCGTCGGGGAACATCAGGCCGCAGGCGATGATGACGATCTCGTCGCCGTACTCGATGACGTACATGTTCTTGCCGATCTCCCCCACCCCGCCCAGCGGGATGATCCGGAGCGGCGTATCGCCGGGATCGGTCGAAGGGCTTCGGTCGGTCATCAGCGGCTCAGAAGAGGGTCGGCGCGTCGTCGCGCGCGTCGGGGATGGCCTGTGGGGTGAGCGCGGCGGTCACCGCCGCCACGACGGGGGCGCTGGCGCCGCGCGCCTGCGAGCGTCCCGTCCGAGCGTCGCGAAGCACCCGCGGCAGGACCGCGATGTCGTCGTAGCTCTGGCGCTCGACGTCCGAGCTGCGGAGCGCGGCCGCGGGATGGAACATCGCGAAGGCGAGGGCGTCGCGAGCGCCGGCCGCCTCTGGCGCCGGCACGTGCGTGCCGTGAATCTGGGTGATCCGCTCCCCTGGCCGGAAGTGGGCCATCGAGAACCGGCCCAGCGTCACGACGACGGCCGGGTCGAGGACCTCCAGCTGTCGCTGGAGATACGGCGCACAGGCCGCGATCTCGTCGGGTTCGGGATCACGGTTGCCCGGCGGGCGGCACTTGACGATGTTCGTGATGAAGACCTCCTGCCGGCGCCAGCCGAGCGTTGAGAGCAGCTTGACAAGGAGGTCCCCCGCGCGGCCGACGAACGGCCGGCCCTGCTGGTCCTCCGTCTGGCCGGGGCCCTCCCCGACCAGCATGACCTCGGTATCCGATCGGCCTTCACCCGGAACGGCCTTTGTTCGGGTCTCGGCGAGCCGGCAGCGCGTGCAGGCCCGCACCTCCGTCGCGATCGCCTCGAGGGCGGCGTGCCGCTCCTCGGTAGTCCGCTCGATGGCCGCCGTGCCGATGCCGCTCGGTTCCCCCGTCGTCGTCTCGGCGGAGGTCACGCGGGCGCCTCGACGCGCGCCGGGGTCGTTCCCCGTTGCGCCGCGGCCCGGACCCAGCCCCGCTCGACGAGGGCCTCGGCGATCTCGACCGCATTCGTGGCCGCGCCCTTCCGGAGGTTGTCCGACACCACCCAGAAGGCGATGCCGCGCCCGTCCGGCACGGACGGATCCTGGCGCACCCGGCCGACGAAGACCTCGTCGCGCCCGGCCGCGTTCGACGCCAGCGGGTACTCGTGGCTCGCCGGATCGTCCTGGACCACCACGCCCGCGACGCCGCCGAAGAGCCGGCGCGCGCGTTCCGGGGTCAGCGGCTCGCGCAGCTCGACGTGGACGGCCTCGGAGTGGCTCACGAAGACCGGGATCCTGACCGCCGTGGCCGAGATCCGCAGCTCCGGGAGGTGCAGGATCTTGCGGCTCTCCGTGACGACCTTCCATTCCTCCTTCGTGTAGCCGTTGTCGAGGAAGACATCGATCTCCGGGAGCGCATTGAAGGCGATCGGGTGGGGGTAGATGGCGTGCTGCTTCGGCTCGCCCGCCACGTGTGCCCGGATCTGCCCCTCCAGCTCGGCGATGGCGTCGGCGCCGGTCCCGGAGACGGACTGGTAGGTGTCGACGACGCCGCGCTCGATGCCGACGGAGTCGCGCAGGGCCATCAGCATCGGCACGAGCTGCATCGTGGAGCAGTTGGGATTGGCGATGATGCCCTCGTGCCACTCGAGGTCATCCGGATTGACCTGGCTGACCACGAGCGGGACGGCGGGATCCATGCGCCACGCCGACGAGTTGTCGATGACCGTCGCGCCGAGCGCCGCCGCCTGGGGCGCGAGCTCCTTGCTGATGTCGCCGCCGGCGCTGAAGAGCGCGATGTCGACGCCCTCGAAGGCATCGCCGGTCGCCTCCCGGACCTCGATGGTCTCGTCGCCGACCTCGACCATCCGGCCGGCAGACCGCGCCGAAGCGAGGAGCCGCAGCTCCCCGATCGGGAAGCCGCGCTCGCGCAGCACCTGGACCATGGTTCGACCGACGACGCCGGTGGCGCC
>JBKKDM010000067.1:0-25106 GCA_046707905.1 Candidatus Limnocylindrales bacterium
CCACGGCGGCGGGTGTCGTTCCGGGCGCGGCCGGCATGGGCGCCGGTGCGGGCGCGGCAGCTGGCGGGGCCGCGGCAGCGCTCGGCGCCGGGGGAGCGCACACCGTCGCCGGCGTCGCGAGGCCGAACCCGGACGCGAGAATCAACACGCTCAGCAAGGAGCCGCTGGACGACGGCGACGAGGACGAGGTCGAGCATCGTGCCACCAGCCCGTGGCTGTGGATCACGGCGCTCCTGGCCATCGCGATCCTCGCGCTCGCGGCGTTCCTCCTGACCAACTTCATCGGCGGGCCGGGCGCGTCGCCGCCGCCCCAGGTCGAGGTCCCGGACCTCGTCGGGCTGACTTTCTTGGAGGCGCAGGCCAAGGCCGCCGAGGTCGGGCTTGAGGTCCTGCAGGTGGCGTTCGTCCAAGCGAGCGCGACGGTCGGCACGGTGGTCAGCCAGGACCCGCTGGCCGGTGCGACGCTCGCCGCCGGCGAGAACATCAACCTGACGATGGCGAAGTCCGCCGATCTGACGGTCGTCCCCGACCTGCGGCTGCGCACCGAATCCGAGGCCCTCAACATCCTCATCGACGCCGGCCTCCGTCCGGGCACGCGGACCACGGCGTTCGACGCGATCGTCCCGCTCGGCTCGGTCGTCAGCCAGGAGCCCTTCGCGGGCCAGGCCGTGATCCCGGGGACGCCGGTCAACTACGTGATCTCGGACGGACCCGAGCCGACCCCGAGTCCCACGCCGACCCCCGAGCCCACGCCCACGCCACCGCCACCGCCGCCGCCCACGCCACCGCCGCCGCCGCCACCCACCGAGCCGCCCCCACCCCCACCCACGCCAACCCCCGCACCCGAGCCGATCACCGTCGGCGACTACCGCTGCGACCTGCTGGCCATCGCCCGTTTCAACATCGAGAACGATGGGTTCGAGGTCGGGGACATTTCCGGGCCGAACGACGACGAGTCGCAGGTCGTCGCCCAGGATCCAGCGCCGGGGGAGGAGCGACTGCCCGGCAGCACGATCGACCTGACGACCGAGGCCCAGCCGGTCGCGACCTGCCCGACCGGCTAGAGCTCGGCCTCGCCGAAGAGGCTGACCCGCGTCTCCCAGTCGTCGACCGGCAGCGGGCGGTCCGCCCGTCTGACCGGCGGCGCCGCGACCTTCGCGCGCTGGCTCCGTGACGCGCGCGGCACCGGTGCCTCCGCCGCATCCGGACCGTTGCTCGGCTCGAGCTCCTCGATGGGAATGAAGCCGCGCAGGCGCATCGGATCGGGCCGGTCGAGCGGGCCGCCGTCGCCACGAACCGTGGTCCAGGTCCGACGTTCCTGGTCGCCTCGGAAGGGCGCGGAGCCGTCGCCGTCGAGATCGTCCCGGCCTCCTACGGCGAGGATCGCGTCGGCGCCCCTTGGCGGGGCCGGCTCGGCAGCCGCCCGGCGCCCCTCCTCCCAGCAGGCTCGCAGCTCGCGCCCGGTCAGCGGCGTTCGCCAGCGGTCCTTGGCGCAGTAGCCGACGTCAGCCGCGAGGGACGTCCGGAAGTGCCGGCAAGTCGAACAGGTGGTCGAAGAACGACGGCAGACCCAGCAGCGCGCCGTCTCTGCCTGTGGAACTCCGCAGTGCGGGCAGACCCACATCGCCACGAATCGCATCGTAGCTGCGCTGCGGCCTCGCGGCGCATCGATTTTGCGCCCGCGGGGCGGCTACTTGACGAAGGTCAGGCTGACCCGGTCGGTCGACTGTCCGTACAGCTCGCTGGTGACCAGGACGGTGCCGATGCCGCCGCCCGTTGCCAGCTCCCCGACGAGCGGCGTCGTGAACACGGCCCGCCCCTCTGGGCCCGTCGTGAGCTGGTTCGAGATCGGGGCGAGGCCCGGAATCTGGACCGTGAAGAACGCGGTCGCTCCCTCGAGCGGCTTGCCCGTCGGATCGGTCACGACGACCACGAGCTGGATCGAGGACGGCGGGTCCTTGATGCTGATCCGGTAGCTCGAGGCCGAAAGGCGCACGCCCAGATCGTCCGAACCCTGGAGCACCGTCAGCGTCTTCGTCCCGACGTTGCCGGCCGGATCCGTGCCCGTGATCTCGATCTCGTTGGCGCCGGTCCCGAGCTGCAGGATGAAGTCGAACGAGCCGTCCCTGCCGGCCGCGGTCGTGATGGAGGTGCTGTTGGCCTGGTTCCGCGCGACGAGCGTCGTGTTGCCCTGGGTGGTGCCCTTGATCCGCACCTGCGGCGCATCGATCGCGGCCTTGTTCTTGGGCGAGCTCACGGTGATCTTGGGCGGCGTGAGGTCCAGGATGTAGGTGACGATCGGGGAGTGCTCGGATTCTTCCTCGGCCCGGAAGAGCGTCGCCGAGATGTTGTTGCGGCCCTCCGTCAGGTCGAAGGGCACGATCATCCGGCTCGTCGTGCCGACGGGCACGTCGAAGACGGGCGCCGGCTCGAGGCCCTCGAGCGCGAGGTAGAACCGGACGCGAGCCGTTGGGTCGCCAAGGACCTCGACCGGCACGGAGACCGACAGCTCGATGGTCTCGCTGTTGGTGTACTCCTGCTCAGGAGAGGCGATCCGCGGCGAGTCGGCCGGCGGCACAAAGGTCTGGGACGGGACCGGGGTCGCCGTCAGCTTGCCGAAGGCCGTGTCGAAACCCCCGCCGAGTGCGGCGAGGACAGGCCCGATCCCGCCGCTCGCGGTGACGAAGGCCCCGGCCGCGAGGACCGCAACCGA
This sequence comes from Candidatus Limnocylindrales bacterium, assembly GCA_046707905.1. Taxonomy (GTDB): domain Bacteria; phylum Chloroflexota; class Limnocylindria; order Limnocylindrales; family CSP1-4; genus UBA5189. The sequence goes on from JBKKDM010000067.1 coordinate 2,714, forward strand.
CACCGCGAGGACCGTCCGGAGGACCAACGGTGCCCGCTTCCGCCGGGCGTCGAGCCCCTTGTGCTGGCGCACCCGACGACGATCAGGGGCCGCCGTCTTGACTGGCTGGAGGCGCGGTCGCCCGCTCGATGGTGGGCGAGGGCGGACGTGGGTGGGATCGCGGCGCGACGGCATCTGACTCCTATGCTCCCACGGCGAGGGGGTCGGGCGTCGACCTCCGGATGGGTTCGGGGTGGTTCGGAGCGGTACCGCCGGGACCAATTCCCGGTGTACGCTGGCGACGTGCGGTGCCCGGGACGCCGCCGGAGTGGGGGAATACGTGCAACAAGGTGGTCCCAAGACGAGTCGCGGGGCCCGCGTCAGCGGACGCCCACCGTTCGGCCTCGGCCCCATCGCCCGCGTCTCGAGCGATCCCACGCCCGAACCGGACCTGGGCTTGCAGACGCGGCCCGACCCGTTTGCCGCGATGCAACCCAGCCGACCGCCGGACCGCCGCTATGGCTATCCGGTGGGTGGCGGCGGATCCGACCCCGCCCGGACGCGGGCCTTCGGCCTGCCGAACCTCCGCCGGAACGTCTGCCCCCACTTCTACGTGACCGGCTCCCGCGGCGCCCTGCCCATCCATGCGCCGCATCTCCTCAAGGGCATCGTCCGCCAGGACAGCGTGGTGTCGCGTTGCCAGCTCCGTGGCGGCGTGCACCTGGAGCAGAGCTACGTCAACGACGTCTGCCTCTCGCCGCGGTTCAACCAGTGCGTCTTCTACGAGGAGGAGCTGAGCGCCCGTTGAGGCCCTCGCTCCCGGGCGCCGCGCCAGACTCCGCCATCCACGATCCTGCCGCCGCGCGGGCCTACCAGGCTGCCGTTCGAGCGCTGGAGCAGCGAGGCCGCTTCGGGGTTCGGCTGGGGCTGGGGCGGACACGGGCCCTCCTGCACGTTCTCGGTGACCCGCAGCTGGCGGTCCGCGGTGCGCTCGTGGGTGGGACCAACGGCAAGGGCAGCGTCTTGGCGCTCGCCGGCAGCGCACTGCGCGCCGCCGGGATCCGCGTCGGGACGACCCCCAAGCCACACCTGGTGTCCTACCGGGAGCGAATGGAGATCGACGGCCGGCCCATCGATCCGGTGACGTTCGCGGGGCTCGTCGGCGACGCCCTCGAGGCGGCCGAGCGGATCGAGCGGCGCCACGGCCAGCCCACCGAGTTCGAGCTGCTGACCGCGATGCTCTTCCGGTGGTTTGCTGACGAGGGCGTCACCGTCGCGCTGGTCGAGGTCGGGCTCGGCGGGCGCCTTGACGCGACCCATGCCTGGGACGGCGGCGTCGCGGCCATCACCAACGTCGCCCTCGACCACCAGGCGTGGCTCGGGGACACCGTCGCGGCGATCGCCCGGGAGAAGGCGGCGATCATCGAGCGCGGGGATGTGGCCGTCACGGGCGCCGCCGGCGGGGCCCTGCAGGTGATCCGGCGTCGAGCCCGGCGCGTCGGCGCGCCGCTCGCCGAGGTCGCGGTGCCGTCGATCCTCGGCCTCGATCGGGACGGCATCGACGTCGAGATCGGCGCGCTTGGTCCCACGCGAGTCTCGCTTCGGGGCCGCCACCAGGCGCACAACGCGGCGGTGGCGGACGCGGTCCTGGACGCCCTCGAGGCGGCCGGGATCGCGACGGTCTCGGCCGAGGCGCGGCGGCGCGGGTACGGGACTGCGCGGTGGCCCGGGCGCCTCGAGCTGCTCCGGGTCAACGACCGCGACGTGCTCCTCGACGGGGCCCACAATCCCGCCGGTGCGCTGGCGCTCGCGCAGGCGCTGGACGACCTCCGGCCGTTCCTCGACGGTGGTGGGGGCGGCGATCAGCCGGCGGCATCGGCCCTCACGCTCGTCCACGGCTCTATGGGCGACAAGGACGTCGATGGGATCATTCGCGCCCTCCTCGAGGCGAAGGCCATGGCGGGCGTCCGCCTGATCACGACCCAGGTTGCCGGTGAGCGGGCGATGCCCGCCGGCGAGCTGGCCCGGCGCTGGCGCGCGATCCGCCCCGACCTCGAGGTCACGGTGCGCAGCGATGCCGGCGCCGCGCTCGATCGCGCGGTTTCGAGCGATGCCGGCGGCGCGCACAGCCCCGTGGTCGTCGCGGGCTCGCTCTACCTCGTCGGCGAAGCGCGCCGCCGCTGGCTCGACGATCCGCTCCTCCGCGATCCGGAGGAGGCGGGCACGTGAGCGCGAATCGGCACTCCGCCAGGGGAGTGGCCCGGGATCCGGCTCGCGGCGAGACGGCGATCGGGCCGCGTACCTTTCGGTGGGGTGAGCGGACGTTCGTGATGGGCATCCTCAACGCCACGCCGGACTCGTTCTCGGGCGACGGTCTCGCGACGGCTCCCCGCGTCGACGCCGAGCCGGAAGCGGGGGACGTTGCGCGCGCCGTCGCCCAGGCCATGGCGATGGCGGATGACGGCGCGGACCTGCTCGACATCGGAGGGGAATCCACCCGACCGGGCCACGCGGCGGTGACGCTCGGCGACGAGCTGGCACGGGTCATCCCCGTGATCGAGGCCGTTCGCGACGCGCTCCCGGAGATGTCGCTCACGATCGACACCACGAAGCCCGAGGTCGCGGCCGCCGCCCTCGCTGCCGGCGCCCACGCCATTAACGACATCTGGGGTGTCGCGGACGACGACGCGCTCGTGCGAATCGCCGCGGACCGAGGCGTCCCGATCGTGCTGATGCACAACCGCGCGGACGCGGTCTACCGGGACGTCATTCCCGAGGTCCTCGACGATCTCCGCCGAGCCATCGACAAGGCCCGCCGCGCCGGGGTCGCCGACGACGCCATCCTCATCGATCCGGGAATCGGGTTCGGCAAGACCGCGGAGCACAACCTGGAGCTGCTGCGCGACCTGGCGCGGCTCCGGGAGCTCGGACACCCGATCCTCCTCGGCACGTCTAGAAAGTCGACCATTGGCAAGGTCCTCGACCTCCCGGTCGAGCAGCGCGTCGAGGGCACGCTAGCGACGACCGCCCTTGGGATCGCCGCGGGCGTCGACATCGTCCGGGTCCACGACGTCCGCGAGAACGTCCGGGCCGCGCGCATGGCCGACGCGATCGTGCGAGGCTGGATGGGATGACCGATTCGATCGTCCTTTCCAACATGGTCTTCCAGGCCCGCCACGGCGTGAACGACTGGGAGAAGGCCGAGCCGCAGCGCTTCGAGGTCGACGTCGAGCTCGCCGTCGATGTCCAGCCGGCCGGCCTCGAGGACGACCTGACGAGGACCGTCGACTACCGCGGCGTCTACGACGTCACGCGCCAGGTCGTCGAGTCGACGACGTTCAACCTGATCGAGGCGCTGGCCGAGTCGATCGCGCACGAGGTCCTCGGCGGCCACCCGCTGGTCCAGGGGGTGGTCGTTCGGGTTCGGAAGCCCGAGGTGCGTCTCGGTGGCCCGCTCGACCACGCCTCCGTGGAGATCCGCCGTGTCCGCGGCGCCGCGAACGGGGGAACAGGACCGCAGGAGCGCTCCGGCTAGAGGCCCCCGGGGCGTGTGCCGAGCGTGATGCTGATCTCGCGCTCTTCCGAGCCACGGAGGATCGAGACCTTGACGGTCTGGCCCGGGGCGAAGCTCGTCAGGACCGCGTCGAGCGGATGCTCGGCATCGATGGCCTGGCCCTCGATCGAGAGGATCACGTCGCCGTCCTTGAGGCCGGCCGCCTCCGCGGGGCTGCCCTCGGTGATCGCGGGAAGGGACTCGCCGTCGCTGCCGGTCGCCGGGCCGATCAGCGCGCCGTAGTCGACCGAGAGGTCCTCATCGGCCTTGACCTTGGCGTCGACCGCGACGTAGCGGATCCCGACGTACGGGCGGGCCAGCTCCTGGCCGGCAAGGGCCTGCTGCATGATCGGCCGGGCGATGTCGATGGGGATGGCGAAGCCGATGCCGGTCGAGTCGCGCTCGACGGCGGTGTTAATCCCGATGACGGTCCCCGCGGCATCGAGCAGCGGGCCGCCGCTGTTGCCGGGATTGATCGCGGCGTCGGTCTGGATCAGGTTGGTCAGCTGGTCCTCCGCGCTGACTCGGACCGTCCGCCCGGTCGCCGAGATGATCCCCGTGGTGACAGTGCTGGTGTACGTGCCGAGGGGCGAGCCGATCGCGATCGCGAGCTGGCCGACCCGGATGTCCGCGGAGCGCCCGATCGGCGCGGCGGGGAGCCCCGTGGCATCGACCTTGACGATCGCGAGGTCGGTCAGGGTGTCGATGCCGTAGACGGTGCCTGCGAGCTCGCGACCGTCCTTCAGCTCGACCGTCATCCGCGTCGCCGTGGCGCCGTCCTCGTTCTGGACGACGTGGCGGTTGGTCAGGATCCAGCCCGACGCGTCGTAGATCACGCCGGATCCGACACCCGTCTCCGGGATCGTGCCGCCGAAGGCATCCGTGCTGACGCCTTCGACGATGATCCGGACGACCGCGGGACTGACGTTCGCCGCCGCGTCCACGACGGCCGACGAGTCCTCGGGCGGGAGCGGGCCACGGCTCGCGGTCACCGGGGGCTGCTGCGGCCCGCCGGTGGGCGGATCGAGGACGCCTGTGCTCTGGAGGACCAGCACCGTGCCGCCCGAGGCCAGCACCGCGGACAGCGCGGCGGCCGCGAGGATGGCCCCCACGCCAGTGCCGCCGTTGGCCCGGGCGGGCGTGACCGGCTGGGTGGCGACCGGCACCGGTTCGGCGCCGGGCATTGCCGTGGGAGCAGCGATCGCGGCCGCGCCGGCGCTCGGACCCGCGTCGAGCCAGGCCGAGCGGGCCCACTCGGGGCGCGGCTCCGGCGTTGGCGAATAGGAGACGGTCTCGGTGTCTCCCGGCTCGCGATCCGGCGGCGGATCGTCGGCGGGAATCGGGTATTGCTCCGTGTCGGAGCCCTGGGGCGGCTGCGTCATCTGGTCCTACGGTGCCGGTTCTGGATTCAGGTTCTGCGCGGGTGACGGTGAAGTTTCCACCACGCTCGCGCCGATCGCCCCGGCTGGTGGCCGGGGATCGGCGGGAAGCATGACCCGGAACGTGGCGCCCACGCCAGGCCGGCTCTCGACGCTGACCGTGCCGCCGTGCATCTCCACGATCCCCCGGACGATCGCGAGGCCCAGGCCGCTCCCGCTCCCCCGCGCCTCGGATGCCCGCGAACCGCGGAAGAACCGGTCGAAGATCCGGGGCAGCTCGCCCGGGTCGATCCCGATCCCGGTATCGGCGACCGTGATCGAGGCGCCGCCATCGGCCTCGCCACGAACGTCCACTCGCACCGAGCCGTCCCGGGGCGTGAACTTGATGGCGTTGCCAATGAGATTGGCGACCACCTGGCCGATCCGGACCGGGTCGTGCCGGAGCGGGATCGGCGCGTCGGGACGGTCCATCGTGAGCTCGACGCCGCGACGCCGGGCCGTCGGCGCCGACTGCTCCACCGCCTGCTCGACGGACGACCGGAGGTCCTCCGTCCGGAGGTCGAGGAGCACCAGGCCCGAATCGAGCTTGGAGAGCTCCAGGAGGTTCTGGGCCAGCCAGTCGAGCCGCTCGAGCTGGGCCCGGCTGGTCTCGAGGAACTCGGCCCGGGCCGCGGGGTCGTCGTCGGCCCCTTCCGTGAGGAGCTCGTTGAACGTCCGCAGCGCCGCGATCGGGGTTCGGAGCTCATGGGACACGTCGGCGAGGAACTCGCGGCTCCGATCCCGGTCGCGGCGAATGATCTCGACGCTCTCCTGGAGCCGCTCTGCCATCGCGTTGAACTGGAGCCCGAGTTCAGACAGCTCGACCGGCCCGTCCTCGATCACCTCGGACGGCACCCGCCGCGCGAAGTCGCCCTCGGCGAGGTCGCGGCTCGCCTCCGTGAGGCGCCGCACGGGCGTGGTGATCCGCCGGGTGAGGGCGGCCGCCACCACGACGGCGACAGCCAGGGCGATGAGGCCGATTATCGCGAGGAGCCCGCTGACGTTGGTGATCGCGGCGGCGCGATAGGTGAACGGGTTCGAGAGCGTGACCTCGACGGCGTATGGAACGGGCACCGACCGGTTCTCGAGGACGACCGTGTCGCTGGAGACCGGCTCCATCGCCTGCTGGGGTCGGGGCTGTGCATCGTGCCTCGCGGCGAAGGCGCCGTTCGTCGCAGGGAAGAAGACCTCGCCGTCGGTGGTGCCGAGGCGGTACTGGACGTTGGCTTGGGCCAGCTGATCGGCCATGAATCGCTGGAGGCTGTCCTTCTTCAGCTCCAGCGCGACCACCGGGTCGAGGTCGCCGTCGATCGAGACGACCGGGTGGCCGGCCCGGATCGAGGCCGTGCTTTCCGCGATGTCGATGACGTAGCGGGCGACGCCCGCCGCTCGCGAGCGGAGGTCCTCCTCCTGCTGCTGGTCGAAGTAGGCGCCGAGGCGGTTGACCACGAGGACCCCGACGAGCCCCAGCGTCACCGCGACGACGGCGACGAAGGCGAGGGTCAGCCGGCCCTGGAACGTCTTCGGCGCGAGGCCTTCGGCGAGGGCTTCCGCCCGCCCCTCAGCGCTCGGCGAACGCGTACCCGACACCGCGGATCGTCTGGACGAAAGCCGGATGGGTCGGATCGTCCTCGAGCTTGTCCCGGAGGTGGCTCACGTGGACGTTGATCGTCTTCTCGTCCTGGTCGAGGGCCTCGTAGTCGCGCAGCAGGTCGAGCAGCTCCGAGCGGGTGTAGACCCGCCCCGGCTTGCTCGCCAGGTGCCGGAGGATCTCGAACTCGGTCGGGGTGAGGCTGATTCGCCGGTTGCCGCGCTGGACGCGCCGCCGGTCGAGGTCGATCAGGAGGTCCCGGTGGCGGATGACGCGGCCGCCCGCGGCGTCCGCCAGGTCGCCGTAGGCCCGGCGGATGAGGGCCTTGATGCGGCTGAGCAGCTCGCGCAGCCCGAATGGCTTCGTGAGGTAGTCATCGGCGCCCAGCTCGAGGCCGATGACCTTGTCGACCTCCTCGTCCCGGGCGGTCAGCATCAGGACCGGCGACTTGGTGCCGGCGGCTCGGAGCCTTCGGAGGACCTCGTAGCCGTCCATGCCCGGCAGGCGGACGTCGAGGAGCACGAGATCCGGGGCCGAGCGGGTCGCGAACTCGAGGCCCTCCTCGCCGGATCGGGCGAGCGTGACCTCGTAGCCTTCCTGCTCGAGCGCGTACTGGATCCCGCGGGCGACGGCGTGCTCGTCTTCGACGACGAGGATCGTGGCGGCCATGGGAGCCTCATGGTAGGGGCAAGCCGTCCGAGCACGGCCGGCGGGTCGTGTCGTGGTACCGTACGCGCCCTACCTGTCTCGGAGGCCCTGTTCCGCATGTCCGCCGCTCCCGCCCGCCCCAAGCTCGCCGCCGAACGGCGCGAGGTCACGGGCAAGAAGGTCTCGTACATCCGCGCCGCCGGCCGGCTGCCGGCCGTGGTCTTCGGACGCGGGCTCGAGTCGAACTCCGTCTCGGTCGACACGCATGAGTTCGAGAGCCTGCGGCGCCACGCCGGCGCGAACACCCTCATCGACCTGTCGATCGACGGCGAGAAGGCCGCGCCGGTCCTGGTCCACGGTGTCCAGACCCATCGGGTGACGCGACGGCCGCTCCACGTCGACCTCTACGTGGTCCGGATGACGGAGGAGCTGACGGTCGACGTGCCCCTCGTTTCCGAGGGCATCTCTGACGCGGTCGAGAACGCCGGCGGCACCCTGCTGCACACCATCGAGAGCGTCCGCGTCCGGGCCCTGCCCGACCACCTGCCGCAGTCGATCCACTACTCGATCGAGGTGCTTCGCAGCTTCGACGACGCGATCCACGTTCGGGACCTCGAGATCCCATCGGATGCGACCCTCCTGACCGACCTCGACGAGGTCGTCGCCAAGGTCCTTCCGCCGCGCGTCGAGGAGGAGCCCGTGGTGGCCGAGGCCGCCGAGGGCGAAGAGGCCGAGGGCGAGGCTGCCGAGGGCGAAGGCGCCGAGGGTGGCGCCGCCGAGTCCGGTGGCTCGTCCGAGGAGCGCGACGAGGGCTGACCCTCGCCGCCGGGTGGTGGAGCTCGCCGGGTCACCCGGCTCGCCCCGGTCACCCGGTTCGCCCCGGTCGCCCCGGTCGCCCGGCTCGCCGGATCAGGCAGTTGCGTGGTGGCTGGCATCCACGCAAGCCCTGTCAATGAGCCGCCAACTCGGTTGGATGACAAAGGTCGCCACCGCGTTCGCGCTCACGAAACCGCCGGCAGCGCTGCGGTCGTTGCATACCAGCCGCCACGCGGCTACCTGATCGTGGCGCCGGCGTCTGGGTTCGCGGTCACCCCGGTTTGCTCCCCCCTGGGTTCATCCCCATCGCATAAACGATCGGCAGGCGCAGCGTCAGCTGCTCCGCGCTGAGCTGCTCCAGGCCCTCCAGGATCCGACCTTCGATCTCGACGCGCTCCTCCCGATCGAGGTCGTCGAAGAGCGAGGCCTCGTCGAAGTCCGTCAGGAACTCGAGGTAGCCTCGGGGGTCCCAGGCGTAGGTGAGGTCGTGCGACCACGCGGTGACGTCCCGGAACCCGGCACGACGCATTCCGAGCGCCGCCGCCGCGGGTGAGGCGACGTCCCCGGGTCGGCGGTCGGGCTCCGGTGGGTCGAAGCCGAAGTCGTCCAGCACCTGGTTCGCGACGCGGTCCGGCTCGAAGGCACGCTCGCTGAGCTGCCAGGTGACCCAGGCGAACGTCCCGCCGGGCGCCAGGACGCGGCGAATCTCGCGCAGCACCGCCGCGCGGCTCGGGACCAGCTGGAGCACGAACGACGACATCGCGGCATCGAACGGGCCGAGCCCATCGGGCAGCTCGTCCGCCGAGGCGACGACGGTCGCGAAGCGGGCCGCGGCCTCGGGCGCGAGATTCGCATCTGCCTTGCGCCGCGCGACATCGAGCATCCCGCCAGACGGATCGAGCCCAGTGACGTGGACCGTATCCCAGCGACGGACCGCAGCGAGCGCGAGCGTCCCGGTGCCCGAACCGACGTCCAACAGGCGCGGAGCGGTGTCCGTGCTCGCGCCGCGCCTCGCCAGCGCCGCCGCCACGGCGGGCTCGAGGTGTTCGAGCAGGCGCTCCGCCGACTCGCGCAGGACCGGGGCCCAGAAGCGGGCATAGCCGTCGGCCATCGCGTCGTAGCGGGTGGTCGAGAGCGGCTCCGACTCGTCGCTGCGGGCCTGCTCCGGCGTCTGTGCGGTCACGGCCCGAACTCTAGGGGGCGCCGTGCGAGTCGGCCCGGCCGGTTGCCCCGGCCGCCCCATCGCGCGGATCCTCGAAGTCGAGGAGCAGTCCCCAGAACGCCGCGGCCGCTTCGGACCGGTTTTCGTCATCGAGGCGCCGCACGGCCACGATCCGGCGCTCGATCGGCGGCGTGCCCACCAGGTCGACCCGTCGCAACGTCCCGTCGCGGAGCTCGCCCGCCACGGCGGTCGTCGGCAGGAGGGCGATGCCCAGGCCCGCGAGGACCATCTGCTTCGCCGCATCGATGTGGTCGAGCTCCATGACCCCGCGGGGCAGGCTGCCCGCCGGTCGGAACAGGGCGTTCGTGAGGTCGTAGTAGCTCGACGTCCGGTCGAACAGGATCAGGCGAGCGTCCCGGAGGCGATCGATCGTCACCCGATGGGTCCGGGCGAGCGGGTGGCGCGGCTCGACGACCAGCACCAGCTCGTCCTCGTACAGGAAGAGCGTCTCGAGGTCCGGGTGATGCAGCTCCCGGACCAGGGCGACGTCGACGTCGCCGCGCACGGCGAGCTCCAAAATCTGCTCCGAGTGGCCCGTCCGCACGCTCAGGCGGACATCGGGGTGAGCGGCCTCGAACCGGACGAGGAGCTGGGGCAGGACGTAGGTGCTGATCGCCGGCGCCGCGCCGAGCACGAGCTCGTGGGCCGCGGGGAGCCGCTCGATCGCGCTCGTCCCATCCCGGAGCGCCCGAACCGCCCGCTCCGCGTACGGCAGGAATGCCCGGCCGGCGTCGGTGAGGGCCATCCCGCGGCGGCCGCGCCGGAACAGCGGGCTGCCGACCTCCGCTTCGAGGGCCCGGAGGCGGGCCGTGAGCGCGGGCTGCGTGATGAACAGCGCCTCGGCGGCGCGGCTCAGGTTCTGGCGCCGCGCCACCTCGAGGAAGCCTTCGACCTGTGCCAACTGCATGCGGTTCGCTCCGCTCCGGTATTGCGGGAGGATGTCCCGGTGCTCCCTTCGTACTTAACCATAACGGATGCTGATGTCTCCGATCCAATGGATCGATTGGACGTGATGGCACAGTCCTGCCACCGTGACGCCTCCGGCGGACGCACCGCCGTCTCACGAGGGAGGTCGAGATGACACTCCAGGCACCGACCCGGATCACGATCGAAGTCCACCATCCCGACAGCGACGCCGTTGGCGGCGCCCCGTTCGTCCGCGTCGTCCCCGAGACGCCGATGACAACTCCGTCGAACCTGTCTGCCGAGCCCCGCGAGGACGTGGCGGTCCCGACCGCATTCGACCCCGGCGAGTGCCAGTGCCTCGACGACGCGGACTGCAACGCCGACCACGCGAACGACTGAGGCCAACGCAATGACCGCCGTCCGCGAAACCGAAACCCGTCCGGCCGCCAACGTGGAGGCTCCCGCCGCAGCGCCCGCCGGCCACCAGGTCCGGGCCCTTGCCCCGACGCCCCTCCTGCCGGCCGGCTTCCAGGTTCCCGCATCGCGCTGGACACACCCCGCCACGCGCTTCCGCGAGCTGCTTCGGACGGAGCCGTACCTCTTCGGGCCCGGCGTCTACGACCCGATGGGCGCCCAGCTCGTGATGTACCACGGCTACAAGGCGGTCTACTTCAGCGGCTACTCGTTTGCGATCGGCCACCTCGGCACCACCGACATGGACCTCTACAGCGGGCCGGAGATCGCCGACGGCGCGCGCCGGACCGTGAGCGCGCTGCGGAAGTTCCAGCTGACCCAGGCCGTGGGCGACCCCTCGAAGGGCATCGCGCCCAACCTCCTCGAGATCCCGCCCGTCGTCGTCGACATGGACGCCGGCTACGGGAACATCTTCAACGTCCAGCGCCAGACCGAGCTGCTTGTCACGGCCGGTGTCGCCGCAGCGCACCTGGAGGACCAGGTTCTGCCCAAGCGTTGCGGCCACATCGGTGGCAAGGCCCTCGTGCCCGCGCAGGAGATGATCGGCAAGCTCCGGATGATGCGGGCCGTCGCGGACGACCTCGGGCGCGAGGACTTCACGATCATCGCCCGCACGGATGGTCTGTCGGCGATCGACGCGCCGGAGCCGGCACGGGGCCTCGAGCTGGCGATCGACCGGGCCTGCCGCTACCTCGACACCGGCATCCCGGACCTCGTCTGGTGCGAGTTCCCCACATCGGACCCGGAGCCGGTGGAGACCTTCGCCGCGGAGGTCCGGAAGCGCTTCCCGGAAGCGCGGTTCGCGTTCAACTGGTCGTCGTCGTTCAAGTGGTTCCTCGATCCCGATCCGCTGACGTTCGCCCAGCTCGGCGACCTCGGGTTCAAGTTCATCTTCATCACCCTCGGCGGCCAGCACGCCGCGGGCCACGGGCTCTCGACGCTGCTCGCGGCCATGGCCGAGCGCCAGGAGCAGGGCTACATCGAGCTCCAACGCCGCGAGTTCGAGGCCGGCTCGGACTTCCCGACCCGCTCCCACCACGAGTTCAGCGGCGTGCCCTACCACCATGAGCTCGGCAAGGCTTACGACGCCGCGCGCCTCGGTCGCGAGTTCGCCGAGGAGCTGCCCGAGGACAAGGTCGTCTAGCGGCTCGCGTGCCGCAGCCGTAATCCGACGAGCGTCCCCGGGTGGTCGACCATCGCCGCGGGCGATAGAACCGCGCTCCGCGACGTCGCCGCGGCTCCAAGCTACGGCAATGACTGGGATGCATCAGAAGGGCCAAGAAGCCGCGGGATCCGGTTCCGTGGTCGCACATAGATGACGCCGGGGCATGGAAGAACCGCGACGGTGCCCTTGGACGGCTGTTCGACCTAAATTCATGACTCCCAGGCATGTGGCCGCGTTCGGCTCCCAGCGCACATGCACCGACCCTCGGCCGGCGGGCGGGGTACCGTGACGAGGTGAAGCTGCCCTTCGAACCGCCGATCGAGCCGATGCTCGCCAAGCCCGCCAACGGCCTGCCCGAGGGCGAGGGCTGGCTCTACGAGCCGAAGTGGGATGGCTTTCGGGCGCTGGTCTTCCGGGATGGGGACGAGACGTACATCCAGTCGCGCGATCTCAAGCCGCTGAACCGCTACTTTCCGGAGCTGGAAGCGCCGTTGCGAGCCTCCATCCCGGAGCGATGTGTCCTCGACGGCGAGGTGGTCATCGCGGGCGACGGCGGGCTGCAGTTCGAGGCGCTCCTCCTCCGCATCCACCCGGCTGCGTCTCGGGTGAAGATGCTCGCCGAGCAATCGCCGGCGTCGTTCGTCGCCTGGGACCTGCTCGCCCTCGGGGACGAGGACCTGCGCGAGAAGCCACAGGGCGAGCGGCGGGCTCGACTCGAACAGGCGCTCAAGGGCGACCTCGATCCATCCATCCACCTGACGCCCGCCACGACCGATCGCGCGCTCGCCGCAGACTGGTTCGACCGCTTCGAGGGCGCCGGGCTCGACGGGGTGATCGCGAAGCGCCTCGACGGCACGTACCAGCCCGGGAAGCGGGCGATGATCAAGGTCAAGCACCAACGCACCGCGGACTGCGCGGTCGCCGGCTTCCGGTGGCACAAGAACGGCCCCGGGACGCACATCGGGTCGCTGCTCCTGGGGCTGTTCGACGACGGCGGCACGCTGCACAGCGTCGGCGTCACCTCGTCGTTCACCTGGGACCGCCGCGAGGCCCTCGCCAAGGAGCTCGAGCCCCTGCGCGAAAACGCGCTCGAAGGCCATCCCTGGGGCGAGTGGGCGGAATGGGCGCAGGCGGCGGAGGCCTCGGGCCAGCGGCTGCCCGGAGCGACATCGCGCTGGAACCGCGGCAAGGACCTGTCGTGGGAGCCGCTCCGGCTCGACCGCGTCGCCGAGGTCGCCTACGACCACCTCCAGGGCGACCGCTTCCGCCACGGGACGACCTTCAAGCGCTGGCGCCCGGACAAGCAGCCCGCCGACTGCCGCTACGACCAGCTCGAGGAGACGGCGGCCTTCGAGCTGGCGCAGATCTTCGGGTCGGGGTCGTGACGGCGCAGGGCCCCGCCCGATGACGGACGTCGAGACCGCCGGCGCGGAGACGACGTTCGTGGAGCGCGACAACGTGACTTGGGACGCGCTGGAGGTCCTGGTCAAGCGGCTCGCGGAACAGGTCGGCAGCGGGCATGACGTGCTGCTTGCGATCACCCGTGGGGGGCTCGTGCCGTCGGGGATGCTGGCTTACCTGCTCGGCCACCGCGACATCCTCGTCGCCGCCGTCGCCTACTACGACGACCACGGCCAGCCAGGCGACCAGCCGGCCTTTCTGCAGTTCCCCTCGGACCCGCTGCTTCGCGGCAAGCGGGTCCTCATCGTCGACGAGGTCTGGGACACCGGGACGACGATCGAAGCCGTCGTCGAGCGCGTCCGGCTCGCCGGTGGCACCCCGACCACGGCGGTCCTGCACTACAAGCCCCACCGCTCAAAGGTCCGCTCCGTGCCGGACCATCACGTCGTCTCGACCGACGCCTGGGTCGTCTACCCGTTCAAGTACGGACGCTGAACCTGCGCCGGCTCCAATCCTCCTCGTCGCGTCAGCCGCTCTCGAGGCGGGCCTTGGCGGCCTGGAGGGCGGCCTTGATCCCACGCTGGGCGACGATCCCGAACAGTCGCTCGTGAATCCGGCCGAGCGGGCCTGGCGCGCGGGAGCTCAGGATGACCTCCTGGCGCGCGAGGCTGCCGCTCCCGGATGGCTCCACCGCGATCACGAGGCGCGAATCCATGCCCTTGCCCGTGGATCGCTGGACCTGGCGCCGCGGCGGATCCCATTCGATCACGGTCCATTCGGCAATGTCGGAGATGCCGCCGAGGCGCGTACGCTCGCGGTAGACCTGCCCCAGCCCCGGCGGCCCGCTCACGGACAGGATCTCCTCCGCGAACGGCACCCACTCCACCGACCGCTCGACGTCGGCGTAGAGGTCCCAGACGGCAAGTGGCGGCGCCGCGATCCGGATCGCCGCCCGCAGGTGCCGCACTAGTTTTCGGACGCGGGGCTCGGGTCGGCCTTCGCCGCGCGTGTGCGCGGCGCGCGCTCGAGCTGCCCGGCGCGGTCTGGGAACGCGTACTCGGCCCAGGGGTCGTAGTCGACCTCCAGCGCCGCCTGCTCCGGGCGATCGGCCTCGGGCACGTGGGTGAGATTCACGCGGACCCGGTACCAGAGAGATGACCGGCCGCGCATCCCATCAACGAGCACGTCCGCCTCCTCGAGCGCCCCGGCCGCGGCCGGGTGCTTGACCTTCCAGCGCTCCAGCCCCTCGAGCGCCTCGGACTTCGTCTTGGCCCGCGAGATCTCGATGACCGGCACGCTCGACCGGCGCCTGCCGGTCGGGGTGGGCTTCGACGGGATCGGTGTCCCGGCGGCCTTGGCGGCCGCGCGTCGCTCGGCCTCCGCCGCGAACCGCTTCTCCATCGCGGCGCGGTTCTTCTCGCGCTCGGCCTCGGCCTCGGGCGTGTCGTAGTCCGCGGTGGCCCGGCGCTGGCGGGACGGCTGGACGCGCGGCGGCTCGCCCTCCTGCTTGCGGTAGTTGGGCGGCCACGGCGCGTCGCCCTGGCCCTCGGACTCGTGGCGCTGGGAGAGCTCCAGCACGGCCTCCAGGGACCCGACGGCCTGGTCAATCCCGGCCCCCGGGTCGCCGATCGACGCGAACCGCGCCGGCACCGTCTGGAGCGTGAACGCCTCGGCCTCGACGGTCGGGACCTCGTCCCACGAGAGGGGAGTTGAGACCCGCGCGTCCGGCAGCGGTCGAACGGAGTACGCCGACGCGACGGTCCGGTCCTTGGCGTTCTGGTTGTAATCGAGGAACACGCCGTGGCGCTCCTCCTTCCACCACTTCGACGTGGCGATCGACGGCGCGCGAGCCTCCACGTCCCGCGCGATCGCGAGCGCGGCCCTCCGCACCTCCGGATACGTCCACTTCCGCTCGATCCGGACGTTGATGTGGATTCCGCGCGATCCAGAGGTCTTGGGCCAGCCAACCAAACCCACCGACTCCAGGGACTCCTTGGTAACCATCGCGACATCCCGGATCTGCGACCAGCCGATTCCGGGCACGGGGTCGAGGTCGACCCGCAGCTCGTCCGGGTGGTCCAGATCGTCGGCGCGGACCGGGTGCGGATTGAGGTCGATGCAGCCGAGGTTCACGATCCACGCCAGCCCGGCCGCCTCGTCGACGACGATCTCGTCGGCCGTTCGACCGGACGGGAAGGACAAGGTGACCGTGCGCAGCCAGTCGGGCCGGTTGTCGGGCGCCCGCTTCTGGAAGAACGCCTCGCCCGCCGCGCCGTTCACGAACCGCTTCAGCGCCATCGGCCGGCCGCCGGCGCCGGTCAACGCCCCGTGCGCGACGGCGAGGTAGTAGCGGACGAGGTCCAGCTTCGTCAGCCCGCTCGCCTCGAAGAAGATCTTGCTCGGGTTGGTGACCGTGACCTCGCGGTCCCCGACGCGGAGGACCTCCTGCTCCTTCGGCATGCGCCGATGCTACCGTGGCCCGCCCGAGACCTTGTCGATTCGCGCCCCGGTCGTTCGTCGTATCGGTGAGGCGGCAAGCCACGCCGCACAAGGAGGACGCCGATGCAGTACCTGGTCCTGATCTACAGCGAAGAGCCGACGGCCGCTCCCGACCCTGCCCAGATCGGCGCGGTGATGGACGAGTACAACGCCTACTCCCAGATGCTCCGGGACAAGGGCCACTACGTCGCGGGCGAGGCGCTCCAGCCGACGACGACGGCGACCACGGTTCGGATCCGCGACGGCCAGACGCTCACCACGGACGGCCCGTTCGCGGAGACCAAGGAGGCCCTCGGCGGCTTCTACCTGGTCGAGGCCAAGGACCTGGACGAGGCGCTGGCGCTCGGTGCCGCGTGCCCGGGCGCGAAGTGGGGGTCGATCGAGGTCCGCCCGATCGTCGACTTCGCCTCAGGTCAGATGCCCGGCGCGTGACCGGGTCGCCCGGCTCCGCCGCTTGAGGCAGAGCTCCGCGCACGACGTCGTCGACCGGGTCTTCCGCGAGGAGTCCGGCCGGGCCGTCGCCACGCTGATCCGCGTGCTCGGCGACTTCGACCTGGCGGAGGAGGCGGTGCAGGACGCATTCGCGCGGGCCCTGGAGGTCTGGCCGGTGGACGGCATCCCCGACAACCCGGGCGCATGGATCACGACGACGGCCCGGAACCGGGCGATCGATCGGCTGCGGCGCGCGAAGCGTCTCGTGGAGAAGACCGAGCTGCTCGAGCGCGAGGCCCGCGTCGAGGCCCATCTCGACCGCGGGACCGGGGGCAAGGAGGCGACGGACACGGACGGCATTGACGACCGGCTTCGGCTGATCTTCACCTGCTGCCACCCGGCGCTCGCCCCGGAGGCGCGGGTCGCGCTGACGCTACGGACGCTCGGCGGCCTCGCGACACCAGAGATCGCGCGGGCCTTCCTGGTGCCCGAGGCGACCCTCGCGCAGCGCCTCGTGCGCGCCAAGGCGAAGATCCGCGACGCTCGGATTCCGTACCGCGTTCCCCCGGTCGAGGTCCTGCCGGTGCGGCTCGATGCCGTGCTCCGCGTGCTCTACCTCATCTTCAACGAGGGCTACAGCGCGACCGCGGGGGATGCGCTGGTCCGTCGCGAGCTCGGCGCCGAGGCCATCCGGCTGGCCCGGATGCTCGCGCAGCTGATGCCCGACGAGCCCGAGGCGATCGGCCTCCTCGCACTGATGCTGCTCCACGACGCCAGGCGCGAGGCGCGGACCAGCGAAGGCGGCGACCTGGTGCTCCTGGAGGACCAGGACCGGGCGCGCTGGGACCGCGGCCAGATCGATGAGGGTCAGGCGCTGCTGGACCGCGCGTTGCGGGTGAACCGCCCGGGCCCGTACCAGGTCCAGGCCGCGATTGCGGCCCTCCACGACGCGGCTTCGGACGCCGGCGCGACCGACTGGCCGCAGATCGCCGCGCTCTACGGACGCCTCGCGAATCTCACGCCCTCGCCGGTGGTCGAGCTGAACCGGGCCGTTGCGATCGCCATGGCAGAAGGCCCGGCCACGGGCCTGGCGATGCTCGAGACCCTGGCCGACGAGCCCGCCCTCGCCGGCTACCCGTACTTCCACGCCGCACGGGCAGACCTCCTGCGCCGGCTCGGACGAGCAGCGGAGGCCGGAAGCGCCTACCGCGCCGCCCTGGAGCTGACGTCCAACGAGGTGGAACGCGCGTTCCTTGGTCGCCGGCTGGCCGAGGTCGATGGCGGAGGCGCAGCGCTCCACTGACGCCGCGAAATTGCAATGAGCTGTCGGCGGCATGGATCACCAAGCGGGGCCCCGAACCCCACAATCTCCATCGCACGCTGGGCTCAGCCCGCGTGTGCTCCGGGAGGGATGGATGCGATCGGAATCGCTCAGCTGGGTGGCGCGCGGCGTCGGCCTCGCGGTCGGCGTCGGCTTCGTGCTGCTCCTGGCGTTCATGGCGTCGCTCGCCCGCGACGTGCTGCTGCTCGTGTTCCTCGCCGTCCTGTTGGGGGCAGCGCTGGAGCCGCTCGTCGCGCTGATCCGCGGCCGAACCGGGATCGGTCGCGGCCTGTCCATCCTGATCGTCTACGCGGTCTTCCTGACGGCCGTCGTCGGGATCGCAGTGTTCATCGTCCCGGCGGCGGTCGTCCAGCTCGGCTCGGCGCTGTCGCGGGTGCCGGCGTTTCTCGAGCAGGTCCGGGCGTCGGCCGCGCAGCTTCGACCCGAGCCGCTCGCCGAGGGCATCTCATCGCTCATCGACACGATCAAGGCGCCGTTCGAACCCGGGCCGCCACCCAGCTCGGACGCCATCATCGACGCGTCCGTCGCCGTCGGCCACATCGGTGCCGCGCTCATCACGCTGCTGGCGCTGGTGTTCTTCTGGCTGACCGAGCGCTCACGGCTGCAGCGATACGCCCTTGCCTTCCTGCCGATGCAACGTCGGGCCGGCATCCGGGACGCCTGGAACCAGGTCGAGTCCCGGCTCGGGCTGTGGGTCCGCGGCCAGCTGATCCTGATGGGCACGATCGGGGTCGCGACCGGGATCGCCTACAGCGTCATCGGCCTCCCGGCGGCGCTCCTGCTCGCGCTCATCGCCGCGATCACCGAGGCCATCCCGATCGTCGGCCCGATCATCGGGGTCATCCCCGCGCTCCTCGTCGCGACGACGCTCGGCCCCGACGCCGTCATCCTCACCCTCGGCGTCTACTTCTTCCTTCACCTGATCGAAGGCAACGTCCTCGTCCCGATGGTGATGCGCAACACCGTCGGCCTCTCGCCGTTCCTCGTGCTCGTCAGCCTCCTCCTCGGCGGCACCATCGGCGGAATTCTCGGGGCCGTCGTCGCCGTGCCGATCGTCGCCGGGATCACGGTGATCCTCGAGCGCCTGCAGGACCGCGAGACCCCGGTTCCGATCGACCCGGCCGCGGTGGAGACGCCCTCGGAAGCTGAGCGCGGCGACCACGAGAAGACCTCGCCCGACTCGCCGGCACCGCGGCGCAACAAGGCGCGAACGGCGCGGAAGGCGGCCGAGGCGAAGCCCTAGCCGCGCTCGAGGCCCTTCGGCGCCTCCCGCATGAGCCCGATGTTGTTGCCGTCGAGGTCCTGGACGAACGCCAGCCACAGGTCGTATGCCTCGTCCCGATGGACGATCTCCGGCTCCTCCCGGACCGCGGCGCCGGCGGCGACGAGCCGCTCGAACGTGCCGGTGACGTCCTCGACCTGGAAGTAGATGGAGGCGCGGCCGTCGAAGTCGGCCTCGCTTGGCTGCGCGAGGTAGAGCCTGACGCCGTCGGCGTTGAAGAACGCGTTCCCCGGGTACTTGTAGAGCAGCGGCAGCTCGAGGACGCGCTCGTAGAACTCGGTTGCCTTCTCGACGTCAGCCACGGGAACGAGGATCTGCATGATCGGCCCGAGGCCGGATGGTGCGTGCATCGGCGCTCCTCCTCTGTCCACTCCTACGCGGGCGCGATGGCCCGGATCAGCAGTGCGAACGCGGCGCCGGCAGCCGCGAGGGCCACCATCAGCGGTCCCCGGCGGGGGTCTCGATGCTGCGATTCGGGCAGCAGGTGCCCCGCGCCGACCGCCAGGAAGACCCCGGCAAAGGTCGCGAGCAGGAGGCCGAGCGTGTTGTCGTCGATCGAGATGAGGGAGCTGAGGAAGCCGCCGACCGGCGCAGCGGCCGCATCGATGAACACGAATGCGATCGCGAGCCGGGTTCCCCGGGCGGCGTCCAAAGAAATCGTGAACACGTTCATCCCGTCGGCGAAGTCGTGCGCCAGGACCGCGAGCAGGACGATCAACCCGACATCGTCGCCGGCCTGGAACGCGAATCCGATCATCAGGCCGTCCATCGCGCTGTGGATCACGAGGCTGATCGGCGGCAGGAGGCCGATGATCCCGGTGTCCCGTCGGGCCCGATTTGCGGCGGGCGCCGGGTTGAGCGCGCCCACGTGGTCGTGGTCCTCGGAGTGGTCGTGGCCGGGCGCGCCGCCGTGCTCGAAGCTCGACTGGTGGAGGAACGCCTCCAGGAAGCTGAAGCCGATGAACCCGCACACCGCCGCGATCCCGACCTGGAGCGCGCCACCGTCGCCGACCAGCTCGAACGCCTCCGGCAGGAGGTCCGCGATCGCGGTCGCGACAACGACGCCTGCGGCAACCGCCATGAGCGCGTGGAGCCGATGCCGAAGCCGCAGGGCCGCGTAGCCGCCGGCGAGCGTGGAGAAGAACGGCAGGAACGAGGCGATCCACACCTCAGCCGCGCTCCTGGCACGCGGGGCAGAGCCCGAACAGCTCGAGTCGGTGGGTATCGACCCGATAGCCCGACTGGCGGGCGATGGAGGCGGCGACGCCCTCGAGGCCGTTGTCGTCGACCTCGGTCGAGCGGCCGCACGACGAACACACGAGGTGATGGTGGTGGGCCGTCTGGCAGGCCACGAAGGCGTGCTCGCCCGAGGGCAGGTCGAGGCGCTCGATGAGGCCCAGGTCGGCGAGGACGTCGAGCGAGCGGAAGACGGTGGCCCGGGTCACGCCGAGGCGGCGGCGCCGCGACTCCGAGAGCAGCTCATGGGCGGTGAAGTGGCCGCGCTTCTCGCCGATCAAATTCGCGACCGCGCGCCGGGGCGAGGTCAGGCGATAGCCTGCATCCTCGAGTGCCCCAACGATCGTGGTTGAGTCCACCATGCCCAGACTCTAACAGTTATCGAGACTGAGTCGCAATAACGTCGTGCGGCGGCGTCGCCCCGCTCGTCAGTCGAGCGAGACGATCCGGAACCCGATGTGGTGGTCCTGGTAGAACGGCGGATCCTCGTAGTACTTGAACGCGCCACGCCCGATGTACGCGCCGGCGTCGTCCGGTGGGCCCCACCAGCCACCCTTCTCGACCTTGATGGAGCCGTCGGCCGGACCGGTCGGGTCGTCGCGCACGCCCTCGCCGTAGTAGGTGGTGCTGTACCAGTCGGAGACCCACTCCATGACGTTGCCGGCCATGTCGAGCGCTCCGACCCAGCTCGCGCCGTCCGGGAAGCTGCCTACCGCCCTCGGCGCCGTGCCGCCGTCGAGGTTCGCGAGCTCCGGGTCGTACTCGTCGCCCCACGGGTAGATCCGCGACTCCGGCCCGCGAGCGGCGAACTCCCACTCGGCCTCTGTCGGGAGGCGGCCGCCGCGCCACGCCGCGTAGGCCTCGGCCTCGAACCAGGTCACGCAGACCTGCGGCTCGTCGGCCTCCTGCTCCTGGCACGGATCGGGAAGCTCGGCAGCGGCGTTGCGCTGCCGCCAGTCCCAGCCCTGCTCGGACCAGTGCGACTCGTTGTCGTAGCCGCCGTCGGCCTTGAACTCGGCAAATGCCGCGACCGTCACCTCGGTCGTGTCGATCCAGTAGCCCCGCCTGATCGCCACTTCGTGGGCCGGACGCTCGCTGGCGACCTGGTTCGTCGCCCAGGACGGCGGCGTCGCCGACCCGATCTCGGAGCCCATCGTGAACACGCCGCCCGGCACCCAGACCTGGGCCACGCCGTGGGCGTCCTCGCGCTCGGTCCCGGCGTCTCGATCGGGGGAGGCCACCGGGGTTCCTGGCGGGTCGGTCACGGTCGCCGACGGCGAGGCGGGAGCCCCCGATCCTGCGGTCGCCTCGGCAGATCCGGCAGGACCCGCGGAGCGCGGTGCGAGCGTCGGCGTCGCGCCGCCCGAGCATCCCGCGAGAACGGCGGCGATGAGGACGACGCCCACGCGTCGACGGCCAGGCGAACGGACCATGTCGGCGGCTCCTCCAGGTGGTCGGCTTCGGCCAGTCGATTGGCCGCGACGCTCGGTGGGTAGGGCCCCGAAACACGCCCCGTGTGACCATCCCCCGGATGGGCATGGAGCCGATCCGGTTCGAGGCCCCGATTCGCTACTGGAATCCCGAGAAGGCCGGCGGCCTGGCCGTGGCAGACGTGCCGACGGATCTGACACTGCATTCGGAGGCCTGCGGCAGCAGCACGTCGAGGGCACCATCGATGGCCGGGCCTTTGGCTCCAGCGTCATGCCCGCCGGAGGCGGACGCCTCGCCATCAGCGTGAGCAAGACGATGCAATCGGCGACGAAGAAGTCGATTGGTGACGTTGCCGCGTTCGAGGTGACCTTGATCGGTCGAGGCTGACGGGACCCGTCAGCTGTAGCGAGCATTCCGGCGGGCGTTCCGCCAGAAGACGAACCCGAGCATGCCCACGAGGACGGCGACGAGCGCGATGCCGATCGGCATCGCCTGCTCGAGGGAGCTCGCGGGTTCCGGCCCAGGGCTCGATGTGGGACCGCCGCTGGCCCCGGGCGCCACCGAGGGGTCCGAGCTCGCCGGGGGCCCGCCTGTCCCGGGCGCAGCCGACGGTGTGTCCGAGGCCACCGGCTCAGGGAAGGCACACGACCGTGGCGTGCCCGGCGTCTGCAGCTTCGGTGCGGGAAGCGCGACGCAGGCGGGATCGACCTGGGTGAAGTTGGCCCAGAGGTACTCGCGGATCGTCAACCCGGAGTCGTGGATCTCCTTCGCGAGCTCGCGGCCGACGTAGCGGTAGTGCCACGGCTCATAGCTGTAGCAGACGACGTCCGCCTTACCCTTCGGGTAGCTCATGAGCCATCCGTACTCCCAAGCGTTCCTGGCCATCCACGCGCCAGTCCGGGTGACCTCCCAGTTGCTGGTCAGGCCCGTGTCGCCGACGGCGACGAAGTCGATCGTCAATCCCGTCTGGTGCTCGGAGTGCCCCGGGCGAGCCGAGA
>JBKKDM010000068.1:0-10427 GCA_046707905.1 Candidatus Limnocylindrales bacterium
TCCTCACTGCATATTCGATCGACAGACCACGAACCGGACTCCTCTCACGGCTGACGCGAGACCCGAGCGGGATCGCGGAAGGTCGGACCGAGAGGAGTTCTTTTGTACAGCGATAAAGACCTGACCTGCGCGGACTGTGGACAGCAGTTCGTTTTCACGGCGTCCGAGCAGGATTTCTACGCACAGCGTGGCTTCACCGAGCCGCGCCGCTGCCCGACTGACCGAGCCGCCCGCAAGGCGGCCCGCCAGTCGAGCGGTGCCGGCTACTCATCGGGCTACGGCGAAGGTGCCGGCAGCTACGGTGGGGCCGGCGGCGGCGCCGGCGGTGGCTACAGCTCAGGTGGCAGCTACAGCTCAGGCGGTGGCGGCGGCGGTTACGACCGCGGTCCCCGCGAGATGTTCGCAGCCACCTGCTCGAATTGCGGCAACGAGGCACGCGTCCCGTTCCGCCCGACGAGCGGCAAGCCCGTCTACTGCTCCGATTGCTTCCGCTCCATGCGGGGCTAGGGGAACCTCAATCACGATCTAGCACTCCTCTCGGCACGCGGGCCGCACGAAGGCCCGCGGAACCAGAGCCAGTAACCAGGGAACCCGGGCGTCAGCCGCCCGGGTTTTCGATTCTCGCCCGCTGATCCGGGCCATCGCTGCGTTGCGGCCTGCGCGCGGTCGCTCACGGACCTTGGGGTCCGCTCGCGATCCGTGCTCGGCCGCGCCTTGCGCTGACCTCGGCTGAGCGGGCGAGGCCGAGGTTCTAGCCCTTGAAGCGTCGGATGCCCTCGAGGCCGATCTCGAAGTTCGCGAGCGTGCCCGGATGGATCCGCACCTGGACGTGATCCACGCGCTCCTGCTCCCACTCCGAGAGGGCTTCGGCGATCGCCGACGCATCGATCGGGATGTGCGGCTGGTCCTCGTCGGCCTGATCGGTCGAATCCACGCCGGCGAAGATCTCGATGGGGGTGGTTCGCCCGGCCGTCTCGCAGGCCGCGAGGAGCGACGCTTGTTCGGTTCGGAAGGTCTCGCCCGGTCGGCCGTACCAGGCCCCCTGCCAGGCGTCGGCGAATCGCGCGGTGATGTCGAGCATCCGCGGACCGTTCGAGGCGATGAGCAGCGGGACGGCCCGATCCGGCTTGGGCAGGATGACCGCATCGTCGAGCTTGATCCACTTGCCATCCACCGTCACTCGCTCGCCGTGGAGCAGCGACCGGACGGCCGACACGATCTCTTCGAACCGGCTGACGCGATGATCGAACGGGTAGCCGAAAGACTTGTACTCGGCCTCGTGCCAGCCGCACCCGAGCCCGAGGATCAGGCGCCCCTGCGATACCAGGTCGAGGGTGGCCGCGACCTTCGCCAGCGACCCCGGCGACCGGAATGACGTCGCCGCGACGAGCGGACCGACGTTGACCCTGGTCGTGACCGCCGCGACCGCCGTCAGCAGCGTGAACGACTCGTGAAGCCCGATCTCGACGTCCTCGTCGCGATAGAAGAAGTGGTCAGCGATCCAGATGCTGTCGGCGCCGCCATCGTCGGCCGTGCGAGCCAGCCGCTCGATCTGCGCCCAGGTGCCGCCATCGCCGCCGCGATCGCCCGACGCCGGGAGCGAAAGTCCAACCTTCATGACACGAAGGGTAGGCGCTTCGCATCGCCGCTCAGGACGGTGCGTCGGACCCTGGCGGCTCCGTGGGCTCGGGCGGGGTCTCGAGGATGTGCTCGACCGCTCCGCATCTTTTCACCGTCCCCGAAGTGGCGGATCAGGCTGGGGCCGATGCCACCGTCGTCGTTCAGGAACGCGAGCAGGACGTGTTCGGTCCCGATGTAGTCATGGCTGTACCGGCGCGCGTACCGCGCCGCCTGCGAAAGCGTGGACTGCATCCGCGGCGTCAGGACGATCCCGTCGATCTGGATTCGGTCTTTCCCGTTCATTCGATCGTCGCTGAAGCGGCCACGCACGCACTCAGCTCAGTCAGCGTTGTTAATGTCACGTGAGCCGCGCCGTGGCTTGCATTCGAGGTTGCTCAGGGCCTTCCGGTTCCCTCGGGGGTGGCCAGCGCGTGGACGCCCTCCCGAGGCTCTCGTCCGTTGCTCGGTCAATTGGCAAGGCGCTTGTACCGAATCCGATGTGGCTGATCGGCGGCGGTGCCGAGCTCCTTGTGCCTGAAGGCTTCGTAGTCGCTGACATTGCCCTCGAAGAAGCGGACCTGGCTGTCTCCTTCGAACGCAACGATGTGGGTGGCGATCCGATCGAGGAACCAGCGATCGTGGCTGATGACGACGACGCACCCCGGGAATGACTCGAGGCCTGCCTCCAGCGCCCGGAGCGTGTCCACGTCGAGGTCGTTCGTCGGCTCGTCGAGGAGCAGGACGTTGCCGTTCGACTGGAGCAGCTTGGCGAGGTGGACGCGGTTGCGCTCGCCGCCCGAGAGCGTCCCGACGAGCTTCTGGTGGTCCGGGCCGCGGAAGTTGAACGACGAGACATAGGCACGCGCTGGGATCTCGCGGCTGCCCGATTTCACGAACTCGACGCCCTGGGCGATCTCCTCGTAGACGTTCTTCAGGGCGTCCAGTGCGTCCCGGCTCTGATCGACGTAGCTCATCGCCACTGTGTCGCCGATCGTGATCGTGCCGCTGTCCGCCCGCTCGGCACCAACGAGCATCCGGAAGAGCGTCGTCTTGCCCGCGCCGTTCGGCCCGATGATGCCGACGATCGCGGAGCGAGGCAGCATGAACGACAGGTCCTCGATGAGGAGCCGGTCGCCGAAGCTCTTCCGCAGGTGCTCGACCTCGATGACCTGGTCGCCAAGCCGCGGCCCCGGCGGGATCACGATCTCCAGATCGCGCGCGCCGCCGTTGTCGCTCGACGCCTCGTCGAGCAGCTGCTCGTAGGCGCTGAGGCGCGCCTTGCCCTTCGCCTGTCGGGCACGTGGGGAGAGCCGCACCCAGTCAAGCTCGCGGGCCAGCGTTCGAGCCTTCGCGTCGGCGGTTTTCTGTTCCCCGGCCATGCGCGCGAGCTTCTGCTCTAGCCAGCCCGTGTAGTTGCCGCTGAACGGGATCCCTCGGCCGCGATCCAGCTCGAGGATCCACTGCGCAACGTTGTCGAGGAAGTACCGATCGTGGGTGATGGCCACAACGGTGCCCGCGTAGTCCTGCAGGAACCGCTCCAGCCATTCCACGGACTCGGCGTCCAGATGGTTGGTGGGCTCGTCGAGGAGCAGCAGGTCTGGATGCTGGAGCAGCAACCGGCACAACGCGATCCGCCGCTTTTCACCGCCGGAGAGCGTCGTGACGTCTGCGTCGTCGGGCGGGCAGCGGAGCGCGTCCATCGCGATGTCGACGTTGCGCTCGAGGTCCCAGGCACCGACGGCATTGATCCTGTCCTCGAGCATCGACTGCTCCGCACCGATCGCCTCGTAGTCCGCCTCGGGGTCGGACCACTTGGCCATGACCACGTTGTATTGGTCGACTAGGTCCTGGATGGGGCGGACACCGTCGAGCACGTTGCCCTTGACGTCCTTGGCCGGATCCAGCTGCGGCTCCTGGGACAGGTAGCCCGCGGTGAATCCGGGGGTCAGCCGCGCCTCGCCGACGAACCCGTCATCCAGGCCGGCCATGATCCGGAGGAGGCTCGACTTGCCGGCGCCGTTCGGCCCGATTACGCCGATCTTGGCGCCGGGGTAGAACGAGATCGAGATGTCCTCCAGGACAGTTCGATCGGGCGGATAGTGCCGACCAAGCTTGTAGGTCGTGTAAATGAACTCTGCAGGCATGGCCGCAGAGCGTACCGCCGAAGCCTTGCCGGACTCTCTAAGCGTGAGGTCACGCGCGGCGTTGGCCGTTCCCGGTGATTAGGCCGAGATCGAACTTGCGCTCCGTCCCGTGGAGCAGCCGATCGATGTTGTCGGCGTGGGCGAGCCAGATGAGGATCGGGCCCACGAAGGCCCAGAGCAGGTAGGCCGGCGGGACCCAGCCAGAGGCGACCGCCCAGATCAGGAGGGTCGCCGGGAACATCGCCGCAGATCCCAGCAGGGACCCGAGCGAGACGTAGCGCGTCGCCAGGATCACGAGGAAGAACACTGGCGCCGCGAGGATCACCGCCAGCGGCTGAATGACCAGCATCGTCCCGACGCCGGTCCCAACACCGCGCCCGCCGGTGAACTGCAGGAAGATCGAGCGAACGGCGCCCAGGACGGCGGCTCCCGCCACCGCAACCTCGGTCAGCGAGTCGCCGTTCGTCAGCACCCGCGCGATCAGGACCGGCACCGCACCCTTCGCGAGATCGCCGGCGACCACGAGCGCGGCCCACTTCCGGCCCAACGCGCGCAGCGCATTCGTGCCGCCGGTGCGCCCGGAGCCGATGGTTCGAGGGTCGGGACCACCGCTGACCCGCGCGACCAGGACGCCGACCGGAATGGAGCCGGCGAAGTACGCGAGGACCACCAGGAGCACTCGGAGCAGGAGCGACTGGTCCAACGACTCCCCCCGACGGGCGACGGAAGGGCACCGACGGGCGCGAGAATAGCACCGGCCAGCGTGCCCGCCCGTTGCAATCCGGTGCGCATCGAGGGGCCGCGCACTACCATCCGCGTCGATGGCCGTCGGCTCTTCCAATGACTTCGATCTCGTCGTCCTCGGCGCCGGGACCGGCGGCTATTCGGCGGCATTCCGCGCCGCCCAGCTCGGCCTGAAGGTCGCCCTCGTCGACAACCAGAAGATCGGCGGGACCTGCCTCCACATCGGCTGCATCCCAACCAAGGCCCTGCTCGAGTCCGCCGCGTTCGCCGAGCGGATCCGGCACGCCAAGGACTTCGGCATCGGGGTGGGGGACCCGGTCATCGATTACGTCCAGATGGCCGCGCGTCGCGACCAGGTCGTGAAGCGCCTCTGGACCGGTCTCAAAAGCCTCGTCGACAAGAACAAGGTCACCTGGGTCCAGGGCAGGGGCCGGCTGGACGGGCCGCGCAACGTGCGCGTCCAGATGGAGCCCGACACCGACAACCCGGGCGGCGAGCGCATCCTCCAAGGCACCGACGTCATCCTCGCGACCGGCTCCCGGGTGAAGTCCCTGCCGGGCCTGGAGCCGGACGGCAAGCGGATCATCACCTCGGACGACGTTCTGACCACCAACACGATCCCCAAGGACGTGATCGTCATCGGGGCGGGCGCGGTCGGGGTCGAGTTCGCCTCGATGTACCAGGACCTCGGCGTCAAGGTCACGTTGCTCGAATACGCGCCGTCGATCGTGCCGCTGGAGGACAAGGAGGTCAGCCAGGCGCTGGAGCGGACCTTCACCCGCCGCGGCATCACCGTGATGACGAACGCCCGGTTCGATCCGAAGGCGGTCAAGGTCACCAAGACCGGCGTGTCGCTGTCGGTCGGGCCGGACGGCAAGGACGCGGCCGAGATCTCCGCCGAGCAGCTCCTCGTCGCGACCGGCCGGGCCCCCAACATCGAGGACGTCGGGCTCGAGACGACCAAGGCCGAGATCGAGCGCGGCTTCGTCAAGGTCGACCTGAAGTCGATGCGGACGCGCGAGCAGCATCTCTACGCGATCGGCGACGTGGTCGGTGGGCTGATGCTCGCCCACACCGCGGGCCACGAGGGCCTGCTCGCCGCGCACACGATCGCGGGGGACAAGGAAACGCACCCGATGGACTACGTCGCGCAGCCGCGCGCGACCTACTGCCGGCCCGAGATCGCCTCCGTTGGGCTCACCGAGCAGCAATGCCAGGAGCAGGGCCTGCCGTACAAGGTCGGGAAGGTGCCGTTCCAGGCCGTCGCCAAGGCCCTGATCGGCGGCGAGTACGAGGGCTTCGCGAAGGTCATCGGCAACACCGAGACCGGCGATACGCTCGGGGTCCACGTGATCGGGCCGCACGCGACCGACCTCATCTCCGAGGCGACCCTCGCCTTCAGCCTCGACGCGACCCCGTGGGAGATCGGCAGCGCCACGCACGCCCACCCGACTCTCGCGGAGATCATCGGCGAGGCGGCCATGGCCGTCGACGGCAAGTCGATCAACTTCTGATGAGCGGGCGCTGATGGCAACGACCAAGCCCGGCGCCGGCAAGGCCTCCGGCAAGGCCTCGGACCTCGCTGCCTCCGTTGGGCTGACGAACGACGACCTGATTGGGATGTTCCGGGTCATTGCGACCGCCCGGGCCGTCGACGAGCGGATGTGGATCCTCAACCGCGCCGGGCGGATTCCGTTCGTGATCTCGGGGCAAGGCCACGAGGGCGCGCAGGCCGCGATCGCCTGGCCGCTCGAGCGCAAGAAGGACTGGATCGCGCCGTTCTACCGGTCCATCGCCACGTGCCTCGCGTTCGGGATGCAGGCCCGCGACATCCTGACCGCGCAGTACGCCAAGGCGATCGATCTCTCGTCCGGCGGGCGCCAGATGCCCGGCCACTACGGCAACGTCGCGAACAACCTCGTTTCGCTCTCGTCGCCGGTCGCGACCCAGATGCTCCACGCGGTCGGGATCGCGCTCGCGGCAAAGATCCGGAAGACCGGCCAGGTCGCGATGACCTCGATGGGCGAAGGCAGCTCCAACCAGGGCGACGTCCACGAGGGGCTGAACTTCGCGGCGATCCACAAGCTGCCGTTCATCCTGTGCGTGGAGAACAACGGCTACGCGATCTCCGTGCCGGTCGAACGCCAGCTCGCGACCCCGAACGTGGCTGATCGGGCCTCCGGATACGGCATCCCCGGCGTGATCGTCGACGGCGCGGACGTGCTGGCCTGCTACACGGCGGCCAAGGAAGCGGTCGATCGGGCCCGCCGCGGCGATGGCCCGACCCTGATCGAGGCCAAGGTAATCCGCCTTACGGCCCACTCCTCGGACGACCAGCAGACCAAATATCGATCCGCCGAAGAGCTCGCTGGGCTGACGGCGAACGATCCCCTGCCGCGCTTCCGGGCCCAGCTCAAGGAGGCCGGCGTCCTGACCGAGGAGCTCGAGGCCCAGATCGCCGCCGAGGTGAAGAAGGACATCGACGAGGCCACGGACTACGCCGAGAACGCCCCGGACCCGACGCCCGACACGGCGATGAAGTGGGTCTTCGCCGAGGACTGGCCAGGCGAGACACCGCCGGCGTGGGGGTTCGGGGGCAGCCACGGCCTCGAAGGCCACGAGGGTGACAAGAGCGCCGCCGAAGGCGCGGTCGACTGATGGCCCTCAAGACGTTCATCGAGGCGATCCGCGAGACGATGTCCGAGGAGATGCGGCGCGACGAGTCCGTGATCCTTCTCGGCGAGGATGTGGGCCTCAAGGGCGGCGTCTTCCTCGCCACGGATGGGCTCTTCGCGGAGTTCGGCGGGGACCGGGTCATCGACACGCCCCTGACCGAGTCGCAGATCATCGGGACCTCGATCGGCGCGGCAATGAACGGCCTGCGCCCGATCGCCGAGATCCAGTTCGCCGACTTCATCCACCCGGCCTTCAACCAGCTCGTCTCCGAGGCGGCGCGGATGCGCTATCGCTCGAACAACGGCTTCGGCGTCCCGATGACGGTCCGCGCCCCGTACGGCGGCGGGGTTCACGGCGCGCTCTACCACTCGCAGTCGGTCGAGGCGTTCTTCGCCCACGTGCCGGGCCTCAAGGTCGTGATCCCGTCGACGCCCTACGACGCCGCCGGTCTCCTCCGATCCTCGATCCGCGACGACGATCCTGTCCTCTACTTCGAGCACAAGAAGATGTACCGCTCCGTCCGCGGCGACGTGCCGGCGAACGAGTACCTCGTGCCGCTCGGCAAGGCCGCGATCACCCATCCGGGCACGCAGATCACGGTCATCGCGTACGGGCTGATGGCTCACTACGCCCTCGAGGCGGCCGACGTCGTGGCGGAGGAAGGCATCTCTGTCGAGGTCGTCGATCTGCGGACGCTTCGCCCGCTCGACAAGGACACGGTCCTTTCATCCGTGCGGAAGACCGGGAAGTGCCTCGTGGTCTACGAGGACAACCGCTTCCTGGGCTACGGCGCGGAGATCTGCTCGATCGTCGCCGAGGAGGCCTTCGACTACCTCGACGGGCCGGTCACGCGCATCGCCGGGCCGGACGTCCCCGGCGTGCCCTACAACCACGTCCTCGAGGACTGGTTCATGGTCAACCCCGAGAAGATCGCGGACGGCATCCGGAAGCTCGCCGCGTACTAACGGACGCTCCGCGCGCACTGAGGGGCCCGGCTGGTATCTATCGCCCGGCCCGAGACGATCGCTGAGCCGCGCCAGGCGCGATCACCTAGTCGTCACTCGACTGCTATCCACGCCTGTCGCGGGATCGCGGTCACCTAGTCGCGTGGCGACTGGTAATCCTGAAATCGGCCCCGTGTCCGGCCCCGTCGCGACCGAATCCGTCGCGGACCGGTGGATACCAGTCGGGAGTTGGCTAGGTGATCGCCACGTAATCGCCCCCCGCCAGGATCCACCGATGCAGGACGTCTGGATCGGAGCTCGATTTCGTGCGCTGCGGCAGCGCCTCGTCTGGCGCCAGCAGGATCTGGCCGCACGAGCCGGCGTCTCGCAACACGTCATATCGCTCATCGAGCGCGGTCGGCTCGAGGAGGTATCCCTCGCCAAGCTTCGGCGAGTTGCGCGCGAGCTGGACGGAGACTTTTCAACGCAGCTTCGCTGGCGAGGTGGCGATCTCGACCGGCTGGCGGACGAGGGCCATGCCGCGATCGTCGATCGCGTGGTCGCGCTGCTGGGGCAGGGTGGCTGGATCCGAGTCGACGTCTCCTACAGCGCCTTCGGCGAGCGGGGCTCGATCGATGTCCTCGCGTGGCACGCGGGCGAGCGGGTCCTCCTCGTCGTCGAGGTCAATACGGAGCTTGTCGCGATCGAGGGGACGCTACGGAAGCACGACGAGAAGGCACGCCTCGCCGGACGGGTCGCGGCCGAGCAGCTCGGGTGGAACGCCCGCCTGGTCGCACGCCTCCTCGTGCTGCCATCGCTGCCGACGCCGCGCCGGCGAGTCGCGCGGCATGCGGGCGTGATGCTTGCCGCGTACCCAGACCGCGGCACAGAGCTGCGACGCTGGCTGGGCGCTCCAACCGCGCGGGCGGCGGCGGGCTTGCTCTTCATCGAAGGTCTTCGATCGTCGAGCGCACTCGCCGAAAACGAATCCGACGTTCTCGGCCACGGCAACGAGATGCGGCAGACTAGGCGCGATGCCGACCGATTTGAAAGCCGTCGAGCTACGGCTCCGCGCGATCCTCGATCCCTACCGCGAGCACCTCGGGGAGTCGACGATCTACTCCATGCCGGTCCTGCGGCGCAAGGGGGCGAAGAAGCACGACTGGTTCGCGGGCGTGCAGCCAGTCGATGGGGCGGTGAAGTTCAACTTCCTCCCGATGCATGGCAACCCGGAGCTGCTGGAGGGTGCCCCGCCGGAGCTCCTCCGCCACAAGACCGGCGCGTCGGTGTTCCGGTTCACCGAGATCGACGAGCACCTGGCCAGCGCCCTTGAGACCGTCGTCGCGAAGGGCTTCCTCGGCTACATGGCGGACAAGTGATGGCCGATTTGCATGCGGTGGAAGCGCGGCTCCGAGCGATCCTGGAGCCATACCGCGACCAGCTGATCGTCTTGAAGGAAGGCCCCGAGGGGATCTACCTCGAGCTGCCCGGCTACGAGGGCGCGCCCTGGGGCTACGTCGGCGGGACCCGCGTCGGGAAGGCCTACGTCAGCTACTACCTGATGGGCGCGTATGACGGCGGGCTCCAGTCGTCGATGTCGCCCGAGCTCCGGAAGCGGATGCAGGGCAAGACCTGTTTCAACTTCACGAAGGTCGACGAGCAGCTCTTCTCCGAGCTGGAGGGGATCACCGCGAAGGCCATCGCGCAGCAGCCGCAAGTGGTCGCGGACGCCCTCGCGGCGCGGGCGGCCAAGACAGCGAGTGCCCGTTCGAAGTAGCCCCAATCGGCGGCGTCGGGTTCCAAGAGGGATCGCCGATCGTCCGCTCTTTCTCCGAGCGGCTTCCCGACCCACGACTACTCGCTCCGCTGTCAGGACTGAAACGCAACCCTCGATTCCTCGCGGCTCTTGGCCCGATGCGCGAAACTAGGCCCGCGGATGGCGCCTGCAGGCCGTCCGGGCTGCAACGGAGGACCGAACACGTGGCGAAGGTGACGATGCCCCAACTCGGCGAGAGCGTCGCCGAGGGGACGATCGGCAAGTGGCTCAAGCAGCCCGGCGACCACGTGGCCAAGTACGAGCCGCTGCTCGAGGTCATCACCGACAAGGTCAACGCAGAGGTCCCGTCTCCGTTCGAGGGCATCCTCAAGGAGATCCTGGTCGAGGAGGGGGCGACGGTCCCCAACAACGCCGAGATCGCGGTGATCGAGGAAGCCGGAGCCGCGGCCGCGGAGCCCGCCGCCAAGACCGAGCCCGTCAAGGCCGAGGCGCCGGCTGCCGCGACCGCCCCAGCCTCGGAGC